>DASQMW010000204.1:0-19737 GCA_035645295.1 Archangium sp.
GGGGGCGGGTGCCTCGGCGGCGGCCTCCTGCCGGCGGCGGCGGCGGACCGGCTTCTCGGCCGCGGGAGCCGGTTCCCCGGCGGGGGACGCCTGCTCGGCGGCCGGGGCGGGAGCGGCGGCAGGGGCCGGCTCGGCGGCCGGGGCGGGAGCTTCCTGGGCCTCCTGGGCGAGGGCGGGAGCGGCGAGGGAGAGAAGCAGGGCCAGGGACCAGCGACGCATGAAACCTCCGGAAAACGGAGCGCAGCCTAGCAGAGCGCCCGGCCGCCTGGGATCGACCTCCCTGCCACCGGGCAGGCCTCTACCTTCCACCCCCCGGCTACCCGTTTCACACGATTAGTGCAAGCGGGGGCGAAGGTTGCTATTGGCCCCCCCTCGATGCCCAAGCGTACCGATATCCGGAAGGTTCTCGTCATTGGCTCCGGTCCGATCGTTATCGGCCAGGCCGTCGAGTTCGACTACTCAGGGACCCAGGCCATCAAGGCGCTGCGAGAAGAGGGCGTCGAAGTCGTCCTCCTGAACAGCAACCCGGCGACGGTGATGACCGACCCGGAGTTCGCCCACCGCACGTACATCGAGCCCATCACGGTGGAGGTCGCCGAGCGGATCCTCGCGCAGGAGCGCCCCGACTCGCTCCTCCCCACCATGGGCGGCCAGACGGCGCTCAACCTGGCCAAGGCGCTCGCCGAGCAGGGCATCCTCGAGAAGTATGGGGTGAGGCTCATCGGCGCCTCGCTGGAGGCCATCAACAAGGCCGAGGACCGACTGCTCTTCAAGCAGGCCATGGAGCGCATCGGCGTGGCGCTGCCCAAGAGCGGCTACGCCACCACCATGGAGCAGGCCCTCGCCCTGACCGAGGAGATCGGCTTCCCGGCCATCATCCGGCCCTCCTTCACCCTGGGTGGAACCGGCGGCGGCATCGCGTACAACCGCGACGAGTACGAGGCCATCTGCCGCTCCGGCCTCAAGGCCAGCCCCACCAGTACCATCCTCATCGAGGAGAGCGTGCTCGGCTGGAAGGAGTACGAGCTGGAGGTGGTCCGCGACTCGGCGGACAACGTCATCATCGTCTGCTCCATCGAGAACCTCGACCCCATGGGCGTGCACACGGGTGACTCCATCACCGTGGCCCCGGCCCAGACGCTCACGGACCGCGAGTACCAGCGGCTGCGCGAGGCCTCCATGCGCATCATCCGGGAGATCGGCGTCGACACGGGTGGCTCCAACATCCAGTTCGGCGTCAACCCGCGCGACGGGCGCATCGTGGTCATCGAGATGAACCCGCGTGTGTCGCGCTCCAGCGCGCTGGCGTCGAAGGCCACGGGCTACCCCATCGCGAAGATCGCCGCGAAGCTGGCCCTGGGCTACACGCTGGACGAGCTGCGCAACGACATCACCCGCGACACCCCGGCCTCCTTCGAGCCCACGCTGGACTACGTGGTGGTGAAGGTGCCGCGCTTCAACTTCGAGAAGTTCCCCCACGCCAACCGCACCCTCACCACCAGCATGCGCGCGGTGGGAGAGGTGATGGCCATCGGCCGCACCTTCCGCGAGGCGTACCTCAAGGCGATGCGCTCCATGGAGTCCGGCCGCACGGGGCTGGAGTCCCCCGAGCTGCCCGAGAACAAGGACGAGCGGCGCAAGGTGCTGCGCGACCACGTGCGCGTGCCCCGGCCCGAGCGGCCCACCTACGTGGTGCAGGCCTTCCGCGAGGGCATGTCGGTGGAGGAGGTGCACGAGCTGTCGTGCATCGACCCGTGGTTCCTGCGCCACATCCAGGCGCTGGTGCACGAGGCCAAGCGCATCCAGGAGTTCGGCAAGCTGGAGAAGGTGCCGGACGAGGTGCTGCGCGCGGCGAAGTCGGACGGTTTCGCGGACAAGTACCTGGCGCAGCTGCTGGGCTGCACCGAGGCCGAGGTGCGGGCCCGCCGGCACGAGAAGGGCATCCGGCCCGTGTACAAGCGGGTGGATACCTGCGCGGCGGAGTTCGAGGCCTACACGCCCTACCTCTACTCCACATACGAGGAGGAGGACGAGGCGCCGCCCACCGAGCGCCAGAAGGTGCTCATCCTGGGCAGCGGCCCCATCCGGATTGGCCAGGGCATCGAGTTCGACTACTGCTGCGTGCACGCGGCCTTCGCGCTGCGCGAGGCCGGGTACGAGACGGTGATGGTCAACTGCAACCCGGAGACGGTGTCCACGGACTACGACACGTCGGACCGCCTGTACTTCGAGCCGCTGACCATCGAGGACGTGCTGGAGGTGTCGCAGCGCGAGAAGCCGGTGGGCGCCATCGTGCAGTTCGGCGGGCAGACGCCGCTGCGCCTGTCCGTGCCGCTGGAGAAGGCGGGGCTGCCGATTCTCGGCACGCCGCCGGACGCCATCGACCGGGCCGAGGACCGCGAGCGCTTCGCGCAGCTCATCGAGAAGCTGGGACTGATGCAGCCGGAGAACGGCGTGGCGCGCAGCCATGAGGAGGCCTACCGTGTGGCCGAGCGCATCGGCTACCCGGTGATGGTGCGGCCCTCGTACGTGCTGGGCGGCCGGGCGATGGAGGTCGTGTACGACCAGCAGAGCCTGGAGCGGTACATGCGCGAGGCGGTGAGCGCGTCGCCGGAGCACCCGGTGCTGATCGACCGCTTCCTGAAGGACGCCACCGAGGTGGACCTGGATCTGGTGGCGGACAAGACGGGCGCGGTGCTGGTGGGCGGCGTGCTGGAGCACGTGGAGGAGGCGGGGGTGCACTCGGGAGACGCGGCGTGCACGCTGCCGCCGCACTCGCTGTCGCCGGACCTGGTGGAGCGGATGAAGGATCAGGCGATGGCCCTGGCGAAGGAGCTGGGCGTGGTGGGCCTGATGAACGTGCAGTTCGCCATTCAGGGCAAGACGATCTACGTGCTGGAGGTGAACCCGCGGGCGAGCCGCACGGTGCCGTTCATCTCGAAGGCCACGGGTGTGGCGCTGGCGAAGATCGCCTCGCTGTGCATGGTGGGCAAGACGCTGGCGGAGCTGGGGGCGACACAGGAGCCCGAGTTCCGGCACGTGGCGGTGAAGGAGTCGGTGTTCCCGTTCGCGCGCTTCGCCGGGGTGGACGTCATCCTCGGGCCCGAGATGAAGTCGACGGGCGAGGTGATGGGCATCGCGGACGACTACGCGGCGGCGTTCGCGAAGAGCCAGCAGGCGGCGGGCGTGAAGCTGCCGAGGAGCGGCAAGGTCTTCATCTCGGTGAAGAACGACGACAAGCCGGCGGTGGTGGACCTGGCGAGGCGGTTGCGCTCGCTGGGGTTCCAGATCGTGGCCACGGGCGGCACGCACCAGTACCTGTCGACGAAGGGCATCGACACGCAGAAGGTGCTGAAGGTGCAGGAGGGCCGGCCGCACATCGTGGACAAGATCGTGGACGGGCAGATCGTCCTGGTGATCAACACGACGTTCGGCAAGCAGGAGATCGCGGACAGCTTCTCCATCCGCCGCGAGTCGCTGATGCACAGCGTGCCGTACTACACGACGGTGCAGGCGGCGCGGATGGCGGTGGGGGCGCTGGAGTCACTGCTGCGCAAGGAGCAGACGGTGCGTCCGCTCCAGGACTACCTGGCCCGGAAGTAGGGGAGTGCAACAACCCCTCTCCCTCCGGGAGAGGGACGGGGTGAGGGTGCCCGGACCCCGGGTTGCCCCCCCGCCTCCTCTGTGGACGTCCGCACGAAAGCCCCGCACCGTGCGGAACCCGAGCGTCGACACCTCGGATAGGGGACGGTAGCGTGAGACCATGCGCCGTTCCCCCCTCGCGACGCTCCTTCTGGCGGCCCTCGTGCTGCCGGCCTGTGTCCCCCATGCGACGACGACCCGTCCACCGCCACCCTCGTCGGCACTGACGACGGTGGCGGACGCCCTCTTCGAGTCGGTGGAGAGCGAGGGCACGCTGGCCAGTGTCTTCATTGTGGATGCGGCGACGGGGGCCCCCCTCTACGCGCGCCACGAGCACGTGCGCCTGCTGCCCGCGTCGACGATGAAGGTGGTGTCCACCTCCGCGGCGCTCTCGGCGTTCGGCCCGGACTACCGCTTCCGCACGCCGGTGCGGCTCGAGGGCACACAGCTCGGCAACCTCTTCCTCGGGGATCTCGTGGTGGAGGCCTCGGGAGACCCGTCGCTGGGCTCGTGGCGCTTCCCCGAGACGGCCGTGGCCTGCGAGCAGCTCGCCGAGGCCATCCACTCACGCGGCATCCGGCAGTGGCTCGGGGCGGTGCGGGTGATCAACGCCGACGAGGGGCCCTATGGCCTGTTCGGCCCCGGCTGGGCCTGGGACGACGCGGCCTACGCCTACAGCGTGGCCCCCACCCCCTTCGTCTTCCGCGAAAACGTGGTGGACCTGTCGCTGGAGCGCCCCGAGGGGCAGGACTGCAAGTCCCAGCCCCGGCGGCCCATCGTGGTGCGCTACAGCCCGGCCTTCGAGGCGCCTCCGCCCGTCGTGTACCTCGAGCCGAACGCCCAGCGGGCCGGGGTCGGCTGCGTGCGCGAGCGGGGCAGTGGACGCTTCCGTTGCGTGTGGCGCTCGACGGCGGAGCAGTGCCCGCGCAAGGCGTCGATGCGCGTCGCCGTCGACGAGCCACAATCCCTCTTCACCTCGTGCATGGAGGCGGCCCTGGCCGTGCGAGGCATCTGGCGCGTCCCGGCCGCGCCGCGGACGGCCGCCGTGCCCTCGGCCACCACGAGCGAGCCGCTCCTGGAGTTCGTCAGCCCGTCGCTGGCCGACCTGGTGAAGGTGACGAACAAGGAGTCGCTCAACCTCTATGCGGAGCGGCTCGGCCTGCGCTTCACCCGCGAGCGCACGGGCACGGAGAGCTACCCCGCGCTGCGTGACGCCATGGCGCAGGAGCTCACGCGCCGGGGCATCTCCTCGCGCCTGCTGCGGGCGGCGGATGGCAGTGGGCTGTCGCGCTACAACGTGGCCACCGCGCGAGGGCTGGTCGGAGTCATCTACACCAGCCTGAAGGAGCCGTACGCCGCCGCGCTGCTGGAGAGCCTGCCCATCGCGGGGGTGGACGGCACGCTGGCGAACACCGCGGCCTCCAATGGGGCCAAGGGGCTCATCCGCGCCAAGACGGGGACGCTCTCGGGGCAGAAGGCCTTCGTGGGCATCGCCGAGCGTCCCAATGATCCCGAGCACCCCCGCGTCGTCTTCGCGCTGATGCTGGGCAACATCGACGAGCAGCCGGCGCTCACCGCGAACCAGGTGTTCGAGCGCTTCGCCGAGGCGATGGTGTCCCTGCCCCTGCGCTGAGGGGCCGGGCACCTCGCTCCGGTGGCTCAGCCCACGCTTCGCGTGTCGCGGGCCGTTCCCTCGGCCTTGAGGAGGAAGCCCTTCACCGCCTCGACGATCTGCACGGGCTGATCCATCGGCGCGGCATGGCCGGAGTCCGTCACCACCTGGAGGCGGGCGTTCCCGAGGAGGTCGACATACGCCTTCTTGGCGGACAGCGGCGTGTAATCGCGATCGGAGGCGAGGACCAGGACAGGGCAGGAGACCTCCTTGATCCGATCCAGCACGCTCCAGCCGATGAGCCCTTGGGTCGCGCGCAGGTACACGTCCGGGTCATTGGAGCCGATCCCCTCCTCGACCCTTCGCCGTAGCTCCGCCTGCTCCGGCTTGGGGAAGAGCTTCGGCGCGAGCACCCGGGCCAGGCGCTTCGGTCCGAGGTACTTCAGCATCAGCACCCGCGCCGCCAACGCGAGCCTCATGCGCATCGTGCGCGGAACCATGTCGGGCCCGCTGTTGACGATGGTCAGGCTGCGCACGAGCTCCGGCCTGTCCACCGCGAGCTGGAAGCCGATCATCCCTCCCATCGAGAGCCCGACGACATGCACGCTGGCGACTCCGAGCCGGTCGCACAAGGCGGCGATGTCCCGGGCGAAGAGCGGCACCCCATAGGGCCCCGCGGGCTTGTCGCTGCGTCCATGGCCTCGGACGTCGGGAACGAGGACGCGGTGGTGCGCCGTGAGCCCCGGCACGACGAGCTCCCAGTCCCGTCCCGAGGAGCCAAGTCCGTGCAGGAGCAGCACGGGCGTGCCCACACCGGACTCTTCGTAATGGAGGGAGAGGCCATCAAACTGGATCATGGGCATGGTCGGGTCTCGGATTCCGGGCGGGGAGATGATGATGTCCCACAGCGAAGCAGGGAACAAGGAGAGGACCATGAAGCGGAGTGACGGCGCCTTCGGGCGCATGGGTGCGTTGCTGCTCGTGCTGTTCACATTGTCTGGAGCCCCGGCCCACGCCGGCTCGTGGGTCCATGGCAGCTATACGAATGGCTGGGGCACTCGCGGCTTCCAGCTCTGGGTCCCGGATGGATATGTGCCGGGCCAGCGGCTCCCCCTGGTGGTCGGGCTTCATGGCTGTCTCCAGAATCCCGACCAGTTCGCCGGCCTCACGCGCCTGAATCAGAAGGCGGACGCCGAGAAGTTCCTGGTCCTCTATCCCAACCAGTCGACGACCGCCAATGGCTCTCAATGCTGGAACTTCATGCTCGCCAGCAACCAGGAGCGCGGCATGGGCGAGCCCTCCATCATCGTGGGCATGGTGGACTGGGTGAAGAATCGCTATTGGGTGGACGGCCACCGTGTCTATGTCGGGGGAGTTTCCTCCGGCGCGGCGATGACGAGCATCCTGCTCGCCTGCTACTCGGATGTGTTCGCCGCCGGCATGGTGGGGGCGGGAGCGATGTACAAGGCGGCGACCACCGCCTCTGGCAGCGCCTATGCCATGGAGTTCGGCAGCATCTACGACCCCGACGCCCGCGGCCGTGACGCTTGGCTGTGCTCGGGCCAGCGGCGCTGGCCGGTGCCGGTGCTCGTCATCCACGGCACCGAGGATGGTGTCGTCAACCCGCTCAATGGCGAGCAGGCGGTGCAGCAGTTCCTGCAGACCAACGATTACGGCGATGATGGTCTCGACAACGGCAGCGTGCCCTATGCCCCCACGGATGTCTGGTATGACAGCGTGCCAGGTGGCCGCGGCTACATCGTCAAGGATTACGAATACGGGGGCCGGCTGCTGGTCCAGAAGTATGAGATCCAGGGCATGGATCACGCCTGGCCCGGTGGCGATGACAGCTACTTGTTCGCCGACCCCTCCGGCCCCGATGCCACCCGCCTCATGTGGGGCTTCTTCGCGCGGCATGCGCGCTGAAAGCCCCCTCTAGGACAACAAGGACTGGCCGCCGCCTGTGGAGCCAGGGGTTTCCGTGAAGTGATCGGCCACGGTGGGCAGGAGGATTCGGAAGGTGGTCCCCACGCCCACGGTGCTCTCCACGGACAGCTCCCCTCCGAGCGCGCGAATGATCTCGTGGCTGATGGCCAGTCCCAGGCCAGTGCCTTCCCCCGCGGGCTTGGTGGTGAAGAAGGGCTCGAAGATGCGCTCGAGGTTCTCGGGGGAGATGCCACAGCCGGTGTCACGCACCTCCACCACCGCCGAGCCGTCCTGGACGCGGGTCGTCAACCGGATCTCCCCACCCGTCTGGGGCATGGCCTGCGCGGCGTTGACCAGCAGGTTGACGAAGACCTGGGCGAGCTGCACGGCATTGCCCTGTACCTGGGGCAGCTCGCCGTAGTCGCGCACGAGCCTCGCCCGGCTGCACACCTTGCTCCGGACCAGATGGAGCGAGGTCTCCAGCACCTCGTGGAGATCCACCGGGTGGGAGGAGACCGGATCTCCGCGCGAGAGCGACTGGAGGCTTTGGACGATGAGGCGCATGCGCTCGACCCCCTCACGGGCCTCGGCGACCGCCTCCAGCAGCTCGTTCTGGACGTCCTCCGGCTGCTCCAGCTCGCGCAGCTCGGTCTGGATGAAGCTGAGATTGCTGGAGACGAACGCCAGCGGGTTGTTGATCTCATGGGCCACGCCCGCGGCGAGCATCCCGATGGAGGCCAGCCGCTCGTTGAGCCGCAGGCGTGTCTCGCTCTCGCGCTGCTCGGTGATGTCCCGGACCGTGACGGCCAGGCAGTCGCCCACGGCCCTCAACTCGCGGCGGAACCAGCGGCGCCCGCTCCCGGGCATCTCCTGGAGCACTTCCTCGGTCTGGGGCTTGCCCGTCCGCCAGAACTCCTCGCACGCCGAGGGCGGCGCGATGAAGGCCGCATGCGGGAACTCGGAGAGGAAATGCCCCTCGGCCTCGCGCGCGCGGCAGCCCAGCAGGGTCTCGGCATGGGTGTTGAGGTGCAGGACGCGCATTCCCTCGGCCTCGCCCCGGAGGATGAAGAAGGCGTCGAAGCTGCCGCTGACCGCCAACCGGAAGAGGGCCTCGTTGCGGCGCCGGGCCTCATCGCCGAGCAGCTGGGAGGACAGATCCCGGGCAATGCCAAACAGCCCCATCAACTGACCATCCTCACCCCGGAGGACGCCCTTGGTGGAAAACCACTCGCGCTGCGCCCCCGCCATCCGCTCGCTCATCTCGGAATGCAGCACCCGTCCGGAGAGCAGGACCTGCCGGTCGAACTCCATGGTGGCCTCCGCTTCCCCCGGGGACACCAGTTCGTCGTCCTTGTGGCCGAGCACCTCTTCCACGGAGTGACCGAGGTAACGCGCCCCGACGCTGTTGATGAAGGTGTAGCGGCCCTGGAGATCCTTGGTGAAGACCGCATCCGGCGAATGCTCGGCGAGGTGCAGGAAGAGCTCCCGGTAGGGCAGCCCGAGCGGTGGGACCGCATCCCCTGTCACCAGGGCCAGACCCGGGCTCTGAGAACGCCCCGAGACGGCCTCACCCGACACGCTGATTTCTGGCATGGCAATCCCCCCGGACACCTTCATCTTCAAGCAATTGATGTATTGCTGGAAAGTCCTGGCGGAAGCCTCGCCCGCACGTCCGTTTACAACTCCACCTTGAGCATGCCGTCTGGCCAACAGCCGGCGTTCAGTAGCACCTCCACGGAGTGGCCCTGGTGGCGCCCGGACAACAACCGCTGATCCCCTTCCTCCGTGAGGGCGAGCTCCAGCCTGGGCGTCAGCTCGAGCCACGCACGCCGGGCCTGGCGCTGCCGCCACCCCCGCAGCGCGAAGAGGACGGACACGGCCAACACGCTGACCAGCAGGAGGCCGAGGAACAACGCATCCGCACTCATGGCTTCGCTTTGGGGTCTACCGGAGCGGGGCGGCGTTCGGTGTAGAGCTGGTCCCTCCAGCGGATGAGGTCCGCGAACCGCTCGGCGAGGGCCGGGTGGGTCCAGGCCTTCCTGCGGCCCGGCCCCAGCGGGATGAAGAGCTCGTCCACGGGCTGGATGGACTGGAGGGTCAGCGCCATGGCGATGTCCGCGTACGAGAACGTGCCGATGAGGAATCGCCCTCCCTGGAGCGCCGCACGCAGCCGCTCGAGACCGGGCACGACCGTGGCGAGCAGGGCCGCCTCCGGCTCCGGCGCCGCCGCGTGCTTGGTGGCCAGGAAGTTCGCCGCCATCCGCGCCATGGGCGTCAGCCGGCCCCGCGCGAACCCGGGGATGAACGGGGGCAGGCTTTCGGCCTGGGCTTCGGGGAACTGCATGAGCCGCTGCACCATGTACGCGCGCCCCACGCGGAGGATTGCGTCACTGAGCTGCTCCCATTGCTCGATCTCCGGAAGCGAAGCCGCGGGGAAGAGGGGAGCGCCCTTGCCCTCGCGCTCGGCCCGCTGCGCGATCGCGTAGGAGCCCATCGTGGCGCCCGAGTCCTCCAACAGGAGCGGGACGGTGCCACGTTGACCGCGAGGTGCATGGAGACGCAGGCGCAGCTCGCCCACGAGCGGAATGTGTTCGCGGTACTGGTACGGCAGGCGATGGTGATCCAGCGCCCAGCGTGCCTTCTCGGTCCAACCGGAGTAGCCCAATCCCACCAGGGTTCTCATGACCGGTGACTCTCCTCGGAGTCCGGTTCCATGGCAACAAGTGAAGCGTCAGGGCGCCGCTTCGGCGCCGGCGGGAAGGAGCTTCACCAGCTCCCTCCAGTAGCAGCGCCGCACCTCGGAGGCGCCGCGCAGGCTGGGCTCGATGGTGGAGGTGAACCAGGAGGCCTCGCCCCGGAGGAAGTGCCCATGCAGGTCGATGAGGGTGCCATGCTCCGAGGCGAGCCGGCTGATGAGGTCGTTGATCCGCCGGTGGTTCCCGCGGGCCCGCTCCACCGGCACACCGGTGAAGTTGTGGCGATCGTCCCCCATCGTGGGGTCGTACACGTTCGCGATGAACACCGGGTGGATGGGCAACGCCGTGAGGAAGGCGGAGAGCTTGCGCCGGAACTCCTCGAAGCCCGGGCCCGTGTCCATGAGCAGGCCCTGGAGGAGATCGTTCCCGCCCACGGAGACGAGTGCCACCGCGTTGCCGGGGTCGCGCACCCCACGCAGCTGCCGCGGAAGGGAGTTCACCGTCCCCCCATCCTGTGCGAGCTGTTCGAGCCGCCCGCCCCCGAAGGCGCTCAGGTCCTGGCCTCGGAACTCCGGGAAGAGATCGTCCCGGTTACGCACCAGCAGCTCGCCGGGCGAGACGCCGTACCGGTTGTAGTGGCCACAGTCGAGAACCGAGTCGCCGAAGGTGAATACCGTGAGCATCCGTTGTCTCCGTCCCGCGCCCAGGAGCCCGCTCGCCAGCAGGGCCGACGCGCAGGCGCGGAGCACCGTGCGGCGTGAGAGCGCTGTCATCTCCCAAGACTGGGGTGGGGGAGGGCAGCGGGCAACGCGTGGACCGGCGGTGGGCCTGGGCATCCGCTCGCCCGCCTGGAGGCCAGGGTGCGCCCTGGAATATAGGGCTGGAGCGCATGCCGCGCGGCCTCGGGCCATGATGAGACTCCTCCGCCATGCCGCACTCCTGCCTTCCTCGCTCCTCCCTCGCCCGCGCGACGCTGCTCAAGCTGGGCTCGTGCGCCGCGGTGGTCATCGTCCTGGCCACGATCTTCGGCTATTTCCACATGCTGAATACCATGCGCGGCCAGAGCCTCGTGCAGCTCGCGCGGTATGTCTCCGAGCGCAGCCATCGGGAGCAGACCCTCTTCCTGCTGGCGGAGGACAATCACGCCGTCCTCAAGACGGCCTTGGAGAAGAGGCTCCTGGCCTCGCGCCAGGAAGACCCCAGCGCCCGTTTCGACAGCTTGTTCGTGCGGCTGCCGGACGGGACCGTCCGCAACCGCCTCGAGCACTTCAATGGCGCGAGCATGCCGTGCCTCTTCGTGCCCCTGGGCGTGCTCCTCGATGACGGGCTCCGCCGCCGGATCCTGGCCGCGCATGACGTGCTCAGCCAGTACGGACCCGCCTTCCATACCCGCTTCACGGATACCTTCATCACCCTGCCGGAAGGGGCGCATCTGTCCTATTGGCCCGAGCGCGCCAGCTATTGCCAGGACGCCGGGCCCACCGACTCGGTCCTCACCCAGGAGTTCTTTCCCCTCACGCTCCTCGAAAACAACCCGCGGCGGCGGACCGTCTGGTCCGGCATCTACCGGGAGCCGATCAGCGGCACCTCGATGACCACGGTCTCCACCCCGGTGGACAGCGAGGGCCGCCATGTCGCGACGATCGGCCATGATGTCATCCTCCAGGAGCTGATCGCGCGGACCCTCAACGAGTACCTGCCGGGCGCGTACAACATGCTCGTCCGGGACGATGGGCAGCTCATCGTCCATCCCAGCATGAAGATGGGGCAGGCCTGGCAGGAGGACGCCCTGCTGCGGGACATTCTCGAGCAGGTGGGGAAAGGCCCGCCGGGTACGCTCGTGCGGGAGCTGCCGGAGCACGGCCAGTACATCGCCACGGCGCGGTTAGAGGGGCCCGGCTGGCACTTCATCACGGTGCTGCCCAAGAGCGTGGTGTCCCAGCCTGCCTTCCGGGCGGCACGCTCCATCCTCGTGCTCGGCGTGCTGTCGCTGCTCGTGGGGCTGGGCGTGCTTTATTGGGTAATCGAGACGCTCACCCGTCCGCTGCTGGGTCTCGCCGAGGCCAGCCGCCGGGTGGCCGCCGGGGACTTCACCGTCGAGCTGGACATCTCGCGCCATGACGAGCTGGGGCAGATGGCGAGCGCCTTCCAGCACATGGCCGGGGAAGTCCAGCGGCGCGAGGAGGAGCTGCGGCGGGCCAACGAGGGGCTGGAGCAGCGCGGCCGGGAGCTCAAGGAAGCCCACCAGCAGCTCATCCAGACGGCACGGCAGGCGGGCATGGCGGAGGTCGCCACCAACGTGCTGCACAACGTTGGCAACGTGCTCACCAGCGTCTACACCTCGGCGCAGGTGGCCAGGGAGCGGATGAGCGGGCTGCGGCTGGAGAACCTGAACCGGCTGGCGGACATGCTCGATACGCACCAGGCCGACCTGGCGCGCTTCCTCAGCCAGGACGAGCAAGGGCGGCACGTGCGGCCCTTCTTGCGCAAGTTCGGGGAGAACCTGATGAAGGAGCGCCAGGGCATCCTCTCCCTGCTCGATGATGTCGGCCGGTACACCGAGCACATCGGCGACATCGTCAAGATGCAGCAGAACTACGCCCGGCTGCCCCGGTTGCAGGAGCCGCTCCGGCTGAGCGAGCTGGTGGAGGACGCCCTACGCATCAACGCGGCCGGGCTGGGCCGCCATCACGTGAAGGTGGAGCGGCAGCTGGCTCCGCTGCCACCGGTCCTGGCCGACAAGCACAAGCTGCTGATGATCCTGGTCAACCTGATCAGCAATGCCAAGTACGCGCTGGATGCCGCGTCCGTGGAAGATCGGCGCCTGATCCTGAAGGTGGACCTGGCGGCCCCCGAGCGCATCCGCATCGAGGTGAACGACAACGGCGTTGGCATCGCGCCGGAGCTGCTCACGCGCATCTTCCGGTATGGCTTCACCACACGCACGGAGGGGCACGGCTTCGGCCTGCACTCGTGTGCCCTGGCGGCCCAGGAGATGGGCGGCTCGCTGACGGCCCACAGCGATGGGCCGGGGCGAGGCGCCACGTTCACGCTGGAACTGCCTTGCCAGCCCGCATCGTGACGCCCGCCCGGGAACAGTGGGGAACTCGAGGTCCGAGATACCCTCACCCCAGCCCTCTCCCGGGGGGAGAGGGTGAGCATCAGCCCAGGATGAGTTGCTCCAGCAGGGCCTTCTGGACGTGCATCCGGTTCTCCGCCTCGTCCCACACCGCCGACTGCGTCCCGTCGATGACGCCGTCGGTGATCTCCTCGCCCCGGTGCGCCGGCAGGCAGTGCAGCACGATGGCTCCCGGGTTCGCCTTCGCCAGCAGCGCCTCGTTGAGCTGGTAGTCGTGCAGCTCCTTCTTGCGCCTGGCCGACTCGGCCTCCTGGCCCATGCTCGTCCACACGTCCGTCACCACCACGTCCGCCCCACGCACCGCCTCGGTGGCGTCCGCCGTCACGTGCACCCGCGCTCCCGCCTGCGCCAGCAGCTCCGCCAACGGCCGGTAACCCTCCGGACACCCCAGCCGCAGGTTGAATCCGAAGAAGCGCGTCGCCTCCACGAACGAGCGGCCCATGTTGCTCGCGCAGTCGCCCACGAAGGCAATCGTCCTGCCCTTCACGCTCCCCAGCCGCTCCTCCACCGTGAACAGGTCCGCCAACACCTGCACCGGGTGCCCGCCCTCGGACAGGCCGTTGATCACCGGCACCTGCGCGGCCTTCGCGAACGCCGTCAGCCTGTCGTCCCCGAAGGTGCGGAACATGATGCAGTCCGCGTAGCCGGAGATGACCCGCGCCGTGTCCTCGATCGTCTCGCCGCGCGCGATCTGGCTGCTGCCCGCGGTGATCGTCGTCACCGTGCCGCCCAGCTGGTACATCGCCGCCTCGAACGACAGGTGCGTGCGCGTCGAGGACTTCTCGAACACCAGCACCAGGTGCCGCCCGGCCAGCGTCGTCACCACTTCCTTGCACTTGCGGCTCGCCTTGAGCGCGTGCGTCCGCTTGAAGAGGGCCTGGTACTCGGCCTCGGTGCGGTCAGCCAGGGTGAGGAAATCGCGCTTCACAGTGCTGCCTCCTGCAAGGAATCGAAGAGGGCCGCGAGCCGGGGGACGGCATCCGCCATCGCCCGCGCCCGAGCCGCGTGGGACTTCAGCTCCGCAATCTGCTTCTCCACCGACGCCGGACCGGTGCCTCCGGCGTTGGCCTTGCGCTCCACCGCGCGCCGCGGATCCGCGCTCTTGAGCACCTCGGCGTCGAAGCGCGGATCCACCGACTGTGCCAGTTCCAGCGTCACCTTGGCCAGCGGCAAGCCACGCTCCTGGCACGCCCTCACCAGCGCCCCCACCGCCTTGTACGCCGTGCGGAAGGGAATCCCCTTCATCGCCAGCGCCTCGGCCACGTCCGTGGCCTGCATGTAGTCCGACTCCACCGCCGCGAAGCACCGCTCCTTGTCGAAGTACACCTTGCCCAGCGCCAGGTTCAGCATGGACAGCACGCTCGTCAGCAGCGGCCCCGTCTCCAGCAGCACCTGCCGGTCCTCCTGCAGGTCCCGGCTGTAGCCGCCCGGCAGCCCCTTCACCAGCACCGCCAGGGTGTTGAGGTTGCCCACCGCCCGCCCGGACTTGCCGCGGATCAGCTCGAAGACGTCCGGGTTGCGCTTCTGCGGCATCATGCTCGAGCCGCAGGCGATCTCCCCGTCCAGCTTCACGAAGCCGAACTCGGGCGAGGCGAAGTCGTAGAAGTCCGTGGCCACCCGGCTCGCGTGCAGCAGCGAGCGCATGGCCGTGTACGCGAAGTCCATGGCGAAGTCGCGATCGCCCACCGTGTCCAGCCCGTTCATCGTCAGGCGGGGGAAGCGCAGCAGCTCGCGCGTCACCTCCCGGTCGATGGGCAGCGAGGTGCCGCCAATGGCCCCCACGCCGAGCGGCAGCGCGGCCACCTGCTCCAGCACGAAGCCGAGCGCCTCCACGTCCCGGATGAACATGGCCCCGTACCCGCACAGCAGGTACGCCAGCGAGATGGGCTGCGCCCGCTGCCGGTGCGTGTACGAGGGCAGCAGCGTCTCGCGCTCCGCCTCGGCCCGGGTGGCCAGGCCGTCCAGCAGCTTCGCCAGCACGCCGAGCGCCCCGGCCACCTGCTCGCGCACGTGCAGGCGCAGGTCCAACGCCACCTGGTCGTTGCGCGAGCGCGCGGTGTGCAGGAGGCCCGCGCGCTCCCCGAGGACGCGGGTGATCTCCGCCTCCACGGCCATGTGCACGTCCTCCTCCTCCGCCAGGACGAGCGTGCCGGCCTGGGCGCCCTTCCAGATGGCCACGAGCTGCTCACGGATGGCGCGCGCGTCCTCCGAGGGGATGAGACGGGTGCGCGACAGCATGGTGAGGTGGGCGAGGCTGCCCACCAGGTCCTCGCTGAGCAGCGCCTTGTCGAGCGCCAGCGAGCTGGTGAAGGCCAGCACCTCCGGGTGGAGGCCGGGCCCGCCGGAGGCGGCCGTCTTGGCAATCGTCACGGGGTTTCTTCCTTTCCAAAGAGGGACTTCAACTTCCGGGTCAGTGTTCGGGTCGACTTCCCTCGGGCCGGGGCGGCGAAGATGGTGTCATCTCCGGCGATGGTCCCCAGGCACTCGGGAAGCCGGGACTGATCGATGGCGGACGCCACCGCGGGCGCGGAGCCCGGGCGGGTGCGGACCACCACCAACATCTCGTTGTCCTCCATGGAAAGGACCATCTCCGCGAGCTCGCGCAGCCGGTCCTCGCCCGAGGGCGGAGGGGCCTCCTCCAGCCCGTACACCGTGCCGCCCTGGGGCCGCGACACACGCATGGCACCGAGCTGGGCCAGGTCCCTGGACAGCGTGGCCTGGGTGACGTCGAAGCCCTCGCCAGCCAGGAGTTGCCCCAGCTCGTCCTGGGTGGACACCGCATGCGTGCGGATGATGCGGCGGATGGCTTCCTGCCGCGCCGCCTTGTCTCCGTTGTTCCGAAGCGGACTCACGTTCAAGGTCCTCATGGCCGCGCCTCAGCGGGTGACGAGCGTTCCGACGCCCTTGTCGGTGAAGAGCTCGGCGATGAGGCTGTGGGGGACGCGCCCGTCGATGACGTGCACGCGCTCCACGAAGCCGCCGCCCAGGGCCTTCAGCGCCATTCTCGCGCGCGTCTGCATGCTGCCGGTGAACGCGCCCGCCGCGAGGTGCGCCTCCAGCTCCGAGACCGTGAGCTCGTTGAAGAGCTCCTCGCCCCGGAGGATGCCCGGCGCGTCATGCAGGTAGATGAGCTTGTGGGCCTTGAGGGCGCTGGCGATTTCGGCGGCCACCGCGTCCGAGCCCAGGTCGTACGTCTGCCCGTCCTCGCCCAGTCCCACCGGGGAGATGATGGGCACGTAGCCCTGGCCCAGCAGCATCTCCAGGAACTCGTGGTTGACGCGCGTCACCTCGCCCACGTGCTCCTTGGAGCGGCCGTCCTCCATGGGAATCCGCCGGGCCCGCAGCAGCGCGCCGTCCTTGCCAGACAGGCCCACCGCCCGGTCCCCCAGGTTGTTGAGGAGGGTGACGAGCTCCGAATTGACGGAGCCGGAGAGCACCATCTCCACCACCTTGAGGCCCGAGGCGTCGGTGATGAGTGCGCCGTCCTGGCGCAGGCCGAGCTTGTCCAGCGTGCGGGTGAGCTCCGGCCCACCGCCGTGCACGATGATGGGCTGCAGGCCCGCCGAGCGCAGCAGCTCGATGTCGCGGCAGAAGGACTGCTTGAGGGACTCCTTCACCATGGCCGCGCCGCCGTAGCGGATGACGCAGCGCTTGCCGCGGAAGCGGGAGATGTACGAGAGCGCCTCGACGAGCAGCGTCGTCTTGAAGGCGGGGCTGTAGTTGGCCAGCCGGTCGTCCTTGCCCATGCCGCCGTCCGCCCTTGGGACGATGAGCGAGGTGTAGTCCGCGTTGATCTTCACGTAGTCGTACGAGAGATCGCACCCCCACGCCACGGACGAGCCCTCGCCGCCCGTGAGGCACACCTCGATATGGACCTCGGGCTCGCGCATGCGCGTCTTGAGGTGCGCCGGGTCATACGGCTTGGGCTCGCCCTCGTAGACGGAGATGCCTTGGATGCGGACGCGGGCCGAGTAGGGGTCCACGGCATAGCCCTGGGTACCGGCGCGCGCGCCCACGGTGGCGAGCACGCGGCCCCAGTTGGGATCCGCCCCGAAGACGGCGGCCTTCACCAACGTGGAGCCGGCCACGGCCCGCGCCAGATCCTGCGCGATGGCGGCGTTCGGCGCGCCCGTCACCTCCACCTGCAGCAGCTTGGTGGCGCCCTCGCCATCCGAGGCGATCTCCCGCGCCATCTCCAGGCACAGGTCCGAGAGCGTGGCGGTGAAGATCGTCAGCTCCGGCCCCGGGTCCGAGATGGACGGGTTGCCGGCCCGGCCGTTGGCCAGGGCGTAGACGGTGTCGTTGGGGCTCATGTCCCCGTCCACCGTGAGGCTGTTGAAGGTGCCGGACACCGCCTCGCGCAGGGCGGCCGCGAGCACGCCGGGCTGGATGGCGCAGTCGGTGGTGATGACGGCGATCACCGTGGCCAGCGACGGGTGCATCATCCCCGAGCCCTTGAAGATGGCGGAGACAATCACGTCCCGGCCGCCGATGCGCACCGAGCGCCACGCCTGCTTGGCGCGCGTGTCGGTGGTCATGATGGCCTCGGCGGCGGCGTCGGGCTCGGAGCGCAGGGAGTCCTTGAGCCCGCCGAGCACCGTCACCACCTTGGCCACGGGCAGGGGATGGCCGATGACGCCCGTGGAGGCGGTGAGCACGGCGGACGCGGGCACGGAGAGGGTGCGGCCCAGCTCGTCGCGCAGGGTGCGCACGGCCTGCTGTCCGGCGGGGCCGGTGAGGGCGTTGGCGTTGCCCGAGTTGACGAGCACGGCCTGGATGCCCGAGGCGGGCAGGCGGGGCTCGGCGTCCTGGACCGGGGCGGCCCGGGCCTTGTTGGCCGTGAAGCAGCCCGCGGCCGAACAGGGCGTGTCGCTGTAGACGAGCGCCACGTCCTTGCGCTGGGGCTTGAGGCCGGCGTGAATGCCGGAGAAGGAGAAGCCGAGCGGTACCTTCACGGATTGAACCCCCGCAGGGTGGAGAGGCCGAGCGTCTCCTCCCACCCCATCATGAGATTGAGGTTCTGGACGGCCTGACCGGCCGCCCCCTTCACCAGGTTGTCGATGGCGGCCGTCACCACCACGCGGCCCGGGTCGTAGCCGGTGGTGTCGGCGGCGACGGCCACCGCGCAGCGGTTGGTGCCCACCACGCCCTTGAGGCTCACCGCGTCCGGCGAGGACTCCACCGTCACGAAGGGGCAGGGCGCATAGGCCTGCTCCAGGGCGGCGCGGGCCTCGGCGGCGGTGGCGCCCGGACGCAGGCGCCCGTAGGCGGTGACGAGGATGCCCCGCTTGAGCGGCAACAGGTGCGCCGTGAAGGTGAGGGGCACGGTGCGGCCCGCCACGCCCGCGAGCGTCTGGGCGATCTCCGGCGTGTGCTGGTGGCGCAGCACGCGGTAGGCGCGGAAGTCCTCGTCCACCTCGCTGAAACTCAGGTCCTCGGAGCCCTTGCGGCCCGCGCCCGTGGTGCCCGAGGCGGCGTCGAAGATGAGGGAGCCCTCGTCGAGCAGCCCGGCCCGCAGCAGCGGCGCCACGGACAGCGCGCAGGCGGTGGCGTAGCAGCCCGGGTTGGCCACGAGCTTCGCGCTGGGAATGCGCTCGCGGAAGAGCTCCGGCAGGCCATAGGCGGCCTGCTCCAGCAGGGCGGGCGCCGAGTGGGTGAAGTTGTAGAAGGCCGGATAGGTGGCGAGGTCCCTCAGGCGGAAGGAGCCCGACAGATCGATCACCCGCACGCCCGCGGCGAGCAGCCCGGGCGCCAGGTGCAGCGACGTCTCGGCCGGCGTGGCGAGCAGCACCACCTCGCACTCCCGGGCCAGCTCGGCGCTCTTGTCCTGCGGCGCGTACCGCAGTTGACCGGCTGCTCCCATGATACCCAGACGGCGGCTCACGGCCTCGCCCTGCCACCTGTCGCTGGTCACCAGCCGCAGGTCCACCTTTTCGTGGGCCGACAGGATGTGGGTCGCCTCGACGCCGGAGTACCCGGACGCGCCAATGATGCCGATCGCCGTCTTATGCATGGAGGTGCATGAATATTCGCTCCCCTGCATACAAGCAAGCAGCAAATGCATATTCCCGCTGGAGGAGGCACCGCCATGACGAATGAGGAGCTGCACGCGCAGAAGAGGGACTCGTTCCACAAGCACGAGGCCGGGCTCGCGCAGATCGACGCCCAGATCGGCCAGATGGAGGCCGTGTTCCTGCGGACCTCGGCCGAGGAGCTGGGGCTCACCGAGGAGGAGCTCACCGTCATCCGCGGCGCGCTGGACACCGTCCGGCAGTCGCTGTCCCAGCTGAAGCAGTCCGACGACGACGGCTGGACCCAGGCCCAGGAGCGGTTCGAGCAGGCCTGGACGGACTTCCAGGAGCGCTCCCGGAAGATCACCAGCGGTTCCGCCGGGTAGCTTCTAATGAGGGGCGGGGCCCACCGGGCCGTGCGGGCTCTGGTCCCGCGGCTCGGGCTCCCGTGGCATGGGGGCGGCCTCGGGGTGGGGGGCGCCGTCCTCGCGCTCGCCGCCCCACCGCTCGCGCTGCTCCTCCTGCACCTCGCGCAGGAGTTCCTGGAGCGCCGCCGCCAACGGCAGGGCGATCATCGCGCCGATCAGCCCCATCAGGGCGGCGCCCATGAGCAGCACCACCGAGATGAGCAGCGGATTCATCCGGATGGAGTGGCGCTGGACGAGTGGTTGGATGAGATTGCCCTCTATCTGCTGGTAGACGAGGAAGACG
>DASQMW010000205.1:0-30344 GCA_035645295.1 Archangium sp.
CCCCGGCACCGGCGCCACCGCGTCGATCATCGCGGGCGCCACCGCCCACGCCGTCGACGGCTTGGGCTCGCGAGCCCCCTCCACCGTGTACGGTACGAGCAGCCGCGTCGCAGCCGCGTGGTACGACACCATCGCGACGAAGCGCCACGCCTCGCCCAGCTTCATCATCGCCCGCACCTCGGGCTCCGAGCCCGCCGCCGGCCCCCGGAAGAACGGTGAGCGCGGATCCGCGCTGGTGTACCGGTCCTCGACGCTCCCCCACTGGAAGGGATAGTTGCGGTTGAGATCGACGCCGTACTCGTACAGCCCCAACTCCACCGCCTGCTCGTCCTTGCGCCGGTTCGTGCGCCCCCGCTCGGAGGAGACGTGCCAGTACCCATGGCTTCCGTCCGGATTGACGAGTGGAACGATGACGACATGGAACGTGCGCAACCAGCGTGCGACCCGCTTGTCGTCCGCGTTCTCCAGCAGCCAGCGCGCCGCATCGAGCGGGAGCTCGGGAGTCACCACCTCGTTGGCGTGGGTGCCACCGCACAGCAACATCGCCGGGCGGGAGTGGTCATCCAGCGCCTCGCCAATCATCAGCGCGAGGATGGGCCGATCCTCGGGCGTGCGGCCGATCTCGATGACGCGCGTACGCTCCGGAGCGCGAGCGGCCAGGGCCCGCATCGCGCGCTCGATGAGCTCGGGATCCTTGATGCCCTCGACGAAGGCCTCGCGCTCGGGGGCCTTGCGTGCCCGCCCCAGGCGCTCCTCGAAGGTGGAGTCCAGGAAGCGGTACGGCACCCCGGGATGCAGGTCGAGCACACTGATCGAGTTCGCGCGCAGCAGGTGCACGCCGAGCTCACTGGCGATGTACACGTCCGCGTCCGCCTCGCGCGTGGCGCGGCGAAGGTGACGGCGCAGCTCCGGAGCGAACTGGAGGCCCCGCTCGACGCGCACGAGCCACTCGAGCGTGAGGCCATCGCGTGCCGAGGCCTCCTGCGGCGGAGAATCCGGCACGAAGAGGGACACCCGCACGTCCGCGGGCTGGGTCTTGTGCGCGTACACGCCGAGCGAGCCTCCGGCGAACGCCGCGTCGGACCAGACGAGGCTCGCCAGCTCCGCCTTGGTCCGTGCGTCGTACACGTGGACGGCGAAGGCGGGCCCGGCGAGGAAGAGCACGAGCTCGAGCTCCGCCACCTTCGCCAGTCCGGGCACCTTCGCGCGCACGCCGCTGTCATCGGAGCGCGTCCCGTCATACCGCACGAACCCCACCGTCTCCCGGCGCGCATCCAGGTAGAGGCCATAACCGGTGAGCGCGAACAGGGGCTCGGTCGCGCGCACCTTCGCTCGGAAGAGGATCGCCAGATCGGCGCGGGCCGGGTTCTGGATCCTCGCGCGCACGAAGGGCGGCGGAGCCGCGGCCTCTTCCTCCAGGAGGAAGAAGTTGCGGAGCGCTTTCGGCGTGGTGAGGGCGAGCGCGTCCCCCTCGGCCTTCCACTCTCCGAGGGTGTGCGCTGGCTTCCACGCGACCGGGTGCTCACCCCGAGGGATGGGGTAGCCCTCACCTCGCGCGAGGCCCGCGGCGAGCAGGACGGCGAGGGCGAGTGCCCCCCCGAGCCTCACGGTCTGGACTCCGCGACCGTCGAGGGCGCCGCCGAGGGCATGCCGATGTAGCTCAGGAAGTCGAGGTAGCGCTCGCGCTTGGGCACTCCCTCCGCGCCTTCAGCCGGCCTCTTCGCGAACGCCCCCACCTGCTGGCGGTCTTCCATGAAGCTCCAGACGTTCGCGTACCCCGGAAGGGCCAGGTGCGCCTGCGCATGCAGCCCTCCGTGGATGATGTAGTGCCAGTAGGATTCGGACTTGTGGAACTTGTGGGTGATCAGCGTCCGGAGGATCACGCTGCGCTCGTCGAACGGAAGCTGGCGCACGTTCTCCCGGTACTGGGGAGGCAGTTGCTTCCACTGCTCCTCGGCGTTGGACGGGTAGTAGACGCGGATGGGCACCCCCACGGCGCGAGCGGCGCGGGCAATGGACGGCAGCGCCTTGTCCGTGAGCATGTTGCCCTTGAGGGTGATGATGCGTCCCTGCTCGAACATCAGACGCACGTAGCGGTAGTTCTCGTCCGTCTGGAGCCAGCCGAAGCCCCCCGCCCAGCGCGCGGGCTTCAACTGGCGCGTGTAGTTACCCCAGAGCTGCCGCCGTGCGCGCTCGAACACCCCGGTGATGGCGGCACGCTCCTCCTTCGGCAGCGAGGCCCACTCCTCCTCGATGGCGGCACGCGTCGCCTTCACGCGCTTGTCGGAGAAGGCCGCGACGAAGTCCTCGCGCGTCGGCGCCCGCTTCACCACGGCCCTCAGCACGTGGTGGAGCCGCACCACCGTCGGGTCATAGTCGAAGAGCCACGCCCACTGGCTCCGGGCATGCGCGATGTACGAGTAGCCCTGATCCGCTCCGAGCCCGACGTAGCCGCCCCCGACGTTCTTGATGGCATCCCCGAAGAGGTATTGGAGTGCCTCGTTCGACTTGATGTAGCTCATCGGGTCGCGGCAATCGACGCGCGCCCTGCCCGGGCGGCCACACAGGGGAATCTCGAAGACGTCCGTGTCCTCGACGACCGCGAGCGCCTTGGCCCGCTCCTCCTCGCTCG
Source organism: Archangium sp. (assembly GCA_035645295.1). Lineage (GTDB taxonomy): Bacteria > Myxococcota > Myxococcia > Myxococcales > Myxococcaceae > Archangium. Next base: position 2,633 of record DASQMW010000205.1, read on the forward strand.
GAGGCGTGGGATCCGCCGGCCGCGCCGGGGGATTGGTGAGGAACCGGGGCGGCCATGCGGAGAGCTGGGCCGAGGACGACGCGCAACGGAAGCTCAGCCGGTGGAGCCCGCTCGTGGGACGCTCGCCCCGCCGCCAGGAACCGCGCAGCATCTCCTCGGGCCAGTACCAGGAGCCGCCCTTGAGCACACGCTGCGTGTAGCCCTTGCACGGAGTTGCGCCGTCACACGGCCCACGGGGGTTGGCGCGCAGGCACGCCTCGCCACACGCCTTGTCACAGTCCTTGTAACAGGGGGTCCACCAGTCCTTCACCCACTCGTACCCGTTGCCCGCCATGTCGTAGACGCCATAGGCGCCCGCCGGGAAGCTCCCGGGCGGCCGCGTGGTGTTCCCCGGGCAGCCCTTGTAGTTCGCCTTGTCGCACGACGGCGCCTCCTCGCCCCATGGGTAGGTCTTCCCCTCGGGCCCCCGCGCGGCCTTCTCCCACTCGGCCTCCGTCGGCAGCCGCTTGCCCGCGAAGACGCAGTACTGGTGCGCCATCTCCCAGGTGATGGGGACGGCCGGCAGCTCGGGCTTCTGGAAACGCGCGTAGTACGCCGGGCGCGGCAGCTTGGGGCAGGCCCCCGCGCGCTCGCAGCGGCTGTAGTCGCCGGCCGTGACCTCCTTCGCATCGAGGTAGAACGTCTCGACGAAGACCGGATGCCGGGGCTTCTCGGCCGCGGTGCGATCGTCCGCACCCACGATCGCCTCTCCGCCTTGGATGCACACCATGCCGGGCGGCGGCGTCTTCTCGCACGGCACCGCCGTCACGAGCCACAACAGGACCAGTTCGAATGCCATCGCGGGCGATGCTACCCGCTGCCCTCCCTCCTTCGCGAGATCTCATCCTTCAAAGTGGGCGCCCTCCCCACCTGAGAAGACATACATGGCTTGCTGCATGGTTTGGCGGCAAGGCACTCGCTCCCCCGCTTGCTGCTTGCCAGCGATTGCACAAGGTGGATGATTGCGCCTCAAAACATGTCAAAAGCAAAACACTCTCATTCCCCCCTTCTCTCCTGCCTCGCGGGAGTCACGCTGGTGCTCACGGGTTGCCTCGCGGGCCCCGAGGAGCTCGAGCAGACGGAAATCCCATCCACCGCAGAGACCGCCCAGGAGCTCGCCTCGCCCATCACCCTGCCCCTCGAGGTCCTCGGGGCCGAGGGCGTGACGAAGACAGTGACGGTCGACGTGACGGCCAAGGACGCGCTGCTGCCGCTGCGGCTCTGGATGCAGGTGCACAACCTGAGCTACGCGACCAAGGGCAGCGTCCGCTTCAACGCGGGCGCCTGGCTGCCCCTGAACAACACCACCGTGACGGTGGAGGGGCTCGGGAAGAACTACGGAGGCATTGGCGGGGCCTTCTCCACCCTGAAGCTGCTCCTGAAGGTGCCCACCGGGGCGCTCGTGGCCGGCTCGAACCAGATCTCCTTCCGGTTCAACACCACGGACGGGCGCTCCATCGGCTACCGGGTGCTGAAGTTCAACCTCCTCCGGGCCGATGGCAGCCGCGTCGTGCCGGACTCCCTCTTCGTGCAGGACAATCCCGCCAACTGGAGGCCGCCGCTCACCGATGCCACCTCCATCGCCGAGGGCGAGAAGCTCTGGCGCACGCGCCAGCTGGTGCGTTCCTACAAGAACACCACAGTCATCCGGGCCCGGTGCGCGGACTGCCATGCCCAGGACGGAAGGGATCTGAAGTATTTCAATTACTCGAACGCCTCCATCATCGAGCGCTCGAAGTTCCATGGCCTGAATGACCTGGAGGCCCAGCGGGTCGCCTCGTACATCCGAAGCCTGCCAGTAGCCAACCCGGGGCGGCCGTGGAATCCACCCTACCAGCCCGGGCCGGGGCTCGATTCCAAGCCCGTCGATCAATGGGCGGCGGGAGCCGGGGTGGACGCGGTGGTGGAGCAGAACCGCACCATGCTGCAGCACATCTTCCCGGCGGGCATCACCAAGGAGGCCCTCTCCACGGCGAAGAACCTCAGCGCCCGCGAGGTGCCCATCTTCTTCCAGCTTCCCGACTGGAATCACTGGCTGCCGAGCATCCACCCGAAGGACGCCTGGGGCGATGCCTTCGTCAATAACAGGCTCAGCGAGGCCTACAATGGCGAGGGTACCTCGACGCCCTTCGCCACCATGCGCGAGCTGGCCGCGAAGGTGAAGGCGGCCGGCTACAACAACTACCGCGGCGTGCTCTCCCACCCCATCAACCAGTGGAACCTGCGCCTCTACGAGTTCCTCTCGCCGAGGTACAACAGCACCACCACGGATCCGGAGTACTCGCGGAAGATCTACTCCACCGCCCTCTGGCACGTGGTGAAGACGTGGGAGCTCATGCAGGAGTTCGGCCTCGAGGACAAGGCGCGCCTGCTGTACCCCTCCTCGCGGGACACCCGGGCCTGGATGGGCAACAGCACGTTCGACACCTCCCCCCATCTGCTCAAGCTTCCGAAGAACAACACGGGCATCCATGACAACAGCCCATTCATGTTCACGTATTTCTCGATGGGCTGGTACCACCTCTCGCTGATCCTCTTCAATGGCAACCATTCGGATGGAGCGGACCGCACCTCCCAGCGGCCCCTCGACTGGGGCTATGTGCACGGCTTCATCAAGGAGCTGAGCCGGACTCCCGCCGGCCCCACGCCCGTGCAGGGGTTGATGGCGCTCTACCTGGCCAAGGGGATGCACACCGCGGACAACACGCTCAAGCCCAATGCGCAGTACGGGGCGGGCTGGAGCCCGAGGAACGCGGCCGACCTGAGCCGCTTCGTCGTGCCCGATCTCACCCCGGGCTGGTCCGACATCACCGACACCGAGCGCAAGGCCATCCTGGAGGCCTTCCTGTCCGCCTGGTGGGACAAGACGCGCCAGTACAGCGTCTCGGACTGGAGGAACGGGGGCGGGGCGACCACGACCGAGCCCATCAACGGCTTCTATGACGGCACCCTCGGCAACCGCATCTACTTCATGCTGCCGCAGTTCAAGCACTACGGGGTGAATCCCACGCTGATCAACACGATCGCCGATTGGGCCAAGACCGTCTGGCCCCAGGGGAACTGGGCCGCTGTCAAGAACGCCACCTGCGTGCCCAAGGGCACGTACCTCCGGTGCTCCACCGAGACGTTCTGACGAGGGGATCAACCTTCGTCCGGGAAAGTGCTAGGACGTTGGCCGCCATGAGTGAACCGAACGTCCTAGCGGGCCCGCGCCGCGCCACGCTGGCCTTCATCTTCGTCACCGTCCTGCTCGACATCCTGGCCATGGGGATGATCATCCCCGTCCTGCCGAAGATCGTCGTCTCCATGCTGGACGGGGATACCGCGCGCGCCGCGGGGATCTTCGGCCTGTTCACCACGGCCTGGGCGCTGATGCAGTTCTTCTTCTCGCCGGTGCTCGGGGCCGTCTCGGACCGCTACGGCCGGCGGCCGGTGATCCTCCTGTCCAACTTCGGGCTGGGGCTGGACTACATCCTCATGGCGTTGGCGCCGACGCTGGGCTGGCTGTTCGTGGGCCGGGTCATCTCCGGCATCACCTCGGCGAGCATCAGCACGGCCAGCGCCTACATCGCGGACGTGACGCCGCCGGAGAAGCGCGCCGCCAGCTTCGGACTGATCGGCGCCGCGTTCGGGGTGGGCTTCGTCCTGGGGCCCGCACTCGGCGGCGTGCTGGGCGGCGTGGATCCGCGCCTGCCCTTCTGGGTGTCCGCGGGCCTGAGCCTGGCCAACGCGATGTACGGCCTGTTCGTCCTGCCGGAGTCCCTGCCTCCCGAGCGGCGCAAGGCCTTCGAGTGGCGGCGTGCCAACCCGATGGGCGCGTTGAAGCTGCTGCGCTCGAACGCCGAGGTGCTCCGGTTGTCGAGCGTCTACTTCATTTATCAGCTCGCCCACATCGCACTGCCCAGTGTGTTCGTGCTGTACGCGACCTATCGCTTCGGCTGGGACGAGCGCACCGTGGGGCTCACCATGGCGGGCGTGGGTCTCAGCTCCGGGCTCGTCCAGGGAGGGCTGGTGCGGCCCGCCGTGAAGAAGCTCGGGGAGCGGCGCGCCCTGATGCTGGGGCTGTTCTTCGGCGCGGTGGGCTTCATCATCTACGGCCTGGCCCCGACAGGACTCGTGTTCTGGATCGGCGTGCCGGTGATGGCCCTGTGGGGGCTCTCCGGCCCCGCGGCCCAGGGTTTGACGACGAGACGCATCAGCCCCTCGGAGCAGGGCCAGTTCCAGGGCGCGCTCTCGAGCATCGTGGGCATCGCGGGGATGATCGGCCCCACCATCTTCACCCAGACGTTCGCGTACTTCATCGGGCCGCAGCTCGGCTGGAACCTGCCGGGCGCCCCCTTCCTGCTCGCCGCGCTGCTCCTGGTGTTCGCGATCGGCCTGGCCGGGTGGGCCACGAGCCCGCGCCCGGAGGCCGCTCCCGCGCCCAGCCCCATGGCCTGAGCCCCGCTCAGGTCTCGTGCAGGACGCGGCCTTCCATGCCGCCGGCCACGGTGATGACCTCGCCCGTCACGTGGCCGGAGATGCGGTCGGACGCCAGCGTCACCACCACGCGCGCCACGTCCTCGGGACGGCCCACCTTGCGCAGCGGCATGGTGCGCGTCACCCGGTTGATGAACGCCGGGTTCTCCAGCTTGTCCTTGTGGCGATCCACCGCCGTCCATCCCGGGCACACCGTGTTCACCCGGCCCATCGGCGCGATGCGGGTGATCTCGTTCTTCAGGCTCTTGAGGAAGCCGCTCGCCAGCGCGCCCTTGGCCGCCGCGTAGTCCGAGTGCCCCGCCTCACCGAACAGCCCCGCCGTCGAGGCGATGATGATGATGTTGCCCGTCCCCGTCTTCTCCACGTGGCGAAGGAAGGCCCGGCAGCTCAGGAAGACGCTGTCCAGGTTCTCCGCCAGCGTCCGGCGCCAGCGCTCCAGCGACATCTGCCACACGCCCTCGTCCGGCGGCGGCCACACGCCCGCGTTCGCCACCAGCACGTCCAGCCGGCCCAGCTCCTTCACCGCCGCGGGCACCATCGCGTCCACGTCGGCCTCGGACGTCAGGTCCGCCCTCACCGCCGCGCCGCCCAGCTCCTTCGCCAGCGCCTGGGCCTTGTCCGCGCTCTGGTGGTAGTGCACCGCCACCTTCGCTCCCTCGTCCGCGAAGGCCCGCACCACCGCGCTCCCGATCCCGCCCGCCCCACCCGTGACGAGGATTCCCTTGCCTCGAAGATCCGTATCCATGGGCCTGCCCTCTAGCAGAGAGGGAGGGGGTTGCGTCCAGGCGGCAGCGCCGTCACCGGCTCACGGGAGCATGAGCTGTCCCACGTAGAAGAGGGTGTCCAACGGGTTGCGGCGGGCTACCTGGAAGGTGTCCGTGACGAGCCGCTGGGCCTGAACCTCGGTGCTGGCCGTGAACGCATGCCGATGCCGGGGCATGGCGGACAGGAAACCCAGGCCCTCATCGAGCCGGATCAAAAGCCGGGCACCGTCCTTCCACTCCAGTTGGAGTTCACGGGCATGGGGCAGGTTCGTCCTGGGCTCGGAAGTGAAGGTTCCCCCCACCGGATCCAGTAGGAGCTGGAAGACCCTGTCCCGCTCCCGGCCCTGGGCCCAGTCGTGTTCCACGAACTCCGCGCGGCGCCCGTACGCGACGTGGTCATCGGTGGCAGTCCTGACGTGGATTGGGATCCCGCCGGGAAGGACACCCGGGTAGCGCTGCAGACCTCTCGCGAGCTCCAGCGTCAGCCGCGCCATCAGGGGATTCCGGAGGTAGCGGTCCGAGTAACGGAGGCTCGCCAGGGGCAGGCCCTTCTTCAACCGGGCGGCAAGCTCTGGACTCGTCGATTCCAGCACCTGCCAGAAACGGTGGCCGAAGGACTGGATGGGGCCGTCCATCTGGTGACGCACGACGACCTGGTAGAGCATGCCCGGCGGGGGCCGCCGGATGTCCGAGGCCGCGAGACGCCGTCCCTTCAATGCCGGGAGAGTGCCGGTGCCTGGTACCAGTACGATGCGGAGATCCTCGGGGGAACGGCTCCAGTCCTCTCCTGGCGCCAGGGCGATGGGATTGGTCGCGGCCCAGCGCACGTGATGGTGTCCGCCCACGACTTCCGCCATGAGGTGGGGCACGGAGGCATCCGCCACGTGTCCGTCGAGGGACCAGAACTCGATGCCACCCACCTCGATCAAACTGGCGAGCGGACCCAACACTTCGTTGGGAAGAGCAGCGAGCTGGGCCGCGCCCGCGACCAGACGGACCTTGCGCCCGCTGCTCGCCCAGCGCAGTAGGGCCGGGACCAGCGGCCAGACGCCCAGGTCCCATTCGGTGGAGGGACCGCCCAGATACACGCGCAGCTCGTCCACGTCGGCACGCTGGAGCTCACGCCCCAGGGCATCTCCCAGGTCCGCGTACTCGAGTTGGGTGTTCGGCCCGAACAGCCGCAGCTCCTCGGGCAGCTCGAGCGCCTCCAGCAGCTCGGGCGTGAGCCGCTCCAGCGCGGCCTTGCGATCCAGGTTTTCCAGCTCGTCCTGGGTGTCGAACGCCAGCAGACACCCATGGCACGCCAAGTCGCACTTCCGGGGGCAGTCCAGGATGCTCTTGGCCTCCCGGAGCAATCGGGGCAGTTGCTGCGCCGCGAGGGGCACATAGCCCGCGCCACCCGCCGCCGTATCGAACAGCACGATCGAGCGCGTGTCCTCACCCGAGCCGTGCAGCGAGGGAATGACGTCCCAGCCAAGCTCCCGCTCATTGATCCCCAAGGACTTGGACAACGCCTGCCTCAGCGCGACGGCGAGCGAGGTGATGGCCCGGCGGGCGTCGGCTGAACGGCCTCCGAAGGCCTCCAGCTGTAGCTCGAAAACGGCGGTGCGCACGTCCGAGCCCAACCAGAGACGCCTCTGGATGAAGGACAGCCGTTCGTTGCCCACGCACAACTTGTCCGCCAGCCGCAGCTCCTTTCCTCCGCGCAGCGGCTTATGATCCTTCAACGCGTCGGGGGGCTCATCCTCCCCCACCTCTTTCGCCTTGGTGTCGGAGTCCGCGCGGCCACACCGCAGACAGACGGCGAAGCCCTGTCCGTACGCGCCGCCGTGCTGGTAGAAGACATGGCCTTCGTTGGAGGCCCGGTAACGTCCGAGCTCCAGCCGCGCGAGCGGACGCCAGGCGGGATCTCCCACGGAAATCCAAGGCGGGTGCGGGGGGATGTATTGGGGATGCGAGGCGTCGTTGTGCAGCCTGTCGGAGACGGACACGGCGAAGCCGCTCGGCACGAGGTACTTGCGTTGGATCAGATCGTCGCTCCCGCAGGCGGGGCACCCGGCGATCTTCGTGGGCGAGTTGTCGCTCGCGCCGCAGTGCCGGCACTTCCAGGCATGGCGCAGATCCTGGATCTCCGACACTTGCTGATCGCTCACCGGGCGGTGCCAGTTGAGCGTGACGCCTCCAGACTTGAAGACGAGACCATCGATGACGACTTCACAGCCCGGTGCGTACTCGCGCAGGGCCGCCGGCAAGTCCCGGGTCGGATAGCCACGCTGGCGCCCGAAGTTCTCCTCCCGCTCTTCGCTCCCCTCCTCCGCCTGGCGGTTTTCCTTTTCGCGCTGCAGTTGCTCCATCGTCGTGTTGACGAAGGGCACCACGCCGGTGGGAAACCCGTACCCGGGCAGGAACGTCATCGCCGCGAGCTGCCCCAGCAGGTACTCCTCGAGAAGCCGCTTGAGCTGACGCGAAACGGCCAGGCTCGCCAGCACCACCGCGTCCCCGTCCCCCAACTCCTTCAGCTCGTTCTGGAGCAGGGCCGCCTGCTCGCGCCAGCGCCGCTTGTGGCGTCCGATCGCCTCCGCAGCGCGCTCCAACAGCCGTTCGCGGGGCACACCCGCGAGACACGAGCGCTCCGTGAGCGACTTCAAACCACCTTGTAGCCACGCGTCCGCCCTGGCTCCCTGGGGAGAGAGGAGCCAGGCCTCGTACGTGTCGACGGGCGCGTCCACGCCTTGAGGCCGTTCCTGGAAGAACCAGCCCGTGGTGAGCGTGGGGACATCGCGCTCCTGCTTCGCCAGGAAGCGCGTGAGGGTGAGGGAGTTGATGTGACGCTGGACGATGCGCTCGCTCTGCAGCGACACCTGTGGCACAGCCAGGGGCGTGTTGAAGGGCCAGAGAGGGTTGCGGAACACGGCCTCGCCATGAGGCACGCTGCGGCACATGGTGAGGGAGACGGCGGCGGATTCACCGCGGCGGCCCGCCCGGCCCGCGCGCTGCAGGAAGTTGGCGGGGCCCGGCGGGGCATTGTTCATCGCCACGGCCATCAGGTTGCCAATGTCCACGCCCATCTCCATGGTCGTGGAGCAGCTCAGAACGTTCAGCTTCCCCGCCTTGAAATCGCGCTCCAGGTCACGCAGGCGCCTGCCGCTCTGCTGGGCCGAGTGCTCGCCCACCTGGAAATAGGGGCTGTGCGTGGCGATACGATCGCTGAACTCCGTCCAGACGCCGCGCTCCCGCGCCCGGAGGAGGAGCGGGTCACTGGCCAGCCAGCGCTGAATCTCCGCCGGGTCCACCTTGGTGCCTCCCGGGCCATCTCCGTAGGGATAGGCCAGCCGTGGCATGTCGATGGGCTCGCCGCATTTGCGCAGCTCGTCGGGGACGCCATTGTCCAGGTAGGGGGTCAACCCCCCGAGCGTGGTGTCCAGCAGGCGCCGGGTGAGCGGACAGAGGAAGGCGCGCGAGACCGTCCGCAGCTCCGCCTCCTTCTCCAAGTCCAATTGATAGCCGAGCTGGACCCGCTCGAACATTGGGTGCACCGCGTTCCAGGCGGCGCGCAGCACGTCGTTGAGAGTCTCCCGGTCTTCCTTCGACGCGGCATCCAGCTTGAGCGCATCGAGCGTGAGGAGGGCCAGCTTGGAGCGGATGGCGCCCTGGGGCGGGACCTGCGGCCACGACTTCTGCTTGGACTTGGAGTTGATCTCCTCGCCGGGGCCGAGCAGGTAGCGGGGTTGCATGGGCGCGCCCATCCAGCGAAGGAAGTGCTCCTCCACCTTCACGGCGGTATTCGTGCGCACGAAGAAGTCCAGGGAGAGCTTGAGCAGATCCTTCCAGTCGGCGAGGGAGCGCCCGGCGCGCCTCCAGGCTGCGGGCATGCTCGAGTCGCCGAGGCTCTCGATGCGCGGATAGCGCAGTGCCACGAGCCCCAGGCTCTCCAGGGAACTCTGCCGCTTGGGACGGCGCAACAACTCACGCAGCAACATCAACCGCGCCAAGTCCTTGGGCGTGGGACTCTGGAGGTTGCGCTCCTTCCAGGCCACGGGCAACCACCGGTCCACCATGGGCGTGCGCTGCACCACGTCGAGCGCCTCGCTCCAACGCAGGATGCCAACCGCGTCCCCCTGCGCTTGAGCGAGCTGGCCGCGTAAGGCCTCACGGCGGCGCTCCACGGCGTTGCCGGGAATGCCCTCGAGCTCCGTGAGTTCCTCGCGAACCAGCTGGAGCTGGGCCTCGTCCGGCGCGCTCGATTTCAGCTTCTGGTGAAGCTGGTGATACAGCTCGCTGCGGATGTGGTTGCGCTCCGCGCCGAGCTGCGTGCTCAGGGCAAAGCGCGCGGTGCCCTGGCGGCTGTCACTGAAGGTGATGGTCCGACGCCCCTCCATGGGCAGTGGTTCGGAGGGCTTGTCCTTGCGAGGCGTGTGCTCCAGCAGCGTGGGAATGGAGACTCCGAGGAAGAAGGCGCCGCCCGCGCGCGCCGGGCGGAAGCGCTCGTCCTGGACGGACTCCGTTCCCCGGCATCGGCCACACCGTAGGGACGCATCCAGGGAAGGGAGGCTGACTACCATCTCCACGCCACCGGACTCCGGGTCGATCTGGCCCGTGGCGGGATGGACCCGCGTCCGCTGACCCGTCTCGCGGCACTGGGACCCGAGCAGCCGGGGACGGCGGATTCCGAGGGAAGCAGCGCTGACCTCCGCCTCCTCGTCGTCGGAGGGCTCCAAGTCTTCCCGCTCTTCCTCCGGAAGCTGGAGGGAACGGATGCCCAGAAAGCGCTTGCCGTGACTGTCGGTCTCCTCGGCGGCCAGGAACTCCGCGCCACAGCCCTCGCACAGGACGAGCTCCAGGACCTGGGCGCCACACGGGCAGTGCTCACGCCGCTCGAAGAAGATCCGCCCGAATGACCATTCCGGGACCTCCAGGCCCTCGCGCTTGCGCTCGGAGCACGCCGGGCTCCAACACGCCCAGAGTCCGGACTGCGTCCGGTGGAACAAGTGGGCGCGTAGCGGAAGGAAGGATTGTTTGTTCAGGACGGCCGAGCGGCCGATGTCCAACAGCTCCAGGGCCCGCCGCCGATCCTCATGGGTAACCTTGTCCTCGGCCTTGCCGGTGTAGACGGAAGCCACGCGGCGCAAGGTGGAGGCGCCCTCGGCGACCACGCTCCGGACCTTTACCGCCCGCGGAAGGCGGGAGAGCGCCCGGTAGCGCTCCTCGGGGGCGAGCCCAGCCAGCGCCGAGAGTTCTGCTTCCACGGGTGCGGCACCCGTACTCTGCGGCAGCGGAGGCAGGACGCGCCGTCCCGGGACGATCGTCACCCGCGAGCGATCCAGGCCCGCGATGTCCGCCAAGTAATCTCGAAGCTTGTCCTCGGTCTTGGGGTCCTTTCCCAGGGTGGCGGATGTGGCGACGAAGCGCACCTGCTCACCCGTCACCTCGAAGGTGTGCAGCACCCGCCGCAACAGCAGGGAGATCTCCGCCGCCTGCGAGCCCACGTAAGTGTGCGCCTCGTCCAGGACGATCCACCGCAGCTTGCCCTTCGATGCCTGGACGATGGGGGCGTCTTCCTGCCGCACCAGCATGTACTCGAGCATGGTGGCGTTCGTCACGAGCACCGGCGGGGGTGACTGGCGCAAGTCGTGCCGGGAGAGCACTTCCTCGGGCGAGGCGTCCTGGGTGCGCTTGCGAGGCGGAACGCGGGGCGTCTCGCCATTGTAGAGACAGAAGCGAACCGTTCCGTCCAACCCCGAGGTCCACGCCCGCAGGCGGTCGCGCTGGCTGTTGATGAGCGCGTTGAGAGGATAGAGGAAAAGCGCGCGGACGCCAACGAGCGGCTCGCCCCGGGCCTCCACCTCGCGCACGAGCGAGTCCAAGATGGGCACGAGGAAGCACTCCGTCTTGCCGGAGCCCGTTCCACTCGTCACCACCACCGACCGGGCCGGCTCCGCCTTCAACTCCTTCCAGGCGCGTACCTGGTGGGCGAAAGGCTTGCGGTCCCGAGGGAAGCTCTGATCCTTGAACTCCTTTTTCTGGGTGGCGAGCGCCGCCACCAGGCGCGGGTGCAGAAGCTGGGGCGAGAGCTGCTCGAGCGTCGAGGGATTCTCCTCCCAGTTGAAGGTGCCCTCGAAGACGGGATCGGCGAGGAAGCTGCCCTGCTCTCCCGCGAACACGTCCAAGTTGCGTAGCAGGTACTCGCGCAGGGGCGTGGAGACGGGACCCAGCTTGCTCAGGATGGCACGCACCGAGCGGCGTCCCAGCTCCCCTGTCAGGGAGCTGAAGTACTGGGTCTCAAGCGTGGAAGGGACGAGGGTCATCGGAGACGTTCCGGAGCGGAGGCGTGAAGCGTGGCGAGGGCCTGGCGGCTGGAAAGGCCCTGCACGAAGGTGAAGTAGTGGGTATCGAAGTCTTGGAGGCGGCGCAGCTCCAGCCGGGCCCTGACGGAGAGGGGCTGCTGCCAGGCGGCACACAGCGCGGCGAACACCGGAGCCTGCAGGACGGCGATGCGATCAGCGGTGAAGGAGGTTTCTTCCACGAAGAGGCGCTGCAGCGACGGCGGCAACAGGTCCATGAACGCGCGCCGCTCTTCCTCAAGCTTCGGAGCCTGGGGCCACTCCTCGCCCTCGTGGTTCTCAAAGAGTTGCCGCCGGAGCTCCTCAAGCAGGGGCTGAAACACGGCGTGGGAGTCGACGATCGCGAGCAGCGCTGTCGAGGACGGACGGCGGAGGGGCTGGCCAGGCTTCACGGCCATCCGGACAGGCTCCCTGTTCACATCCTCCCGGAGAAGGTCGAACACCGGCTTCAGTCCCGCCATGCGGGACTCGACGTTCTTGCACAGCGTCTCAAACTCCCCCAGATAGAACTTCCGCAGCGCCGCTCGGCGCTCCTCGGGGCACTGGTCCACCAGCCGTCTCCACCCCGCGGCCCACACGCGGGCCGCCGCGCGCCAGTCCCGGACGGAGACGAGCGCCCAGGAGAAGGGCAACTGCTCAAGCCCCCTCCAGAGCGTATCGAAGCGCTGGGGGTCCCGGACGAACAGCGCGAGCGCGGCGGCGGCCGGGTGCTCACTCAGGGTGACCACCGCGTCGAACGTGGTCGCGGGCAGCTCGGCGAGCATGTCCACGTAGGCCATCATCAGGTTCCAATCCGGAGCCTCGGAATCCTGGGCGAGCGCCTGCACCGCAGCCTTCAGCTTGTCCCGGCGCTGCTCGGGCCTGGCGAGGATCGCCTCGTCCAGCGGCGAACGCGCCGGCTCCTGTCTGTCCGGCTCCACCGTCCAGAGCTGAGGGCGCACACGAGACCAGCTCGCCTCGCTGCCCAGGATGAGCCAGGGTCCCGGGCGGCGGCCCTCCAGCGAGAAACGCCAGGTACCCGGCCTCTCCACGGGCACCAGCTCCGCCGCCTCGGGCTCGCGCAGCGGTACGGCGCGCACCTGCATCCGCTCCAAGGCGTAATCCCCGCTCCCCGCGCCTTGGACCAGGGAGATTTCGCCCTGCGTGCGTTGGAAGTCGAAGGTCAGGTCATAGCGCTTCACGATGAGGGACTGGGACCTGCCCCGGCCCGCCCCACCGAGGATCTCCAGCTCGACGGAGGAGTCCAGGTCCGTCGAGCAGGAGAACAACGCCCGCACCGTGGCCTCCACGCACGCCAGATCGAGCGTGTACAGTTCGCGCGCCCCTCCGTCCACGGGAACGTCGAGCATGACGTCCAGCGCGTCGGCGGTCCCATCCTTCCTCCGCAGCGACAACGCGAGGCGCGGAGGGCGCAGCCTCGGGCCGGGCAGGATGACCTCGACCTGGGTGCCGCCCAGCCGGTCCACGACGATCTCCGCCCTGGGGGGCAGGACCCGGCCATCCCGGGCCCGGAAACGCGCTCCCCGCGCCGGAAAGACCAAGTCGAGCGACAGGTATTGGCCCCGCGGCCACCGCAACTCGATCCCGACCCCGGGGGGAAGTGCTCCGGTAGCTCGTACCTCGAAGCCGTGACCATCGGGGAGGGGCGCGAGCGGCTCCACCCTCACGTCCGGGCTGGGATGCATTCCCGCGTGCGCGGCCCGGGTGCCATACATGAGCACCCATCCCACGTTCTCCTGGGGCTGGGGCTGGAGTTCGATACGGCTCTGCTCCGGGAGAATGGCGAGCCGGGCCTGCCAGTGCGTCTCGCCATGCTCCTCCTGGCGGAGTTCGATCAGGCCCACGCAGTCGCCCGACATAGCCTGCCAGGGTTGCGAGGAGCTCGCCGGGCGCCACTTCAAGTTGGTCGCCGCGACCGCTCGCTCCACACCATTAGCCATCCCGGACAGCACCCTGGGCATGCCCCGGAAGAACACGGAGCCCCGCCCCGTCTCCACCCGCTCGCCACTGAAGCGTGGCTCCACGAAGCTCTCCGACAGGTCTCCGGTGGACACCACGCAGGTGCCTCCGGAGGCACAGCGGATCCGGACGCCTCCCTCGACAATGAACAACGCCCGGCCCGACGCATCCAGGACCCCGGCCCGCATCGGCTCCGCCCCGGATTCGCGTTCGACCCGGTCTCCCGGGCTCACCGCGACGAGCGCCCGTGGCTCCCGGGTGCGCACGGTTCCCTCGGAGAGGAGCTTCCAGCCCGAGCCCTCTCCTCCGGCGGGTTCCGGCTCGGCGATGAAGACCCAGGGCAGCTCCGAGCGGGCCTCGCCTCCAGGAGGGGTCATGGCCCACGTGGGGCCCGAGGAGCCCACGAGGAGCAGCGAGAGATCACCGAGTGCATCAGGCGCCCGGACGAGGTGTTCACGCCGGGCGGACTCCACGAGGTAGCAAGCCTCCGCCTCGGCGCCCCGCGTCAACAGCGCGAGCGTAGTGCGCGCTCCGGACTCATCGGCGAGCTGCAGGGTGAAGCGGACCATGTTCGCCAGACCCGGCTTGCCGAACGACTGCTCCAGATGTTTCCCCAACAGCTTGGAAGGCAGCGACACGCGCCGTTGCACCCGGCCCACTCCGCCCTTGAGCCACAGGTGCGTCGAGACCCGGAGCCGCGACGACTCCTGCAAGCCCACCTGCCGTGCGTCGTCGAGCAGTCCTCGCACCAGGGCGACGGACGCCTCCTCCGAGAGCTGGAGAGGCAGGCTGTCCCTCCACCCGGGCCGCTGGCTGTCCAGCTCCACCAGGGGATCTCCCTGCCCCCGGACGAGCGCTTGCAGATCATGGACGCAGGCCACGAGATCTCCACACAGCTCGAAGACGATGTCCCGCTGGAGCGAGCGTGGCAGGGCGGCGGCCGCGAGGTTCCGGGCCATCTCCGTGGTGGAGACCGTTCTGCCGAACACCCGGTATTCGGCGAGCAGATCCCGGAAGAAGGGCCGGAAGCGCGCGGCCTCCTGGGTCACCAGCTCGGCGGGAACGCCCCCCTCACTGGCGAGGCTCATCAGGAAGTTGCGCCGACGATCGCGCATCAGCGGCCGGCCCCAGTAGCTCAGGCCCTGATCCACCAGGGCATAAAGCTGGTCTTCGTTGTAGGCCAGCCGCAGGGAGATCGACTTGAGAACACCGTCCCAGGTCCAGGAGCCGCCCCGGTGGTTGCGGCGAAGCCACTCGGCGGCGTAGAGGCAGAACAGCGCGGACAGCTCGCGAGAGCGGGCCTGCTGGAGCGCGGGCCCCTGGTCATGAAGCAGCGACTGGAGTTGCTGGAACTCCTCGTCCGAACACCGGTAGCGGTACAGCGGGGGCCGGGACTCCTTGCGCTGAAACCACGTCTTGCGCTGGGCGACGCCCAGGAACGTATCCAGCCAGACGTTGGGACCTACGGACGAGACGGCGGCCATTGACATTCCCCCACGCGGACGGCGGCCCTAGCGTCCCCCAGTCCCAAGCCCAATACCAGGGCCTCCGCTGGACGCGTGGTCGGGCGAATCCTGACAGCCCACCAGAGTTTTCACGCGCAAGGGTTTTTCACTGCCCGTCACATCCCTTTCCAAGGTCACCGCTGTCCTGCGCGGCCGCGCCCGCGCCGTCACCGGCTCTCGGGCGGAGCGGAGCTTCCCTCCAGGGCCTGCGCACCGAACTTCCTGGCCGCCTCCAGGAGCTCGTCACTGAGGCGCGTGCCGCGAACGGCTCGTGACAACGTCAGGGCCCCGTACATGAGGGCCAGCAACGCGAGCGCCTTCTCCCGGGCCTTCTCCCCCTGGCCCACCAGGCCGCTCAAGTCCTGGATGAACCCGTTGAGCTCGCTCTCCAGCGCCCCACGGTAGGGCTCTCCTTCCCTCGCCACCTCGGAAGCGATGCTCGGCAGGGGACAACCGACGTCCGGGTTGTCCCGGTGTTTCCGCGACAGATAGCGATCGAGCACGCTCATCATCGGTGTGCGGGAGGGGTCGTTCATCGCCCGCTGGAGCATCCCGCTCCACATCGTCCGCGCCGTGCTCCGGATGGTCTCGGTGAAGAGCTGCTCCTTGGACTCGAAGTGTCCGTAGAAGCCCCCCACCGTGAGCCCCGCCCCCTTCATCACGTCCATGACGGAGCTGCCTCGAATCCCCCGCTCGCGCAGCAGCGCGGCGGCGGACTCGAGGATGGCCTCGTGCGACTTCTGCTTCTGCTCCGCTTTCTGACTCATGCCTCGACCCCGCTCCGGTTCATCATGGAGATAATATTTCAGCCATAATGGGTCAAGGCTCGCTCGGACTCCGGACGAGAGGCGGCGTGGGCGGGGTCAGAGCCGCTCGAGGATGGTGGCGATGCCCTGACCGCCACGCGCGCGCGTCGTCTGCAGCACCACGCCCGCGAAGGCCTCGTTGATCTCCCACAGGTCGATGTCGCTCGCCTTCATGCCCGCGAGGCGGAGCGCCTTCTGGCTCGCCGGCGCCGGGGCGGTGAGCATCAACACCGGCTCGCTCCCGAGCGTCGTCATCGCGCGGATGCGGGCCCGGGGCTTGACGCCCTTCTCCCGGACGTACCGCTCCGAGGCGAGCAGCACTGCGGCGGCCCCATCGACGATGCCACTCGAGTTGCCGGCGGTGTGGAGGTGCCGGATGGTCTTCGCGTGCGGGTAGGCCGCGAGCGCGAGTTGATCGAGCGTCTCCCCCTTCGGCCTCGATGACGTAGCTCGTGGTCATGTGCGCCCCTCTTCGCCAGTTCGAATTACGTCTATAATATCATATCGATAATCCATGGCCCTGCCCAGCGCAAGGCCGCATGCCTCCAAGGCTCTTTCCAAGCAGGCGCCGCCCAGCCATGGTTCGCGCGTCCATGAGCTTCTCGCCGCCCGTTACTCCGCCTTCGGAGGCCACCGCCGTCCTGCGCGACCGCGGCTACGCCGTCCTCAACCGCACGGGCCTGTGTGAGCTGGTGGGCGCCCCCGCCACCGCGCTCGATGCCCTGCGTCCCACCTGGGACGGCCTGCTCCCCGACGCCTATCTGCGTGATGGTGGCCGCTACCGCTCGCGCCGGCACTCGTGTTTCGTCGTCGAGGGCTCCTCGGTCAGCCCCGTGCCGCACCGCGCCCACTGGCAACCCGTTGAGTACAACGCGCTGCACGGTGGACTGGAGCGCTGGTTCGAGCCGATTACTCACGACGTGGTCGAGCAGCCGGTCTGGTCACAGTTGCTGCGCGGGCTCGCCGCGTGCTGCTCCGCCTTGAAGGGGCCGCAGCCGTGGTTCGTCGAGGCCCACCAGTTCCGCATCGACACCACGGACGGCATCGGCCGGCCCACTCCCGAGGGCGCGCATCGCGACGGCGTGGACTTCGTCGCCGTGCTGCTCGTCGGCCGCGAGGGCATCAAGGGCGGCGAGACGCGCGTGTTCGAGGCCGCGGGACCGCATGGCATCCGGTTCACTTTGACTGAACCGTGGTCCGCGCTGCTGCTCGATGACGAGCGGGTGATTCATGAGAGCACCCCGATACAACCCCTGGGCGACCGGGGACACCGGGACACCTTGGTGCTGACCTTCCGCTCCAAGGGGTTCCAGGGTCCCAACGCCCCATGACACCGTGAGGGGCGTGGGACTCACAACGGGGGGAACGGGTTCAACCCGAGGGGCTGATACCCTCACCCCGTCCCTCTCCCGAGGGGAGAGGGGTTGTTCGCCCGCGGACCTGCTGGGGTGTTGGTTCTGCTGACGTGTTGGTTCTGCTGACGCGTTGGTCCTGCTGATGCGTTGGTGACGGTTACGCGGCGTCCAGGCGCAGGAGCCTGCGGGCTTCCTGCGGCGTCGCCAGCGTCCGGCCCTTCGCCTTCGCCCGCTTCGCCGCCTCGGCCACCAGCTCCCAGTTGCCCTTCGCCAGCACGCCCTTGGACACGTAGATGTTGTCCTCGAGCCCCACTCGCGCGTTACCACCCCGCTCCGCCGCCAGCTCCACGAACGGCAACTGGTGCCTCCCCACCCCCGCCACCGTCCACGTGCTCCCCTCCGGCAAGGACTTGATCATGAAGTCCAGTGCGTCCTCGCGCGCCGTCAGCGCCCCGGGCACTCCCAGCACGAAGTCGAAGTGGCCCGGCAACTCCGCCACCCCCTCCTTCGCCAGCGCCCTCGCCTCGTCCACCATCCCCACGTCGAAGCACTCGAACTCCGGCCGCAGGCCCAGTGCCTTGATCCGCCTCGCGATGTCCCGCACCAGCGGCCTCGGGTTCCAGAACACCTCGTCCCCGAAGTTCACCGTCCCCGTCGTCAGCGTGGCCATGTCCGGCCGGTCCTCGCCCGTCAGGCGCAGCCCACCGCACCGCTCGTCCACGTTCATCCCCACCGCCCCACCCGTGGACACCTGGATGAGGATGTCCGTCCGCTTGCGGATGGCCCGGATCGCCGCCCGGAACAGCTCCGTGTCCTGCGACGGCTTGCCGTCCGGCGTGCGCACGTGCAGGTGCACCATCGCCGCTCCCGCCTCCCGGCACTTCGCCGCGTCCTCGGCGATCTCCTCCGCCGAGATGGGCAGGTACGGCGTCTGCTCGCGCGTCGTCTCCGCCCCCACCATCGCCGCGGTAATGACCATGGGGTTGCTCATCGCTGGCCTCGCTGTTTGTCCTTCGGCACCACGCACGTCCCGCTCGCCCGGCACACCACCACCGGCTCCGCCAACACGTCCGCCGCCGAGTCGTTCACGTCCGGCCTCGGGCGGATCACCTTGCGCGCCTCGAAGCGCATCTTCCGCGACGTGTTGCCCGTCTGGATGATCTCCCCCTCCGCCTCGATGAAGTCCCCGGCGTATACCGGCGCGAGGAACTCCACCGAATCGTAGGCGCGGAACAGGCCCTCATCCCCGTCCAGGCGGATGCACAGCTCGGTGGCCACGTCGCCGAACAGCCCCAGCATCCGCGCCCCGTCCACCAGGTTCCCACCGTAGTGGGCGTCGTGGCTGCTCATGCGCAGCCGGATGACCGCCTTCACGTTGCTCACTTGGGCTCCCCTTCCCAGTGCACGTTCTTGTCCTCCTTGCCTTCCTTCTGGAGGACCTGGTGCACGATGTAGTTGGCCACATCCGAGGGCTTCGTCCCGGGGCCGAAGCCCACGTCGAAGCCCAGCTCCAGCGCCAGCTTGAGGTCCACGCGCGGCCCGCCCAGCAGCAACAGCGTCTTGCCGTGGATGCCCGCGGCCTTCGCGGCCTCGATGAACTGGCGCGAGTTGTCCTTGTGCACGTCCCGCTGCGTCACCACCTGCGACACGAGGATGGCGTCCGCGTTGCGCGCCATGGCCCGCTTGATGAGCTCCTCGTTGGGCACCTGGCTGCCCAGGTTGAAGGCCTCGAACCAGGGGTAGCGCTCCAGGCCGTAGTCGCCCGCGTACCCCTTCATGTTGAGGATGGCGTCGATTCCCACCGTGTGCGTGTCCGTACCCGTGCACGCGCCGAACACGACGATCCGCCGGCCCACCTTCTCCTTGATGAGCGCGTTGAGATCATCGAACCCCATCTTCTTCACCACCACTTCGGGGACGTCGATCTCCGCGTAGTCCAGCGAGTGCTGCGTGCGCGCGTACACGATGAAGAAGGTGTACGTGTCGGCGGCGCGCTCGGCGGCGGCCACCTTCACGTCGGTGAACCCCATCTTCTTCGCGAACACCGCCGCGGCTTCCTTCGCCTTCTCCGACAACGGCACCGGCAGCGTGAACGACAGCTGCACCACGCCGTCATCGCGACGGTCGCCATAGGGGCGGATGATCTGCTTCGTCGGCTTCGTCACCATGGCGGCTACTTTCCCTTCCTGGCCGAGGACTTCGCGTACGCGACGCTGCCGGCCACCGTCTCCGCGAGCGTCTCGAAGCGGTCCTTCTTCTTCGCATCCATGTGGAAGACGAGCGACCAGGTGGTCTTCCCGTCACAGCCCACGTACGTCACCGTCTGCACCGACTCCGCGCCATCCGGCGTGGTGTCCGAGTCCACGCGGCGCGCCGCCGGAGCCTTGCCCAGCTTGAGCTGCTTCCAGCCCTGCTCGCTCCCCATGGCGGTGAGGATCTTCTCCAGGCACTTCTGCGGCTTCATCCCCGCCGTCTGCACCGAGCCTACGTCCAGCAGCAGGTACGCGTCCCCGGTGGGATCGTCGAAGCGCTGGGTGCCATCCGCCTCGGACTGCTTCCACTCGGAGGGAACCCGCACCGCGAGCGTCTTCACCTCGTACTTCGTCAGCTCCGCCGCCGGCTCTCCGGCCGCGAGCACCATCACCAGCAATGAGCCGAGCATCATGGCGCCTCCAGCAGATCCTGGAACGGGTTGAAGTAGTCCGGCGCCTTCTCCAGCACGCCGTCGAGCCCCTTGCCGCCCGTCTCCGCGCGCTTCACGTCGCCGAAGTGGCCCCGGCCGATGGCCGCCACCATGCCGTCCTTCTGGCACTCCTCCAACAGCTTGAGCGCGTTGCCGAACACCTCACGCGCGCGGTTGGCGATCTTCCCATCCTCGCGCACCGTGAACTCCTCGTCGATGCCCGCCGCCGCGCGGTGGATGTAGCTGGCCGCCTTGAGCGCCACGTACCGGTCCGCCAGCAGCGGCGTGTGCATGGCCTCGGTCATCATCCCCAGCAGCTGGATGCCCTGCCGCGTCCAGATGGCCACCAGGTCCGCCATCACGTCGTACGCGTGGCTGAAGAAGATGTCCGTCTCCTTGTGCTTGGTGGGCGGCATGTACTTCAGCGGCGCGTTGGGGAAGCACCGGCGCACCAGCATCGCCTGCGACAGCTCCAAGAGCAGCGTGTCCGCCCGGTACGGGTCGATCTCGTACGAGTGCCCCAGCCCCAGCTGCCAGTCCTCGAGGCCCGCGCGCTTGGCGAAGCTCTCGTTGATGAACTGGCTGGCGATGACGGTGTGCGCCGCGTCGTACGCGTCCGCCGTGGTGATGTAGTTGTCCTCGCCGGTGTTGATGATGATGCCGGCCTGGGCGCAGATGCGGCGGCTGAAGTACTGATCGATGAAGGTGCGCCGCATGTTGATGTCGCGGAACAGGATTCCGTACATCGCGTCGTTGAGCAGCATGTCCAGCCGCTCGTAGGCCGCGGCGAAGGCGATCTCCGCCATGCACAGGCCCGACGAGTAGTTGGTGAGCTGGATGTAGCGATTGAGCTTGCGGCCCTCGTCATCCAGGGCCTCGCGCATGATGCGGAAGTTCTCCTGGGTGGCGTACGTGCCGCCGTAGCCCTCGGTGGTGGCGCCGTGGGGCACGTAGTCCAGCAGCGACTGCGCCGTGGAGCGGATGACGGCGATGATGTCCGCGCCCGCCTGCGCCGCCGCCCGCGCCTGATCCACGTCGTCGTAGATGTTGCCCGTGGCGACGATCACGTACTTGTGCGGCGCCGCTCCACTGCCCAGTTCCTTGCGCAGCGCATCACGCTGGGCGATGCGGGACTTGAAGTCGTCCATGGCGGCACGGGCCTCGGCGCGCACCTCGTCGCGAAGGTTGTGCTCCATCTCCGGGGAGAGGGGCCCCAGTTTCTCCGCTGGCAGCACGGTCAGCCGCTCCACGGCCTCCATGGGGCTGCGCGCCCCCATCTGCAGGGCCCGGCCGTACCAGTACGCCGCGCCCTTGTTGAGGACTCCGGCCGCCTTGAGCCGGTCGACCATCAGGTTGGCGAGCGGCACGCCTCCGGCCCCCGCATCGGAGATGCCGAAGAAACGCAGCACGGTGCGCTCGACGGAGACAGTGGTGTGGCGGCGGATGAGCTCGAAAATGGGCTCGGTGATGTCCTCCGCCAGCTTTCGCGCACGAGCGAGCTGCGCGTCATCGATGAACGGACCTGGCATGGTGGCACCTTATCCGCCAAGTGGGCGGAATACTTCAATAACCTCGGTGCCTTTCGTCCGCCGTGAGCCCGTGTCCTACACGGAGTAGCGCACCTCGAAGAACTCCCGCAGGCATGGCTCGGTGCGTAATAGATCCAGCGTCAACTCGACGTGGCCGGGCACGTAGCCATTGCCGACGAGGATCGTCACGTCCTTGCCGACGCCGTCGGCCCCGAGCGCGACCGAGGTGAAGCTGGTGGCCATGGAGAAGAAGATGGCCATGCCGCCGGCCCGCGTGGACAGGATGGTGGCCATCTCCGTGTTGCCCACCGAGGCGCAGTTGACGACGAGATCGCACATCTCACCGCCCGTCACCTCGTTCACCTTCTCCATCGCCTCGACGGCCTGGGTGGCATCCACCTTGAGCACCGTGTCGCACAGGCCCAGGCCAGACAGCGTGGCGAGCGCCTGCTCGGAGGTATCCAGGGCAATCAACCGTCCCCGGCCGCGGAGATTGCGACGGGCCTGGATGAGGCTGAGCGCCCCCCCCTTGCCGGCGCCCACCACCCCCACCGTCATCCCGGGACTCACGAAGCGCTGTACCAGGGCCGGCGCGCCGCACACGTCCAGGGCGGCGAGCGAGAGGCTCTCGCGCAGATCCTCCGGCAGCTTCGCGTAGTGGCCGGAGGCGAAGAGGATGGAATGGCCGCGGACCTGGACCTGGCCGTTGTCCACGTCCACCTGCTCGATGCCTTCGAGGTGGAGCGGCGTGAGGGTGAGGCTCACCATCGAGGCCACGCGATCGCCCGGCTTCAGCCGCCTGCGGGCCGGGTGCTTCGGGCCCACCTCCTTCACCCGGCCAATCAGCATGCCGCCCGAGCCCGTCACCGGGTTGTGCATCTTGCCGCGCTCGCGGACGATCTCCCGGATGCGGTTCGCGATGCGGGATGGGTCGCCGCCCACGCTGTCCTTGATCTGCTTGAAGGACGCGGCATCGACGTTGAGGCGCTCCACATCGATGAGCAGCTCCGACTCACGGCAGGGCAGCGAGGGATCCAACTGATTCGCCCGCTGGGGCAGCACACCCCGCTCGCCGATGACACGTTTGAGACCGAAGGGATCTGGAATCACCGGGTACCTCTCCGATGCGCTCCCGGCTCATCCGGGAGAGGGATGGCCCGTGCGGTCTGGCCATCCATCCCGCGGTCCCTGCTCCGCCCATGCCAACGGGGAGGGCCCCACCCCAGGCCGCCAGGACGTCCAGCGCGCCCGTGTGAGGCCTCCGTGTGATTCCCGAAAGCCGGCGGGAGAGGACCGGGACCTCCGGACAGTCCTGCCGTCCTTCAGTGCAAGCGGCCGCTCCCGTCAGACGTAGCGCGACTCGAAGAGCCGGCGCAGCTCCGGCTCGGCGCGCAGCAGCTCGAGGGTGAACTCGGCGTGCCCGGGCACGTACCCGCTGCCCACCAACATGGTGACATCTTTGCCCACCCCCTCCGCGCCCAGGGCCGCCGCGGTGAAGCTGGTGGCCATGGAGAAGAAGATGACCGTTCCCCCGTCCTTCACGCTGAGGATGGAGGCCATCTCCGTGTTGCCCACGGAAGCACAGTTGATGATGAGGTCGCAGAGGGCTCCGCCGGTGGCCTGGGAGACGGCCTCCATCACGTCCACGGCCTGGGTGGCATCCACCCGGAGGGCACTGTCACAGAGGCCAATGCCCTGGAGGGCGGAGAGGGCGGGCTCGGAGATGTCGAGCGCCAGCAGCCGGCCCTGGCCCTTCAGCTTGCGCCGCGCCTGGGCGAGACACAGGGCGCCGCTCTTGCCCGCCCCGAGCACCGCCACCGTCATTCCGGGCCGCACGTAGCGGTCCACGAGGGCCGGCGCGCCGCACACGTCCAGCGCCGCCAGGGCCAGCGTGTCCGGCATGTCCGTGGGCAGCTTCGCGTAGAGGCCCGTGGCGAACAGGAGGGCATGGCCCCGGATGTCCACCCGGTCGATGGAGGGGTGCACCGCCTTCACCTCCTCGATGACGAGCGGCGTCAGACTGAGGCTCACCAGCGTGGCGATCCGGTCCCCCGGTTGGAGCACTCCGCGCGCCGGGTGCTTCGGGCCCACCTCCTTCACCCGGCCAATCAGCATGCCGCCCGAGCCCGTCACGGGGTTCTGCATCTTGCCGCGCTCGCGGACGATCTCCTGCACGCGGGCGGCGATGCGCGCCGGCTCCGCGCCCACCTCGTCCTTGATCTGTTTGAAGGAGGCCGCGTCGATGTTGAGGCTCTCCACGTCGATGAGGAGCTCGGCCTCGCGGCAGGGCAGCGAGGACTCGAGCTTGCGCGCCCGTTGGGGCAGCACGCCCTTCTCCCCCACGACGCGGGACAATCCGTAACGGTCGATGCTCATGGCGGCGTCTCCAAGACCGCGGGTGGGTACGACTCCCACCCGCTCGAATACACGCCTAGCGTGTACCCGGGGGAACGTTGGAGCGCCAGAGGCAACGTGACACGGCCGCGACAACGCCCTGCGTCATCGCGCCCCTGTTTCCAGGACTACTCGCTCGCGAGCCGCGGGCCGATCACCGACAGCGAGCGCTCGAAGCGGTAGTTGACGCCCGTGTGCCCGTCCTCGAACTCCTCGTGGAGGGGCTCCACCCCGCCATTCTTGAGGTCCTCGGCCATCATCCGGGCGCCCCAGCGCAGGTTGAACTCGTCGCGCGAGCCGCAGTCGATGAACACGGTCTTCAGCTTGCGGAACGCGTCCAGGAACTTGGGCACGAAGCGCACGGGGTCGTGCACCAACCAGCGATTCCACACGTCCAGCCGCATCCGGCCCGTCTGCGCGTCGAAGGGCAGCTCCAGGTTGAGCGGCTCGCCCTTCTTCGGCGAGTACGCCGCCGCCATGGCCACCACGTTGATGACGCTGAAGTCCTCTCCGCGCGCCTTGGTCTCGCGGGCGCGCCGGGTGAAGTCCTGGTACCACGCCTCCAGTCCACCCGCCTTGAGCAGCGCCGAGGCCGCCTTGGGGAGATCCGGCAGGTAGCAGTACTCGAAGTAGGAGTCCGGCGACTGCGCGCTCAGGTGCGAGAAGATCTCCGGGTGGTAGCGGCCCATCACCAGCGCGCCGTACCCGCCCGAGCTGTGCCCCACCACCGCGCGCGACGCCGCCTTGGGCAGCGTGCGGTACGTGCGGTCCACGCTCCCCACCACGTCCTTGGCCAGGAAGTCCCGGTAGCGGCCGATGGCGTCGCTGTTCACCCACTGGCTGCCGCCCAGCGACGTCCACCCGTCCGGGAACACGCCGATGACCGGAGGAATCGCCCCCGACGCCACCAGCGCGTCCAGCCGCTCGGGCACGCTCACCGAGAAAGCGGAGAAGTTCGTCCACGACTTGCCGCTGTTGGAGAACGCGTTGAGGAAGTACACCGCCGGGTAGCGCCTGGTGCCTTCCGCGTAGCCAGGGGGCAGGTACACCAACAGCTGACGCCGCGCCGGATCTCCCAGCGGGTTGGACTCCAGCGCCGGTGAGTGCATCTCCTGCGTCTCGAGGACTCCCTTCATCGCGTTCCCCCTCCAGGGACCTCCCGGTCAGCCGCGCTGCCCGGGTTGCTTGCCGAAGAACTTCATCACCTGTTGCAGGTCCTCCCACGCCTTCTTCTTCTCCGCCGGTTGGCGCAGCAGATAGGCCGGGTGGAAGGTGGGCATCAGCTTGATGCCCTCGTACTCACGCCAGTTGCCCCGCATCTTCGTGATGGCCGTGGTGTCTCGCAGCAGCGTCTGCGCCGCGAACTTGCCCAGCGCCACGATCACCTTGGGCTGCACCGCCCGCAGCTGCGAACGCAGGAACGGCTCGCACGCCGTCACCTCGTCCGGCTCCGGGTTGCGGTTGCCCGGCGGACGGCACTTCACCACGTTGCAGATGTAGACGTCGTCGCGGCGGTAACCCATCGCCTCGATCATCTTCGTCAGCAACTGGCCCGCCGCGCCCACGAAGGGCACTCCCTGCGCGTCCTCGTCCGCCCCGGGGCCCTCGCCCACGAAGACCAGCTCCGCGCGCGGATTGCCCGAGCCAAAGACGATGTTCTTGCGCCCGCTGCACAGCTTGCAGCGTTGGCAGTCACCCAGCTCCCGGCGGATCTCGTCCAGCGTCGGCCGCTCGCCGTCCACCACTCCGGGCAGCGGGCCCACGGCCGGGCGCGCCTGGACCGGGGCTTCCACGAGCCTCGCCACGGGGGCCTCGCGGCGCGCGGCCGGTGCCGGTTGGGGGGCGGGGGGAGGCGCGGACTGCGCGGCCGCAGTGGGTGCGGCCTTGTTGGCCGTCTGGGCACGCAGACGTGCCATGCCCGCTGCGCGCAGCTCGGCGGCCAGGCGTGCGTCTACCTGGAGGAACCGGCCACCGTCCTCCTCCTGCCAGAGGAGGTGGCGGCGCAGATCCTCCAGCACTTCGCTCAACTCCTGCGAGGTCTCGGGGGCTTCGCTCACGATGCCTCTGGGTTTATGGGTCCGGGGGCCCCGGTTCAACCGCCTACCGGGTAGGGCGCCCGCACGCTTACCCCAGGGTCGAGTACGGCGCCATGGTGGAAATCCGTTGGGGGCTGATTGGGGTCCACGGGGACTGGTTGGGGTCCCCAATACCCTCAGGGTTGCTGGGGGGCGGGGAGGAGGCCCTGGATGAGGTCCAGGATGGACCGGGCCACCTCCCGCTTCGTCCCGGAGAAGTCCCGCTGCTGCCCGTCCCGCGTCAGCACCGTCACCCGGTTCGTATCCACCCCGAAGCCCGCGCCCGGCGCCGTCACGTCGTTCGCCACGATCGCGTCCAGCCCCTTGCGCTCCAGCTTCTCCCGCGCGTACTCCACCACCCGCTGCGTCTCCGCCGCGAAGCCCACCAGCACCGGCCGCTTCTCCCCTCCCGACACCCGGCGCGAGGCCTCGGCCAGCACGTCCGGCGTGCGCACCAGCGTCAGCGTCTCCGGGCCCTCCGACTTCTTCACCTTCTGCGCCGCTCGCGTCTCCGGCTTCCAGTCGCTCACCGCCGCCGAGGCGATGAAACAGTCCACCCCCTCCACCCGTGCCAGCACCTCGCGTGCCATGTCCTCCGCGGTCACCACGTCCACCACCTCGTAGCCGCTCCGCTCCACCGCCCCCACCGGGCCCAGCACCACCGTCACCTTCGCCCCCATCGCCCGCGCCGCCTCCGCCAACGCCAGCCCCATCTTCCCCGTCGACGGGTTGGAGATGAAACGCACCGGGTCCAGGTACTCGCGCGTGGGCCCCGCCGTGATGAGCACGTGCCGGCCCGCCAGCGGTCCCGGTGCGAAGAGGCGCGCCGCCGCCGCCACGATGTCCCCCACCTCCGCCAGCCGCCCCGCCCCCACGTCTCCGCACGCGAGCAGCCCCGCCCCCGGTCCCACGAACTGGAAGCGTGGCTCCGCCCGCAGCACCGCCACGTTCTCCTGCGTCCGCTCGTTGTCCCACATCGCCACGTTCATCGCCGGCGCCAGCAACACCGGCCCCCGGAACGCCAGCAGCGACGTCGTCACCGCGTCATTCCCCATCCCCGCCCGGATGCGCGCCAGCAGATCCGCCGTGACGGGTGCCACCACGTACAGCTCCGCCCAGCGCGCCAGGTCCAGGTGCCCGAAGTTCCCCTCTTGCGCGGGATCGAAGTAGTCCGTCAGCACCGGGTGCCCGCTGAGCGCCTGGAACGTGAGCGGCGTGACGAACTGCTTCGCCGCCTCCGTCATCGCCACCCGCACCTGCGCTCCGGCGCGCACCAGCTCGCGCACCAGCTCGCACGCCTTGTACGCCGCGATGCCGCCGCCCACTCCGACGATCACCCGGCGCCCCTGCAGAGCCAAAGCCACCATACCGGGTTCATTACGCGGGCCGGGCCGGGCTCGCAACCGCTTGAGTCCGCGGGCCGCCCGGGTGGCCCTCCCGGTTTCTCGCATGGAGCGGATTCGGATAGCTTCCCCTCCCATGAAGCCGTGCGGCAGCAACCAGTGGTGGCTCGAGGACGCGAAGCTCGTCATCCGGCGGCAGCGCAACGCGGTGGACATCCTCAAGGGCGTCTGCGCCCTGGCCCTGACCGCATGGCTCGCCTGGTTCATGAAGTCCGGGCTGGGCCTCGATGGCGTGTTCTACGTGCTCGCCGGTGCCGGCTACGGCCGTTAGTTCGAGGAGCTGGCCTCCCCCGAGCGGGCCCGCGTCCTCTCCAAGCCCGCGCTCGCGGCCCCCGGGCCCGTGGAGCCGCCGTCCCCGCCTCCTCCGGGCTCCCGCGTCC
>DASQMW010000206.1:0-94064 GCA_035645295.1 Archangium sp.
GCCGAGACCGGTGCGGCCCCCACGGGCTTCGCGGCCACGGGAGCGCCCTGCACGGAAGACGTCGCGGACGGCGGTGCACCACTCGCGGGAGCCGGTGCGGCAGGCGCCTTCGCGGCCACGGGAGGCTGCGCTCCAGCTCCGGCGGGTGCCGCGGCGGCTGCGCCCGGGGCACCAGGCGTCCCGGGCACGCCAGCGGGAGCCGGACGCGGAGGAACGGTCGCGGAGGGCGGTGCCCCGGGTGCGCCCGGAGCCACGGGGGCTCTCGGCGCGGCAGCGGCCTGCGGAGTCACGGCTCCGGCCGGGGCTCCAGCGGGCGAGCCCGGCGCGGCGGAAGGCGGAGCGGGCGCGGCGCCCGCCGGAGCACTCCCAGGCGCTCCGGGCGAAACCGGCGGACGAGGCGCCACGACGGCCCCGGCCGGAGCAGGCCCAGGAGCCCCTGGCACCGGAGCGCCTCCCATGGGCGCCGGAGGCCTCGGAGCCACGGCACCCGCGGGCGCGGCACCCGGAGCGGAGGGCGCACCCGCCACCGGAGCGGAAGCGGGCTTCGCGGCAACACCCGCTGCGGCGGGAGGAGGAGCGACGGGCGCGGGCCGCATGCCCGGGGGCTGGCCCGCGGCGGACGCCGGAGGCTGCGCCTGGGGGTTCGTCCCGGGGTTGGTGCCCGGAGCGGGAGCCAGGGGAGCGGCGACCCCAGGGCGCGAGGCGGCGGCCACGGCGCCCGGAGCACCCGCGACAGGAGGCTGCGAAGGAACCGGAGGGGGCGAAGCCACAGCCACCGTGGGCGCGGGCCGCGGAGGAGCCGCCGGAGCTGGCGGGGCCGAGGCGGGCGTCGGCGTCAGCGGGGACAACGACGCGGGCCGCTGCGCGACGGGAGCCCCCTGCCCCACCGCGGGCTTGGGCTGGCCGGGGCGCACCGGGCGCACCGGCTTGGGGATGCCGTAGCGCTTCTCCAGCAGCTCGAAGAGGCGCAGCTCCGGAAGGATGGCGGGCACGATGCGCATGCCCGTGGCGAAGCCGAGCGCGTCCACGTGCCGGGGATCCTGCGGATTCACCATGGCCACGCGCAGCCGGCGGCCCTCGAGGGCCAGCGGGAACGCGAGGTGATTGCGCACCTGCTCGGGCTTGAGCAGGGCGATCGTCTCGGCCGTCACCGCCTCCAGCTCGGCGTCCGGCGCGAGCGGGAAGTGGTACGCGTCGGCCAGGGCCTGGCCCCACGTGGCCATGTCGAGCATACCCAGCTCGACCAGGTTGGTCCCCAGGCTGCCGCCGTAGATGAGTTGCGACTTCAGCGCCTCATCGAGTTGCGCCTGCGTGATGAGGCCCTTGCGGACCAGATGTGCTCCGAGCTGTTCAGCCATGCGAGCCCGATACTAGACCGGTCCGCAACTGGGAGCGCAGGAGTCTCGGCCCCAGGCGTGCGGCAGCCCACACACCCGCCTGGGTGCTCCGTCACCGAGCTAGTAGGCGTTCTTCGACAGGAAGCCGCCCAGTGCAGTGCGGATGAGAATCTTCAGGTCCATCAGCAGGGACCAGTTCTCGATGTAGTACAGGTCGTACTCTATCCGCTTCTGGATGGACGTCTGGCCGCGCAGACCGTTGATTTGTGCCCAGCCGGTGATGCCGGCCTTGACCTTGTGGCGCAGGTGGTAGCGGGGAATCTGCTTCTTGAACTCCTCGATGAACACGGGCCGCTCGGGGCGCGGGCCCACGAGGCTCATGTCACCGCAGAGCACGTTGAAGAACTGGGGCAGCTCGTCGAGCGAGTACTTGCGCAGGAAGGTGCCGATGGGCGTGCGCCGCGGGTCATCCTTGCTGGCCATCATGGCGCCGGTGACTTCGGCGTCCACGCGCATGGTGCGGAACTTGAGGATGTGGAAGGTATCGCCGTCCAGGCCCATGCGCTCCTGGGCATAGAGCAGGGGCCCGCGGCTGGTGAGCTTCACCGCGAGGGCCACGGCCAGCATGATGGGGGCGCTCACGGCGATGGCCACCAGCGCGAAGAGGATGTCGAAGACGCGCTTGGCCACCATGTTCCAGCCCGTCATCGGATCGCCCTGGAGGCTGATGATGGGCAGCCCGCCAAACTCCTCGAGCCCGCCGTACAGGGTGACGTACTGGTAGAGGTCCGGCACCACCTTCACGTCCACGGTGCGCAGCGCGAGCTGCTCCATGAGCGGCTTGACGGCGGCCTGCTCCTCGAGCGGCACGGCGATGATGACCTGGTCCACCGGGTGCGCATCCAGCACGGCGTCCACGTCCTTGACGTGGCCCACCACGGGCACGCCCTGCACCTGCTGGCCCACCTTCTCGGGGCGCAGCGTGAGCACGCCCTCCACGCGGAAGCCCAGCTCCTTGTGGCCCTCGACCGTCTCGATGACGCGCTGGCCCAGCTCGCCCGCGCCGATGACCAGGATGGACTTGAGGTTGAAGCCGCGCCGGCGCACCTCGTTGAGCACCGCGCGCAGCACCAGTCGCACCGCGGACACGCCCACGAACGAGTAGCCGGAGAAGAAGGCCAGCATCAGACGCGAGTAGCGCTCGCGGGTGAAGTACGTGAGGGCCACCACGATGAGCGTGGCCATGATGGTGGCCTTGAAAACCTCGAACACCTCGCCGATGTGCGTGCGCGCCCGGTTGGTGGCGTACAGCCGCGCCTGCCGGTAGGTGACGGGGAAGACGATGAGCACCGTCGCCAGCGACACCAGCGTCTCCTCGACGGCGGGCAGACCGTAGAAGACGGGGATGGGGCCCTCGAAGCGGCTGACGTAGGCGAGCGCGAACGCCAGCGTCAGCATCACCACATCGGCGGCGACCTTGATGGACGTATAGAAACGCTGGAACCGGTTGAACACGCGGGCCTCCTTCTGTGGCCTGCAAGACGCTCGGCCGCGACCTGCAATCGTCGCACCCCGCTCCCACGTGCCGTCCTGTAGCGGACAACCCATGCGGCCGGGTGCGCTCCTAACACGGAAAGCGTCCGGAATCCAAGGGGTTGCCCGGGCTTGTGGCCAACGGTGCGAGCCCCCGTGGGCAGAGAGAGCCCCTCGGAAAAGGCCCCCGCCAGGACAGCGGTGTCAGGGTACGGCGGCCCTGCGGGCGGGGACGGACGGAGCGCCCATCATCGCGTCCACCTCGGCCCGTACCGCGCGCAGGAAGGCGGCGCGGCTGAAACGCTCGGCCTGGGCGCGGGCGTCGGCGGGCTGGAAGGTGGGCTCCCACTGCTCGAAGCGGCGCACGGCCTCCACCAGGGCGTCGGGCGTCTGCTCGTCGAAGAAGAGGCCCGTGCGGGGGCTGACCGTCTCCAACGCCCCACCCCGCCCGTAGGCGATGACGGGGCGGCCAGAGGCCTGGGCCTCCAGGGGGACGATGCCGAAGTCCTCCTCGGGGGTGAAGATGAGGGCGCGCGCGTCGCGGTAGAGACCGGCGAGCGCCTCGTTGGGCACGGAGCCGAGGAAGCGGATGTGGGAGGGCAGCGGCCCCGAGGTGAGCTTCGCGGCCTCCTGGCCGGTGCCCACCACCCACAGGGGGGCGTCCAGGTGGCGGAAGGCCTCGAGGGCGATGTCGAGCCGCTTGTAGGGGGCGAAGGCGCCCAGCCACAGGTAGTAGCCGCCCTGGCCGAGCCCCTCGAGCGGGTGCTGGCAGAAGCGGTCCAGGGCGATGGGCGGATACACCACGGAGGCCTCGCGGCCCCAGAAGCGCTGCACCTTGCCGGCGATGTGCTGGCTGTTGACGAGGATGCGGTCCACCCCGGCGGTGCTCTCCCGGTCCCACTTCTGGAGGTACGGCCTCACGGCGTGCGCCGCCACGCGCACCGGCAGCGAGGCACGCCCCGGCCCGAAGTAGTCATCGAACAGGTCCCACATGTAGCGCATGGGCGCGTGCACGTAGGCGAGGTGCTTGGCCCCAGGCGGCTTGCGGATGCCCTTGGCCACACAGTGGCTGGAGGAGATGACGAGGTCATAGCCCTCCAGACGCATGGACTCGATGACCTGGGGGAGGACGGGGAGGAAGTGGCGGTAGAGCTTGTGGATGCGGGGGATGCGCTGGAGGACGGAGGTGTGGATGGGCCGCGACTCGATGCGCGGGTGCACGACGCCGGGGCGGTGCACGAGGGTATGGATGTCCGCCTGCGGGAACAGCTCGCACAGTGCCTCGAGCACGTGCTCACCGCCGCGCTGGGTGACGAGCCAGTCATGGACGAGGGCGACCTTCACAGGCGGGCCTTGTACCACTGCCGGGCCCGCTTGCCGACAACCAGCCAACCGAGCCCCCCACTCCGGACCGCGCGTGTGGTAGGGGCTCCCCCGTGGCGAGCGTCCTCATCGACCTGCGGATGGTGCGTGGCCGGCTGCACGGCATCGCGCGATATGCGCTGGAACTGGCGAGCCGGCTGCCGGAGCTGGCCCCGGACCTGAGCTTCAGCGGCCTCACGGGCCCGGAGGGGCTGCCGGCGGGGCTGGGAGCCCTCACGCCGCGCATCCCCCTGCACCGCTGCCCGGTGGGCTTCCTGTCGCCGCTGGAGCAGCCGGCGCTCGCCGCCTCGCTCGTCAGGCTGGCGCCCGATCTGTTCCACGCGACGTCCTTCTCGGTACCCGCGCTGTGGCCGGGGAGGCTGGTGGCCACGCTGCACGACGCCAACCACCTGGTGCTGTCGGCGGAGTACGGCCCGGGACGCCGCGCCTACTACAAGCTGGTGGTGGGCCCGAGGGCGAAGACGGCCCGGGCGCTCATCACCGTCTCCGAGTTTTCCCGAGCGGAGCTGGCGAGGGAGCTGGGCCTGTCGCCCTACCGGCTGCAGGTGATTCCGAATGGGGTGGACGCGCGCTACCAGCCGTCGACGGCCTCGGAACTGAAGGACTTCCGCGAGCGCCGGGGGCTGCCGCCGCGCTTCTTCCTCGCGGTGGGCAATACGAAGGCCTTCAAGAACCTGGGGATGCTGGCGGAGATCGCACCGTCACTGCCGGCGCCCATCGTGCTGCTGGCGGGCAAGGGCGCGGTGTGGGAGCTGGGCTTCCCGGAGTCGACGATCGAGCTGGCCGACCTGCCCGAGGACGACATGCCGCGCCTCTATGGGGCGGCGACGGCGCTGCTGATGCCCTCGCGTTACGAGGGCTTCGGGCTGCCTCCGCTGGAGGCCATGGCGTGCGGCACGCCGGTGATGGCCGCGCGGGCCACGTCACTGCCGGAGGTGGTGGGCGAGGCCGCGCTGCTGCTCTCCCCGGATGACGCGAACGCGTGGCGGGAGACGGCCCTGAAGCTGCTGCGGGACGATGCCCTGCGCCGGGAGCTGTCGGAGAAGGGCCGCGAGCGTGCCGCGCTCTTCAACTGGGACGACTGCGCACGGCGGACCCTGGCCACGTACCGCCGGGCGCTCGAGTCGCGCTGAGTCGCAACCTCCAATATCAGGGACCACGACACACTCACGCCCAAGTGCAACGCGAACAGAAGGAACCTACCCCTCCGAAGGAAGCGTCGACCAATATCTTGGTATTTTTGTAGTTGAGCTCAAAGCATTCTCATTCGTTCCTTCAGCGATGCCATTCGCCAGCAAACGATTTTTCCAAGACCTTGTAACCCACCTCCAGCGCCGCCGAGAGGATGTACGCTCACTCGCGGTCATGATTGCCATGGAAAGGTGGGTGCAAATGGAAGCCGCCATTCTTCTCGACACGTGCCGTGAACGTTACGGAATCGAGGGAGGCAACCCGACCACCCCCGATTGGTGGATCACATGCGAGTACCAGAATGTGGACATCTGGCTTGATGGTCCTCAAGACGCCATCGCCATTGAATTGAAAGCCATCCACAACAACAAAACTTCTACGGACAGCTGCTGGCACTCCGAAAGGACCTGACTCCGGCGTTCAAATATGTTCCCGAGCGTACTGGCAGCATAAAACGCCTCGGCGTATTCGTGGCCAGTTACACCCAGTACATGCAGGGAGAATCTCGAAATTTTGAGTATCTAAGATCCGAAAAGAGAGGGCCGATCATGCCGCAATCCGAGTTCCTCACAGAACTGCAGAATGGACTCAGCGACGATGACGTCGGGTACGGCAAAAGCACACAATTGCGCCTGATCGACCTACAAGAACTCGCATCGCTTGAAAGGGCTCGATACGTGGAAAACGGCCACGGCTCCGCCGTATGGCTCGGACTGGTCGAGCCAATCCAATAATACAAGCACCTCCAGATATCTCCCCAGGACACGGACTGCAGCAGCATCTGCGGGCCAACCTGACAAAAGGGACATACACCCAATGAAAATGACCTTGGCGCTACGAAGGCTCGGCACCGCGCTCCTCTGCCTACTGCTTGTTTCCTGTGGTGCCACCCGCTACTCGATTCCCGATCCCACAAGCTCGCAGGAACTGGCCAGACACGTACTCGTCATCGAAGAAGCGCCGAGGTACTGAATGTCAATTTTTGACCTCCTCAATGAAGCGTTGCTCTTGATTGGCAACCTGCAGCGAGCGGCTGAATCCACTGGGAAGGGGGAAGAGGCCGCCCTCTGGCAGCACCTGCGCGAGCACTGGAATTTCACCGTCACAACCGGCCAAGTGTACGTCTTCGAGGACTACCTCGCCGGCCTCGACCCCGCGCGCACCTCCTACGTGAGCACGGCATTCAAGGTGCGCGCGGACGCGATGCCCCAACAGGCGATGGCCATGCTGCTCCGGACCCTGGATGAAATGGCGGAGCCAGAACAAAAACGGCAACTCCTCATCCTCATCGAACTGCTCAACTTCATCGCGGCCACCGATCAACAAGAGGCTCTCGCACGCTATCGCGAGGATTCTCGTTCCGATGATCCTCCACCCGTCATCGCATTTTTCGATACTCGCGAGGAGGCAAATGCCTGGCTGAACCATCTCGCGGCCCCGCCCAGCTATGGCCATGTGATGATCTGCGACGAGTATTACGAAATCTGGTACTCACGCGAGGACAACGTTCGTGAGTTGCTGCGCGGCTATGTGATGGAGTATTTCCTTGAGGATTTCGAGTCGAAGCCCCTGCCTTCCCCCGCCGCGTCGTTCAACACTCGCGAGGAAGCCATGGAGTGGTTGGCGAATCACCCCGCCTCTCCAACGGCCCTGGTGACCATCGCGGGTGAATACTATCACGCCGTGTATCACAAGAAATTCAACCGCCACACCCTGCACTCCCTGTCGCGCCTGAGAGAAGAGCGGGAGAAGCGCAAGGCCGAACAGCAACGGCAGGAGGACGAAGAAGCAAAGCCCTCCGAGGATTGAAGGAAGACATGCCCGAGCAGCTCAAGAACTTCTTCGACCGGAATGTGGTGGAGCGCATTGCCACCATGCTGCGCGCCGCCCACCCGTCCTTCCCGGAGCAACGCTTCCTCTCCGAGGCCACCGACGGACTCGAGGCCCACGAGCTCCTGGGCCGTGCCCGCCACATCATGCAGGCCATGCACCGGGCGCTCCCTTCCGACTTCGAGCGCGCCGCCGGAATCCTCCTGCGCTCGCTCGGGCCGGAGCTCGAACGCCAGGAACTCCAGGGCATGGGCGTGTTCATCTACCTGCCCCACACCCTGTACGTCGCGGAGCACGGGCTCGGCCATTTCGAGACGTCGATGCGCGCCCACTACGAGCTCACCAAACGCTTCACCGCCGAGTTCTCCATCCGCCCCTTTCTCGAGCGCTATCCTCGCGAAACCCTGGAGCGCCTCCACCAGTGGGCCGGAGATCCGAACGTCCACGTCCGGCGGCTCGTCTCGGAGGGCACGAGGCCCCGGCTGCCCTGGGCCTCCCGGCTCCGCTCGTTCCAGAAAGACCCGCGCCCGGTGCTCGCGCTCCTCGAGCTGCTCAAGGATGACCCCGAGCTCTACGTCCGGCGCTCCGTCGCCAACAACCTGAACGACATCGGCAAGGACCACCCAGAGGTCCTCGTGGACACCTGCGCACGATGGAAGGACGGTGCCTCACCCGAGCGCCTGTGGATCATCCGCCACGCGCTCCGCTCCGCCGTGAAGCGCGGGGACACTCGCGCCCTCTCGGTGCTCGGGTTCCGTGGCGGCGGAGAGCTCGAGGTGACTGCCTCGTTCCAACCCAAGCGGGTCCGGCTCGGCGAAAGCGTCGGGCTGACCCTGTCCGTCACCAACCGCGCACAGACACGCCAGCAGGCCGTCGTCGACTTCGCCGTGCACTTCATCAAGGCGAACGGCTCGGCCAGTCCAAAGGTCTTCAAGGGCGGCAAGGTCGATCTCCTCCCCGGCGCGTCCTGCACCTTCGAGAAGTCAATCTCCTTCGCCACGATGACGACGCGCAAGCACTACGCGGGCACACATCGGGTCGAGGCGCTCGTCAACGGCCGGGCCACGGACCTGGGGAGCTTCACCGTCATCGCTTGAGGCCCGCCCCTGCTCCGGGCGCGAGCTCGACCAACTGGTCCAACAGTCGGACCAGTCGGAGCATCTCGGGGCCGAAAGGGGCAGCTCCGCGGACACTTCCCCTATGAAGCCGCGTGATGCCCGCCAGCGGAGGAGGAGAAGGCCGCCACGGCCACGGTCCGCTCCAGCTCCTCAGGGTTGAGGCGGAACCAGCGCGCCACGAGCAGCACCTCCTGCGCCTCATGGGCTCGCAGTCCGATCGTCGCCGGCTCTGGTCGCTCGAAGACCTCGCCCACCGTCGCCTCCAGCGCGAGCCGCTCATGAGGCGTCCGCGGGGCGGCCATCTCGGCACGCACGCTCCCCCGGCGGATGACGTAGGCGCGGTCCTCTCCGTCGTGACCGGGCACCGTGTAGACGAAGGACAGCCGCTCCACGAACTGGCCGATCTGGAGCAACTCGCCCTGCACCCGCTCCATCGTCTCCGCGCGGTCTCGCAGCTCGGCGGCGTACTCGAATTGGAGGCGCCGGGACGCGACACTCATGCGATCGCGCAGCAGGGCGAGCGGCTGGTCCGTCACCCCATTCAGGAAGTCCCGGGCCTGGTCGACGCGCGCCACGTACTCGGTGCGCGTGCAGCCGCCAGCACAGGGGGACAGGCAGCGCCCCACCTGGCCCCGCATGCAACGCGGATCCTCCCTCAGCCGGAAGAGTTCGATCTGATCCGCCAGCCGCATCGGCGTATCCGAGGAGCAGTCGCGCAGCTCCAGCAGATCACTCACCGCCCGTACCGCCTCGGTGGCGCTCTGCCGCCCACGGAGGGGACCAAAGTACTCGGCCCCATCGTTGATGACGTGGCCCACCACCAGCAGCCTCGGCACGGCTTCCCGGGTCAGCTTGATGAAGCACAGCGAGTTGTCGCGCTTGTGCTGCACGTTGAAGGGGGGCCGCCAGCGCTTGATGAGCCGGAACTCCTGCAGCAGCGAGGCGAACTCGCTGGGAGCGTAGTCCCACTCCACCCCGTGCGCGTGCCCGATGATCTCCGCCCCCTTCTCCCCGCGTTGAGCCCGGAAGTAGGAGAGCAACCGCGTGCGCACCTTCACCGATTTGCCCACGTAGAGCACCTCTCCCGAAGGGCCCCTCATGCGGTAGACCCCAGGACGGTTCTCGGCGCGGGCGCGGACCTCCTCGCGGAGCTGTTCGAGACGGTGTGCGCTCATGCGGCGAATGACCCCGGTCTGGAACACACCGGGGCCACTCAGCGTATAGCGGTCACGTGCAGCGCACCCGGGGACCCGGGGCTCCCGCTCGATGCCCGGCCGTGGAGCGAGCGGAAGAGCCAGCCCTCAGCGGGCGTCCACGCTCCAGCGCCTCAAGCGCGCGAGAACCGCTGCACCGTCTCCAGCAGTTCGCTGATGTCGAAGGGCTTTTGCAGCACGGCGGCGATGGAGGGATGCGATACGACCGAGCCGCTGATGGCCACGACCGGCACCTCGCCCAGACCTGGACCGGTCCTCATCCGCTCGAGGAAGGCCCATCCATCCAGCCGGGGCATGTAGAAGTCGAGCAACACCACGCCAGGCCGCAGTCCGCCAGCCAGCCAGTCGAGCGCCTGGGCACCGTCACTCGCGCAGGTCACCTGATAACCCTCCCCGGCGAGCACATCCTGGATGATCTCGCGAAGGTCGGTCTCGTCCTCGACCACGAGGACGACGGGGGAAGGAACGGGCATGTCCGAGCGTGACTAGACCAGCAGGCACTCGGGGAACAGGGAACATCCGCCCGGTGCGTCCACGAGGATCCGCCGGGTGCTCAGCGCTCCTCGAACATGGCGCGCACGACACGCCAGACCAGCTGCACGTCGCGTCCGGAGCGGTTGGACAGGAAGTCGCAGATCTCCGCGACCCGGTCGGACTTCTCGCGCTCGAAGGTCTGGAACAGCGTCTTCAAGGAGACGTCGAGTCCCTCCGTCAGCTTGGCCAACGTCTCGAGCGAGGGAGAGAACGCACCCCGCTCGATGCGCCGGATGGCATCGACCGACAACCCACTGCGCTCCGCGAGCTGCTCCTGAGTGAGCTTCTGTGCGGTCCGCAGGCGGCGCAGGTGGTGGCCGAAGCGGAGGTGCAACGCGCCACCATCCGCCAGCTTGTTCTTCTCGTTCTCCATACTGGGCGGATGATTGGGAGGACCCCTCACGATGTGAAGGGCGGATGTTCACGGGTCGACCTTGCTTTTACGCTCGGCGTTGCAAATTCCACCCGCGTCCCTCCCCGCGTGTGAAGCACCGTCTCAGTTCTGGCCGAGCTTCTCCTTCATCCGCTCGATGCCCTTCTTGTAGGCATCGTGGTTCTTGTGGCTCAGCGCGGACTGGAAGTTCTCCAACGCCTCGGCCCACTTCTGCTCGCCCTCGTACACGCGGGCGATGTTGTAGAAGGAACTGGCCTTGATGGTGGCCGCGGCCTTGCCCGACGCCAGCGCGATCGCCTTGCGGTTGGCCCACAGCGCCTCGGCGTTGCGGTTGAGCTTCTGGTACGCGAGCCCCAGGTTGCTGTACGCCTGACCATGCTCCGGGTTGTTGGCGATGGCCTCCAGGTACAGCGACACGGCCTCGTCGAGCTTGCCCTCGTGATAGGCCTTCTCGCCCTGCTTGTTCTGCATGTCGGCCACGCGGGTCTGATCCACCGAGACCTCGGGGACGGACTGGAAGCCGCCGCCCTGGATGAGGCTCTGCATGAAGGAGCCCACCTGGCCGCGGTCCTTCACGTCGGTGAACTTGTTGATGTCGTAGAACTCACCGTTGTCGCCGATGCCGAACACCACCCAGACGTTGCCGGCCTTGGCCTTGGGCGGCGTGAAGGTGCGCACCAGCGAGGAGCCCACGTAGACGAACACCTTCGCCTGGCTGGCGTTGGAGAGCGTCATCGAGCCCTGCTTGTCGCCCTCGGTGTAGTTGTGCACGGCGTAGAGGTACTTCACGCCGTTCTTCTTCTTCTCCAGCGTGACGGTCTCCGGGCCGAAGCTCGTCGTGTCGTCCACGTCGAGGTTGGCCAGGTCGCCCTGCTTCGCGGAGAAGTAGACGTGGGTCGAGGGGTGGACCAGGTGCGAGTCCAGATCGCTCGGCTGCGCGCCCCAGTTCAGGACGATGCGCATGCCGTCCAGGTTCTGGTTCATCACCGGGCTGATGGCGTACGACAGGCCATCGCACGGGCACTTCACCACCAGGTTCGAATACCCGTCCTTCTTGACGATCAGGCTCACCGAGCTGTCATCGGCGCCGCCGAAGGGCTTCTCGAACCGGACCGTACCGTCCGCCGCCGTGGTGCCCTTGATGGACGACTCGCCATTCTTCTGGGCGATGACCTCCGCCCCGGCGATCTTCTGATCCTTCACCGTGGCGCTGAGGATCTGGACCTTGATGGCCTCCGCCGCCTGCGCGGACACCGGTACCGCGCACCCCAGAGAGAACGCCAACGCGAACAACCGCTTCATGTCTGCTGCCCCCGAAAAGAGAAGTAAAGCGGGGGCAGTCTATGAGTCTCCCGGTGGAGCGTTCAAACCCGGACACGCTCCGTCCGGGCTCCCGCGCTCACGGCGTCACTGGTCGTCACACGGCGTGCCCAGGCGGGCACCGGTGTAGACCCCCAGCTCGTTGTAGATGAGCGGCAGGTTCTCCTCGACGGGCACCGGGCGCAGCTCGGTCTTCTTCTTGTTCTCCAGCCACGTCGAGGGAGCCGCGCGGTCCAGCACCAGCCGGAGCTCGCCCTTCTTCGTGGCGAAGATCTCTCCCTCCGAGTCGGAGACGATGTCCGTCATCTTCTGCTGCTGCAGGTTACCCTTGGGGCCGATGGAGACCCGGAAGTTGCGCTCGTCGGCCGGCTGGAAGCCCCGCTCCACCAGGTAGTAGCGGCCCTGCTGGTCGCGCAGCAGCGCATAGGGCACGAACTTCTGCGGGTTGGGCTCGAAGGAGGCCTTCTGCACCAGCTCCTGGGCCTTCTCGGACTCGAGCAGCGTGAAGGGGATGGTCCGCTCGCCGCAGCGCACCGCGCAGCTCTTCTTCTCCTCGCTCAGCTCCAC
This sequence comes from Archangium sp., assembly GCA_035645295.1. Taxonomy (GTDB): domain Bacteria; phylum Myxococcota; class Myxococcia; order Myxococcales; family Myxococcaceae; genus Archangium. Next base: position 12,422 of record DASQMW010000206.1, read on the forward strand.
TTCCGAGTACACGCGCATGTCGAGCCCGCGGAACGACGGATTCATCGTCTTGTTGAAGAAGCGCGGCTCGAGGAAGTGGTAGCCGGAGAGCACCCAGGGCGGAGGCGCGACCTGGACGAACTTCTTGCCGTCGCCGTAGGCCAGCTGCACGTTCTGCGTCTCGTGGGGCATCACCGCCACGTAGTGCCCCTTGCCATCCGTGCACACGCGGATCTTCTCCAGGCGCAGCCGCTCGGCGAGCTTCTCGCCCTGGCCCCGCGCGGACTCGAGATTCTCCGTGAAGTACTTCGTGGCGAACTCCTCCTGGTTCGACGCGTCCTTCGCGGTCGTCCAGGCGACCCGGCCCGCCTGCACCTCCAGCTTCAGGGCCTCACCGAAACGGCAGGAAACCTCCTTCACCTGGGCCTGGATGGCCTTCTTGCCCTCGGCCGAAGCGCACAGCTTCTCCAGGGCGGTGAACGGGGACTCACAATAGGAGGCGATGCTGTACGACTTGAGCAGCTCATCCGGGATGCTGTTCCAGTCGATCGCCACCGCCACCGAGGTGCCACACGCCGCGTTCATGGACTTCACCGGCTCGGAGAGCGACTGCTCGGCCTCGGCCGTCTCGGCCTTCCGGTCGAACGCCATCATCCGGGTGAGCGTGCCATCCGCCTTCTGCTTCTGGTGCTGCGCGTACACCTCCTCGGCATTGAGGGCCTTGGTGCGCGCGTCGTCGAAGGACACCTTGATGCTGTCACGCCGGCCGGGCACGTTGAGGATGTAGCTCCTGCTTCCCCCGCCACTTGAGCGGGCAACGAGGGTGGCGAAGCTCCGGCCCCGCAGCTCGGTGGTGTAGTGCACGTAGGCGCCCGACTCGTTCACATCATGGGGGAGCACCTTGCCGTCGAGCTCGCTCCCCGTGCCCTGCACGCGCAGGAGGGCCTTCTTGCTCTCCACGGGGGAGAGCAGAACGAGCGCCACCTGCTCGCCTTCCGGGCCGGAGAACACCTTCCCCGCTTCCACGGGTGCCGCCCGGGCAGGGACCGCACACAACACGCCTACCGCGATGAACATCGCCAGAACGGCTCTCACATCTGCCTCCTGTGGGTGCGCCAGGGCCCGCGACGAACAGGCGTGAGCGCTTAGAACTTGGGTTCGATGCCGTACTTCGCGCAGAACTTGATGACCTTGCTGCGCTCCTGCGGGGACATCTTCTGCCTGCCCTCGCGCCATTTCGCATTGGCGGCGGAGCGATCCTTCGCAAGACAGTGGGCCCGAGTGAGCACGGAGAACGACGCGGGGGTAATCAGCTCCTGCTGGCTGCGGCGGGCAAGGTGAATTGCCTCCTCGGAACTGCCGTCCTTTAGCGCGCTCTCCGCCTGCTCGAGCAACTCACGTACCTTCTCCGGCATGGCCTCGCTCACGGACGGGCGCGTGGACGACTTGCTCGCGGCCGCCACGGGAGCCTTGGGCTCGGGAGCCGCAGGTGCGGAGGCGGCCGCGATGGGCTCGGGTGCGGCAACGGGCTCGGGTGCGGCCGGGGCCTCCGGCACCTCGGGGGCGGGCACGGGAGTCGTCGCCGCCACGGTATCGGGCGCGCCGCTCGCCGGGACAGGAGCGGACCGGGTGGCGAACCATCCGCCCAGGGCCACGAGGGCGAGGACCACCATCCCCGCCCCGGCCATTACGCCCATTCCCGGTCTCGAGCGGGCCGGGACAACCTGTGGCGCGGTGACCTGGACGGCCTCGGGCACGGGGGCCACTGCCGGGGTAGGAGCTACGGGAGCGGGGCTCGCCGGAGCAGGCTGCGCCACGGGAGCCGGGAAGCGCGCCGTGGACGAGGGCATGTGCGTCGCGGCGAATCCGCCATCATCTGGCGCGGCGGAGGCGGGAGCCGCGAACTGCGCCGTGGACGAGGGCATGTGCGTCGCGGCGAATCCACCATCATCCGCCGCGCTGGAAGGCACGGAGGCCGCACGCGAAGAGGAGAACGTGGGAATCGCCGCTCCGGCGAGCGACTGGAGCGGGCTGCCGGTCAGCTCGGCGATGAAGGAGCCGACATCCGGGTAGCGGTCCTGCGGGCTCTTCGCGAGCGCTTTTTCCACCGCCCCGAGGACGCGCGAAGGGAGATCCGGGCAGAGGGACGCCAGGGGCTCGGGCAGCTCGTGGACGATGCGGAAGACCACCTGCACGATGCTGCCACCGTCTCCGGCGAACGGCGGCCTGCCGGACAGCAGCTCGTAGACGATGCACCCGAGCGCGAAGATGTCGGTGCGGGCGTCCACCTCGCTGTTCTTCCCCAGGGCCTGCTCGGGCGCCATGTACTGCGGCGTGCCAATGAGCACGGACTCCTGCGTCTGGAGCGTCTGCGAGTCGAGCATCTTCGAGATGCCGAAATCGAGCAGCTTCACCTGCTCGGCCACCACGCCCCCGGAGTCGGTGGGGACGAGGAAAATGTTGGCGGGCTTGAGGTCGCGGTGGACGACTCCGGCGCGGTGGGCCGCCTGGAGGGCCGAGCAGACCTGCCGGGTGATGAAGAGCGCCTCCTGGACCGGGAGCGGGCCGCGCGTCAGCCGCTGCTCGAGGCTCTCGCCTCGCAGGTACTCCATCACCAGGAAGGGCGCGCCGTCCTGCAGGGTGTCGAAGTCGAGCACCTGGACGATGTTGGGATGGCCGAGTTGGGAGGCGATCTCCGCCTCGCGGCGGAAGCGCGCATACAGCTCCGGGTTGAGGCTCGCGCTGTTGTGGAGGACCTTGACGGCCACCTGCTTGCCCGGGAGCCGCCGGTGGCGGGCCAGGAAGACCGTGCCCATCCCTCCCTTCCCGAGCAGCGAGGTGATCTCGTACGTGTCCCGCAGGACCGCGCCCACGCGAATGTCACTGGCAGCCGGTTGAGTCATGGGAGGCATCGGGCCACACAGGGGGCCCTGGGCCATGACTTAGCCCGCTTCGAGACCCTTCCGCCAGTGCCCCTCAGGCGCGCCGGGGCACGGCGCTGAGCCCCGCGCCCAGGATGAGCACGAGGGCCTGCGAGGCCTGGACGTGGAAGAGCGGATCGTGCAGCAGCGACAGCAGGCAGAAGAACACGAGCGCCCCGAGCGCGCCCAGGCCCTCGGGCCGGTTGCGGGGGAGGCGCCAGGCCACCCAGCCGAGCAGCAGCACGAAGAGGATCGCCCCCGGCACGCCCGTCTCCGCGGCCATGCTGACGAACTGGTTGTGGGCCTTGCCCGGGTGCTCGCGCGCCTGGTCTGGCATGTCCGGGGTGGCCCAGAGACGGGCCTGGAAGCGTCCTGGCCCCACGCCGGTGACGGGGTTCGCGCGCACCGCGCACAGGCCCGTCTCCAGCAGCGCTGACCGGCTCCCCGAGCCCTTCTCCGTGGAGCTGTTGAGGAAGCGCTCGCGCATGGGCCGGTTGACGGCCAGCGTCAGCACGGCCAGCCCCAGCACCGCGGCGCAGGCGGGCAGCGCCACGCGCCTCGGCAGCCCGAGCAGCACCACCAGCCCCATCACCGCCACCAGGGCCACGCTCGCCGCCCGGGCGTAGGGGAAGAGGCCCACGGAGACGAGCCCCACCGCCGCGACCACGAGCGCCGCCGTCCGCTGCCGTCCCTTCAGGTGCAGCCCCACGCCCAGCGCGAAGGCCACCGCCATGCCGCCGATGTGCGAGAACTTCAGCCGGTGGAACAGCAGGCCCCCGGCCATGAAGCGGTTCTCCGTGCCGGGCACGGCCTCATAGACGCGCTCGAACGACAGGCGCATCCAGCGCAGCGGCTGCAGGGCCTCCTGCGAGGGCCACATGCCGAAGTGCTGCAGTCCCGCCACCGCGCACGAGACGAGAAACACCCCGCTCAGGATCCACGCCAGGCGCACCCGCCGCGCGCCGGACAAGTGGCCGATCGCCATCGCCGCCACGGGGATGCCCACGAAGTCCAGCAGGCGCGCCACGCCCGTCCCGCTCGGCCGGTGTCCGGACAGCGCCGGCACCAACAGCGCCCACGCGAGGAAGGCCACCAGGGGCCACCAGGCGCGCAGCGCACCGCGCACGGTGACGCCGCCCTGCCGTGCCGCCACCAGCGCCACCAGCGCACAGGCCACGAGCCCCACCGCCGCGAACGCCTCCAGGAACAGGCACCCCACGCCCCACAGGGCCAGGCACACCAGGAACCAGCGCTCGAGCACCTCGGACCGGACGTTCACGCGCCACTGCCTCCCAGCCGGCCCTCACCGCGCAGCCACAGCAGGGCCGCGGCCACCGCCAGCAGCACCACCGGGAGCCACGCGGCCACCGGAGGCGCCAGCCGCTCGGAGAGCGCCAGCGTCCGGGTCACCACCATCAAGCCCCACATCGTCACGGAGATGAGCAGGCCCTCGACGATGGCCACCGTCATGTGTCCCTTGCGCCCCGGGCGCAGGGCCAGACCCACCGCCAGCATCGCCGCGGGGAAGCTCGCCATCGGGTGGGAGAAGCGGTTGTGGAGCACGAGCGAGAACTGCCCGGTGTCCAGCCCCACCTCCCCACGCGAGCGGATCTGCTCGCGCAGCACCGGTATCCGCATCTGCTCGGGCCGGCCGGGGCGGATGCGGAACGTGTGCGCGGTGACGCCCAGGTCGTACTCGGCCTCCGCCGCCTGGCGCACCTGGGACTGGCCGTCCTTCGTGAAGGAGCGCTCCACCACACCGCCCAGCACCCAGCGGGTGCCCTCCACCGGGCGCATCGTCTGCGCGTCCAGGCGACGCGCCAGCCGGAACTCCGGGGTGACGGTGAGGATGGCCACGTTCTCGAAGCCCTCCTGCGCGCTGCCTCCCCGCAGGTAGAAGATCTGATCTCCCTTGCGGAACCACTGCTTGGGAGAATGGTACACGCCCCAGTCGCCCCAGCGGTTGAAGCGCTGGGTGGTGATCTCCTCCACGCGCCGGGCCGCCTGCACCACCACCCACTCGTCGAAGGCGATGAGCCCCACGCAGGCGAGCCCCACGCACAACGCCACCGGCAGGTAGAGAGCGTTGGGACCGAAGGTGAGGGAGCGCATCGCCGTCACCTCGCCGCGCTTGCGCAGCGAGGACACCGAGGTGCCCGCCGCCAGCAGCAGCGCCACCGGCCCGAGTTGCTGCGTGGCCACCAGCGCCTTGTTGGCGTACAGCAGCACCACGTTCCACAGCCAGCCCTCGCCGGTGTACTGGCGCGCCCGGTCCACGAAGTCCACCACCAGGAAGATGGAGAGCACGGCGGCGAGGATGCCCACCGCGAACTGGAGGTACGTGCGGAGCACGTAGCGGAAGAGCGTCCCCCTCACCGCACCGTCCCCGCGCGGCTGACGCGGTACATGGCCACCAGGCCCACCGCGCAGAAGATGATGTTGGCCAGCTGGTTGGCCAGCGGCAGCGGCAGACGGTCCTGCAGGCCCAACTGTTCGCAGAAGCGCATCAGCAGGTGGTAGGCCACGTAGCCGGCCAGCGACAGCAGGTAGCCCCACGCGCGTCCGCCCTGCCGCCGCCCGATGGCCAGCGGCGTGCCCAGCAGTGCGAAGGACAGCGGCGCGAGCGAGTTCCCCAGCCGGTTGTACAGCGAGTTCAGGAAGGGCTTGGGGTCTCCCCCGGTGCGCTCGGCCTCGTCGGCGGCCTGGAGCAGCTCGGACGGCGTGAGCTCCTCCTTCGGCGAGCGGAAGCGGTTGCGCCGCCCCATGGAGCCCTCCACGCCCACGGCGATCTCCGCCTGCTGGAAGGTGACCACCGAGTAGGACTCGGAATCCTGGTTGGCCCGGTGCGCCTCGCCATCGCCAAGCTCCAGCGTCAGCACCTGCCCGGAGCGGTTGGTGTTCACCTGGCCGTTGCGCGCGAGCATCAACAGGGGCGAGGACGGCTCCCGGTCGTCATGCAGCAGCACGTTGGTCCACCGGCGATCCTCCTCGTGGACCGTCTCGGCGTAGAGGGTGAGGTTGGACAGGTCCTCGTAGAAGACGCCCGACTTCACGTCGCCCACCACGTTCTTCTTGATGAGCTCCGCGACGAAGCCCTTGATGCTGGTGAGGCCCCACGGCTCGGCGGTGGAGGTGATGAACACCATGAGCGCGGAGAGCACCAGGCCGATGGCCAGTGGCCCCGCGAGCAGTTGCACCGGTCCGATGCCGAGCGCCTGGAGCGCGGTGAGCTCGCGGTCCTCCGACAGCCGGCCCAGGCCCAGGAGGATGGCCAGCAGGAAGGCGACCGGCAGCGCCATCATCAGGAAGTGCGGCGCGAGGTAGACGATGAGCTGCCCCAGGTCCTCCAGCGACACGGACGAGCCGAGGATGACCTCGGAGCCCCGGAGGAACTGCATGACGAAGAGCAGCAGGAAGAGGAACGCCACCCACACCACGAGGGGGACGACGAGTTCCTTGAGCAGATAGCGGGAGAGCAGGCTCACGGCGTCACATCACTTCACGGCGGGCGCCCGCAGCCCCTTGGCGCCAATGTCCCGGCGGAAATGCATGCCCTCGAAACGGAGGTGGGCCGTGGCGGCGTACGCCTGGGAACGGGCCTCCGCCAGGTCCGCGCCCCGCGCACACACGGTGAGCACCCGGCCACCCGCCGTGAGCCACGCCCCGCCCTTCTCCTCCACGCCCGCGGCGAATACCGGGCAGCTGGCCGGGACCGCGTCGACTCCCTCGATGCGATCGCCCCGCCTCGGCGTCTCCGGGTAACCCTGGGCGGCGAGCACCACGCCCACCGAGGCCCCTGGATGCACGGCGAGCGGGCGCTGCTCCAGCGTGCCGCGCGCACACGCGTCCAGCAGCGGCAGCACGTCCTCCGCCAGCTGCATCATCAGCACCTGCGTCTCGGGGTCACCGAAACGCGCGTTGAACTCGAGCACCTTGGGCCCATTGCGCGTCAGCATCAGCCCCGCATACAGCGCACCCCGGAAGGGGATTCCCCGCCGCCGCAGCGTCGCCAGCGTCGGGGCGATCACCTGCTCGCCCACCTCGGAGAGCTGCGCGGCGGAGAGGAAGGGAGCCGGGGCGTACGCACCCATACCGCCGGTATTGGGCCCCGTGTCGCCCTCCCCTACCCGCTTGTGGTCCTGCGCTGGCGGGAGCAGCACGTAGCGCTCACCGTCGCACAGGGCGATGACGGACACCTCCTCGCCCTCCAGCAACTCCTCCAGCACCATCCGCTGGCCCGCGCTCCCCATGGCGCCCACCGCGCGCACCGCCTCGCGAGCGGCCTGCGCGTCCTGCGCCACGATGACGCCCTTGCCCGCCGCCAGCCCGTCCGCCTTCACGACGATGCGGCCCTGCTTCACGGCGTAGGCCTCGGCCTGGGCCACGTCGGTGAACACCTCGAAGCCGGCGGTGGGCACACCCGCCTCGGCCATGATCTCCTTGGCGAAGGCCTTGGAGCCCTCGATGAGCGCGGCCCCCGCCACGGGTCCGAAGCAGGGAATGCCGGCCACGGCGAGCGCATCCGCCACACCCGCCACCAGCGGCGCCTCCGGGCCCACCACCACCAGGTCCACCTGCTCCCGCCGGGCGAGTGCCACCACCTCATCGGGCGCGTCCGCCTTCAGCGGGACGTTGGTGGCCACGCGGGCGGTGCCCGGATTGCCCGGGCCCACCAGCAGCTTCGTCAGCTTCGGGCTCTGGGACAGCTTCCACGCGAGCGCGTGCTCCCGCGCGCCAGAGCCGAGCAGAAGGACCTTCACATCAACCTCGTTTGTCGAGTGAGTAGAGGACGCGTTTGGCGGGCATGTACGACGGATCCAGGCCCAGGAGCTTGACCAACCGTTCGCGGACCGAGTCGCGGCTGGAGGCGCCCTCCAGCTCCGACAGCTTCACCTGCGCCGAATACAGCTTCGGGGAGAGCGTCACCGCCTCGCGCAGCGAGCGCTTGGCCAACTCCGGCTCCTTGGACTCCACCCACACCCACCCCTGCGCCAGGTGGGCAATGGCCGTCTGGCGGCCACCTACCACCGCGCGGGCGGCATGCCCCTTGGCCGACTTCATGTCCTTGCGGCCCAGGGCGATGAAGGCCCGGTAGGCGGACGCGACGTCGTGGTTGGTGTCGATGTCGTTCACCTTCTTCAGCAGCTTCTCCGCCGCCGCGCCCTCGCCCTGGTGGAAGCGGAGGATGCCCTCGTAGAGGTTGGCCAGGATGTCATCGGACCCGCGAGCAACGCCCACGATGGAGCCCTCGAGCCCGCCGAGCAGATCTCCCGGGCGCAGGTAGAAGGGCGTGACGACCGGCCGGGGAGTCAGCCGCAGCGGATCTCCCTTGGCGGCCTGGCCGAGCATGCGGAAGGCCTCGTCCCGGCGTCCCTCCTGCACGGCGGCCACTCCGGCCAGAATCAGCGCATCCACATAGCGCTCATCCAGCCGCGAGGCCTCCATGAAGAGCGCCATGGCCTCGGCGGGCTTGCGCTCGAGCAGCCGCAGCCGGCCCTCCAGCATCTTCTCCACCACGGGCAGGTCCAGGTGGCCCTTGAGGCTGGCGAGGTGCTCGGCCGCCGCCGTGGCGTCCTTGCGCGCCACGGACACCAGGAAGAGCTGCAGGTGCGCCGCCGGGTTGTTCTTCACCAGCTGCAGGGACTCGCGGGCCGCCTTGGCCGACGCCTCCAGGTTGTTTGCCGAGCGCTCCGCGGCCGACAGGTGCAACAGCAGCTCCGACACCTCGCGCTCGTCGTACTTGTCGCGGTTGCGCAGCAGGGCGCGCATGGCACCAAGCCCGCCGGTGAGCCCGTTCTCCACCTGGTAGCGCATCACCGCGATCGCCAGGAGCGCCTGGAAGTCGGCCGGAGCGCTCTTGAGGCGCGACTCGTAGAGCTCGCGCGCCTGCTCCACCTGGCCCACCTCCATGAAGATGCGGGCCAGGGTGGTCCGGGTCTCCCAATGGTCGGGATCCTGCGCGAGCCGCTTCTGCAGCCGCTCGATCGCCAGCGAGTAGTCACCGGCCGTCTCGTCGGCCAGTGCGCGGTAGTAGTGCACGCGCTGGAAGTCCGAGGCGATGGCCAGCGCCGACTCGAAGTGCTGATTGGCCAGCTCGCGGGAGGACGTCAGGAAGACGCGGCCCAGCACCAGGTGGGCCTCGGCCTTCTGCGCCGCGGTGCCATTCTTGGGGTTGGAGAGCACCTCCTCGGCGAGCTTCTGCGCCTGCTGCACGTTGTCCGAGTTGCTGGAGCGCGCGAGCAGGAGGTTGGCGTGCGCCACCAGTAGATCCGGCCCGCGGCGGGACCGGCTCTCGGCGGCCTCGATGAGGGAGTTCGCCTCCTGGAAGGTCGGGTCATCCATCCGCGAGCCCAGCCCCAGCGCGAGCGCCTGGACATAGCCGCCGATGGCCGCGTCATTCCGGGGATCCGCCAACAGCGCCCGCTGGAAGGACTCCGCGGCCTCCGAGTAGGCGATGCGCTGATCCTTCTCGAGCAGCGACTGGCCCTGCGCGAGGAACTGCTTGCTGTCGCCGCCGTTGGCGTCCACGAACATGAGCTGCCAGCGAGGCAGCACGGACTCCAGTGCAGGAGGCAGCGCGGCCGCCGAGGGCTGCTGGCCGGACGAGGCCGTGGTCTCTCCGCCCCCGCCGGACTCGCCGCCGCCCACCAGCGCCTTCACCTGGGGGACGAAGAAGTACGCGGCACCACCACCACCGGCGAGCAGCAGGACCACCGCGGCCGCCACCAGGGCGCCACGGCCTCCACCGCCGGAAGCGGACACGGCCACGCCGGAACGCTGCGCGACGGCACTGCGCGACTCAGGCGCCAGCACGGGAGCGGCGCGGGCGCCACTGCCGGGCTCCGGAGGCATCGACGCGCCCCCGGCACTCCCTGTATCGCCGAGCGGCGGCAGGTTGATGACTTCCACCGACCGGGACTCGGGGACGGGAGCAGGCGTGGACTTCTGCTGTCCGCGATGCCGACAGTCCTCGCATGCACCGAGCGCCAGATCGAACGGGTCCACCATCTGCTTGCCGCACTCACGGCACGACTTCTGGATCCCGCCGGAGGCAACGGGAGCGGGAGCCCTGGCGGGTGCGGGAGCCGCGACGGGCATGGGCGCCGCGGCAGGCTCTGGCTGCGAAGGCGGTGCACCGAAGAAGTCGAGGAGCGGATCAGCGTCCGAGGCCGCTGGAGCGGCCCCGGGAGGCGGCGAGTCGAATCCGGGCGGCGAGTTGAAATCGAAGATGCCGTCGTCCGCCATCTCCGGCAACGCGGCGGCGGCGGGCTGCGGCGCGGGCGCCGCGGGCCGGGCCTGCACCGCAGCGGCCGGCTTCGGCGCGGGCGCGGGAGGCGGCGGATCGAATCCAGGCGGCGCGTTGAAGTCGAACAGCCCGTCGTCCGACGGAACCGAGTAGGCCGGTGCGGCCGGCTTGGGCTGCGGCGCGGGCGCGGCGGGCCGGGCCTGCACCGCAGCGGCCGGCTTGGGCTGCGGCACGGGGGCCGGAGGCGGCGCGATCTCGTCGAACAGCAGATCGCCCGACGGAATCGCATAGCTCGGCAGCGCCGGCCTGGACGAGGCCGCGAGGTCGATCGTCGGATTGGACGGGGACGACTGCGTGAGCTCGGCGAGGTCGCCGAACAGCGAGTCCTTCTCCAATGGAGCGGCAGGCGTGGCCGGTCTGCCGAGCGCCTCGAGCTCGTTCAGCAGCGAGTTCGCCGGAGTCTCGTTGGGATCCGGCGCCGGCTCGAGGTCCCCGAGATCGCCAAACAGCGAGTCGGTCAGGGACGCGGACGGAGTGGCCGGCCTCGCGTTGGCAACAGCGGGCTTCGCCGCCATGGCGGGCTTCGCCGCGGGAGCGGGTTTGGCCGCGGGCGCGGCAGGTTTCGGCGCGACGGCAGCGGGCTTGGACTCCGGGACCGCGGGCGAGTCCTCACGCTTCACCAACTGGAGGTGACGGCAGCGCGGGCACTGCGCGCGCACACCCTTGGGCGTAATGACCCGGTCATCGATGGCGTAGGCCGCCGCACATTTTTGGCAGATGATCCGCATGGCTCAGTGCCGGAAGTGTCGCACTCCGGTGAGCACCATGGCCATTCCATGTTCATCGGCCGCGGCGATGATCTCTGAGTCCCTCACCGAGCCGCCAGGCTGCACCACGCAGGTGGCCCCCGCCCGGGCGGCCTCGTCGAGCCCATCCCTGAAGGGGAAGAAGGCATCCGAGGCCACGGCACTCCCCTTGAGGGCCTCGCCTCCCCGGGTGGCGGCGATCTTCGCCGAGTCCACCCGGCTCGTCTGCCCTCCTCCAGCGGCCAGCAGCTTCGAGTCATTGGCGAACACGATGGCGTTGCTCTTCACGTGCTTGCACACCCTCCAGGCGAAGCGCAGAGCCCTCTCCTCCTCTGGGGTAGGCGCGCGTTTGCTGACGACCTTCCAATCGAGCGGGGGCTCGACGGCATCCCTGTCCTGGAGGACCAGGCCGCCAGACACGCTCCGGGCCTCTACCTGGGCCCTCGGCCGGGCAGACGTCGAGGCCAGGCCAGGGCCCGCCTCCAGGAGGCGCAGGTTCTTCTTCGCCGCCAGCACCTGCAGGGCCTCGGCCGAGTAGGACGGGGCGATGACAGCCTCGAGGAACGTCTCCGCGAGGGCCTCGGCGCAGGGGCGATCCACCTCGCGGTTGAGCGCGACGATGCCACCGAAGGCGGACACCTCGTCGATGGCGCGCGCCGTGCGGTAGGCCGTCACCAGCGACGCATCCAGCGCCACGCCGCAGGGCGTGTTGTGCTTGATGATGACGGCGCAGGGCTGCTCGGGGAACTCGAGCACCAGGCCCAGCGCCGCATCCAGGTCCAGGATGTTGTTGTACGAGAGTTCCTTGCCCTGGAGGACGCGGGAGAAGGCCACGGTGGGCTCGGAGGGCGCGGCGTGCTCGCGGTAGAAGGCGCCGCGCTGGTGCGGGTTCTCGCCGTAGCGCAGGTTCTGCACCTTCTGGAACGCGAGCGTCTGCTCCTGGGGGAACGGCTCGCCGGCCTGTGCCGACAACCAGCCCGAGATGGAGGCGTCATAGGCCGCGGTGTGCGCGAAGGCCTTGCGCATCAGCCGCCGGCGCGTCTCCTCGCTCGTGGCGCGCGACTTCTCCAACTCGGCCAGCACGGCCTCGTAGTCGTCCGGGTCCACCACCACCGTCACATGGCGGAAGTTCTTGGCCGAGGCGCGCACCATGGCCGGACCGCCGATGTCGATCTGCTCGATGACGTCGGCCTCGGAGGCCCCGGAGGCCACCGTCTGGCGGAAGGGGTAGAGGTTGACGGCCACCAGGGTGATGGGGCTGATGCCGTTGGCGGCCATCTCCGCCCGGTCACTCTCCAGGTCCGGCCGTCCGAGGAGGCCGCCGTGGATGCGGGGGTGGAGCGTCTTCACCCGCCCGCCGAGGATCTCCGGGCTCTGGGTGTGCTCGGAGACCTTCCTGGCGGGGACTCCCGCGGACTGGAGCGCGGCGAGCGTGCCTCCGGTGGAGAGCAGCTCGAAGCCGAGCCGGACGAGCCCTTGCGCGAAGGGGACCAGACCGCGTTTATCGGAAACGCTGAGGAGAGCCAGCACGGGGTTGCACGCCTCTGTCTGTAGGAGAGGCGGCCCGTGTAGCAACCACCCCCCTAGGTGTCAACGAAGCATGCAACCCGTGTGCGCCAGCGGATTCCGGCGCGATTTTCAGGGCTTGCGGGCGGAGACCGGGGGCTCGGCCTCGGTGGCCTCGCGCAGCTTGAGCAGACCGCGCGTCTCCACCTGACGGATGCGCTCGCGGGTGAGGTTCATGATGGCGCCCACCTCCTCGAGCGTGATGCCACCCTTCTCCGCCACGTCCAGGGCGCAAGTGTGCTCCAGCTCCCAGATCTCCTTGTCGGGGAAGTTGAGCTTGATGGACCCGGTCTCCGGGTTCACATCCAAATAGAGGTTGTGCTTGCAGGACACGAAGAGGCACGGACGGGGACCGTTCACACAGTCCGCCCGCGTCTTCGGACGCTGCGAGTCGACGGCGGTGAGGAGCTCGCCCTCCTCGGGATCGATCTGCCCCGTCAGGCGGCGGCGGCGCAGATCCCTCGCCATCTCCTTCCGCGACATCGTCTTCGAGCGACGGCGCTCCGCCCCACCGTCCGCCTCCGCGGGCGCCTCCTCCTCCGGCCGCTGCTGCTTCACTTCAGACATGTCCCCTCCAGCGATGATTCCACTCTACCCGGTCCCCCACCCTTCATCCTATTGCGAATGGAGCTTTTCGTCTCGGCGCGCGGTGACCGCACTCCCCAGCCGGGCCACGTCCCGGACCAGGTCCCGAGCCCTTGACTTCAGTTCGGCCAGTTCCGCCTCCAAGGTGCGCCGGTACTCCGTGCCGAAGGCGCGCTCCCCCATCTGATCCTGAAACCCCTCGAATAGCTCGGAGAGATCCCGCTCCAGCTGATCGATGTGATTCTTGTGGAACAAGAAGGAGCGCTTGATGTCCTCCAGGGTGTGACCCTCGGCCATCATTTTTTTGATGGCGTTGATCCGCCGAACTGATTCCACCGGGTACAGCCCCCGGCTCCCCTGGTGCTTGCCCTTGCGCCCCACCCGGCGGCTGCGGGGCAACAGGCCTACCTGGACGTACTTGCGGAACGTCGCCTCGGAGAGCTGAACGCCCCGGGGACGGAAGATCTCGAGGATCTCCCTCGCGGGCAGCCCTCCGGCGAAGTCGCGTTCGATGCGTTCGAGCTCGTCGGGCTCCAGCAACCGCATGCCTTCCATTGAATATATTCTACTGAATGGAGGCCACTGAATGCCAGAGAGTCCGGGAATCTGTCAACAAAAGCCTGTAGCAGCCGGTAGCACCAGGCGTACGAGGGCCCTGGCGCGCCGGAGCCAACCGGCGGCGCGGGGGTTACAGAGTCGGGAAGTGAACGGCGGGCGCGCTACCTGCGGGTGGCGTTGAACGCCTTCGTCACCCGGCCATTGGGGGTGATGGTGACGTCGAAGGACTCAGTGCGCGCGGGGTGCTTGAACGTCACCTTGTAGGTGCCCGGAGCGAGCCGGAGGTTCGCGGTCCCCTGCAGCTCCCGCCTGACGCGCTCGCCGCCGACATAGACGTCGGCATACGGCACGGCCTTGACGGTGAGTGTCCCCTCGGCCTGTGCGGCCGGAGCCTGCTCCGCCGGGGTCTGCCCCTCAGTCCCCGCCGGGGCCGGAGGAGCCTCGGACGGAGGTGTCACGGCCGCCACGGCACCGGCATCGGGCGAACCCGCGTCAGGCGCGCCCGCGAGAACGGGCTCGGGGGTGGGCGGCGGGGGAACCTCGGCCTTCGCCGCGGATGAAGCGGCGAGAGCCGGAGCAGCACCTGGCGCCGGAGTGCCTGGTGCGGAGACCGGCACCTCGGGAGCCGGCGGCTTCGATGGCCCCACCAGGGCCGTCGCCCCACCGATGAGGACCACGGCCGCCACGCTCGCGCCGACCCACAGTCCCTTGCCCCCGCGCTTCGGCCCGTTGGCCGCCTGAGCGGAAGCACCCGCGGACATCACCTGGGCCGCCGGGACAGGAGTAGGAGCGGGAGCGGATTCGAGGGCCGCCGGCACCGACGTGCTCCCCTGCCCCGCCGGGCTGACCACGGGCATGGGGCGGGAGTTGCGCTCCCCCGGGGCCGAGGGCAGCGGCAGGGTGGAGCGCGGCGGGAGCGGGTCGCGGGACAGCACCTGGGTGGAGGCGGAGACCAGGGACTCCTCGGGGCTCTCCGGGCGCACGGGCCTGTCACGCCCCGAGGCCGGGTTGGACCCGGGCAGCACCGCGGTGGCCTCGCGAGCGGGCGCGGGCACCTGGGGAGCGGGCTCCGGCGCGCGCACGCCCGGGCTCGGCACCGCCACGGGCACGCTGCCGGAGCGGCTGCGCTGTGAACGGTCCATCAGCGCGGACGGGACCGCGATGAACTGGGTGAGGGGCACGTCGAAGAGCCGCCGCACGAAGGTGCCCACGTCCGTCTCGTCCACGCTGGCCGCGTGGTGCAGCACGCACTGGGCGAGCGCGCGCTCCAGCTCGCCCGCGGACTGGTAGCGGGCCTCCGGGTCACGCTCGAGCGCGGTGCACACCACCCGGTCCAACTCCTCGGGCACGTCCGGGTTGAGGCGGGCCGGCGGAGCGATGACACTCTCCTGCACCGCCCGGAGCACGGCCATCTCCGAGTCCCCGTCGAACAACCGGCCGCCGGTGAGCATCTCCCAGAGCACCACGCCCAGCGCGAAGACGTCCGTGCGCGCATCCACCACCTCGCCGCGCGACTGCTCCGGGGACATGTACGCGAACTTGCCCTTGAGCACGCCCGGCTGCGTCAGCTTGTTGCTGGCCTTGGCGATGCCGAAGTCGGTGAGCTTCACCGCGCCGTCGTAGGACAGCAGCACGTTGTGCGGGGTGACATCGCGGTGCACCAGGTGCACCAGCTCCCCGTCCGAGGACTTGAGCCGGTGCGCGTAGTGCAGCCCGGCCGCCACCTGCGCGCCAATGTGCGCCACCAGCACCGGCGGCACGGAGATGCCCTTCTCCCGGCAGCGCTTGCGCAGGTCCCACAGCGAGCAGCCGCGCACGTACTCCATCGCCAGGTAGTACGAGTCCTCGTGCTTGGCGAAGTCGAAGATCTGCACCACGTTGGCGTGGTTGAGCCCCGAGGCCAGCCGCGCCTCCGCGATGAACATCTGCACGAAGCTCTCGTCGTCCGACAGGAACGAGCGCACGCGCTTGATGACGACTTCCTTCTCGAAGCCCTCGGCGCCCGTGGAGGTGGCCAGGTAGATTTCGGCCATTCCTCCCTCGGCGAGCTTGCGCTTGACGACGTACTTGCCGATGAGGGTGCCTGCTTCGAGTGTCACGGCGGAGATCCTGGAGAACGGGCTAGAACTTCACGACCACTTTGGTGTGGCCGTTGGGCTTCACTTCGACCCGCTGGGTACGCGTCCCAAATTCCGGGTTGGAGAACCTGCATTCGTACACGCCCGCGGTGAAGTGGACGTCCGGCAGCGGCGTGCTCCCCAGGTTGCGCCCACCGCAGGACACCTCGGCCCACGGGGTGACCGCGAAGCGCACCGTGCCCCGGCGAGACTCCTGCTGGGCCGTGCGCTCCACCGTCCCCGTGGCGAGCCGCTCGGGCTCCGGCTTCGGCTCTTCCCGGGCCGGGAGAACGGGCGCGGCCACCGCGCTCTTCGGCTCCCCGACGGAGGGCACGGGTGGCTCGGCGACGGGCTGCGAGGGCCCCGGCGCAGCGGGCTTCGCCACGGGCCCCGCCGCCATCCGGGCGGGCTCCGAGTGCAGTGCGAACCATCCGCCCAAGCCCACGCCCACGAAGAGTCCCGCGCCCACCGCCAGCAGGGCGAGCCGGTACGGCTTCCGGGGGGGCACCGCGGTGGGAGAAGGCACGGCCGGCTGACGCGACCGGCTCGACCTCGGCGCCAACGTCTTCTCGGGATCGGAGGCCTCGGAGCGCGACTCCTCCGTGGGCTCGGGAGCGGGGGTCCGGCGCCGTCCGGGCTTGTCGGAGGAGATGGAACGCGGCTCCTCCCCGAGCTCGGCAGCCGGAGCCCGGCGGATGTCCACGGTGCGCCGGGGCTCGAGGGCCTTGCGCTCCGAGGAGCCACGCGGATCACGCCGGCCCGGGGTGCGCTGCGAGGGCCGCTCCGGCGGCAGCACGTGCGTGTCCGCCTGGCGCGGCGCCGCCATCGTCTCCACGCCGGACTTCTCGGGCGCCTTCTCGGGCGTCTTGCCAGCACCGGCGGGCGAGCCGGAATCGGCCTCCTCCACCAGCACATCCCCCAGCCGGGCCTCCTCGGCCAGCCGCGCGGCGTACAGCTCCTTCATGAAGGCCGCCACGTGCGCCGTGGACGACGGCAACTGGTGGGACAGCAGCCAGTCCTCCAGCGCGAGCTGAAGCTGCAGCGCCTCCGCGTACCGGTCCTCCGGTTTGCGCGTCAGCGCCTTCATGACGATGGGATCCAGGTCCTTGGGCACGCGCGGGTTGATCTGCGAGGGCGGCGCGATGTCGCAATCCGCCACCGCCTGCAGCGTGGCCATGTCCGTGAGGCGCTTGAAGAGGCGCATCCCGGTGAGCAGCTCGTAGAGCACCACGCCCAGGGCGAAGATGTCCGTGCGGCAGTCCAGGTTCTTCTGCCCGGCGGCCTGCTCCGGCGCCATGTACGAGTACTTGCCCTTGAGCACCCCCGAGCGCGTCACGGTGGCCTGGTCCGCCGCCTTGGCGATGCCGAAGTCCACCACCTTCACCCGCCCCTCGAACGTCAGGAGGATGTTCTGCGGGGAGACGTCCCGGTGGACGATGCCCAGCGGTTTGCCCTGCGCGTCCTTCTGCTTGTGGGCATGGTCCAGGCCCGCGCAGGCCTCGATCATGATGCGGCACACCAGCGGCACCGGAATCAGCTGGCCGCTGCGCTCCGCGCGCTTCCACACGCGCCGCAAGTCCTCGCCGTGGATGTACTCCATGGCGATGAAGAAGCTGTCGTCCTGGGCCCCCAGGTCGTAGATGTCGACGATGTTGGGGTGATCCAACCGGGCCGCGATGCGCGCCTCGTCCAGGAACATCCGGACGAAGTCCCCGTTCTCCGCCAGGTGCGGGAGGATGCGCTTGATGACCAGCAGCTTCTCGAAGCCCTCGGGCCCCCGCTGGCGCGCAAGGTAGATCTGCGCCATGCCTCCCATGGCGAGCCGCTTGAGGAGCTGGTATTTGCCGTAGTTCTCGTTCGACACGGTGCGGCGGGCAACACCCGGAGGCCAAAGGGGCCCCGAGCGTAAGCGCCCCGGCCGGGTGGGTCAAACGTCCTGTCGCACTTTATCCCCGCACGCCCCCCCTCACCGCACTACCCGCCGCGGCGGGCCGGGGCTCTGACCTGGCGGGTCTCCCTCATGAGGGCATCCAGCTCGTCCAGGTGCCGCTGCAGCACCGGCATCAGCAGGGGCGCGGCATCCACCCGGTCGAAGAGGTCCAGCACCCGGTCCACCTTGCGCTCGATCTCCGCGGCCCGGGCCGTGCTGATGCGGCGCAGGAGCAGATCCACTCCCGCCTCCATGAGCACACGGGCGACCGCGTCACGGGAAACGAGCGGCTCGTCCTGCCGACGCTGCCCTCCGCCCTCGATGACACGCAAGCCGCCAGGCGAGCGGGCGGATGGCGTGGATGCATGGCGGGCGAGCGGGCGCTCGGGCGTGGAATTGTCGTCGTGCTGTCGGGAGCTCACCGTCGCCTCCTGCTGCGGGGACGCCCTCAGGGTACTCAGCATGGGTTGCCCTCCAATTTTCCGGTCAACCGCACAGACCGATGCAGAGCTGTAGCACCCAGGGCCGACATATCCCGTCCGGAGCCGGTTTACCGGCCCCGGAGCGCTCCCCCCGCCGCACTGCTCAGCGGCAGGCGCGGCGGTAGTAGACCTCCACCTTGGCGCCCGGAGCGGGCGCCGTGGAGAAGACGACGCTGTTGGTGGCGCCGTCGTAGGTCCATCCAGTAACCGGAGATCCATTCACGCGCACCGCGATGCTGCCGGCGTCTGGCGGCTCGCTGAGCGGGAAGCGGTCCTGGGCGGAGAACGCCTTGGTGGCCACCGAGCGGAGAAGCGGCGCGTAGTCCGCGGCGCACGCGGAGAGCACCTCGCCACCGGTGCGGGACGCGGCCTCGGCGTAGCGCGTACCGGCGCCGCCCGAGGTGGGGCAGCCCGCGGCCGTAGGCGCGATGGCGTAGATGGTCATGCGCTGCGGCTGGTTCTCGCCCTTGCGCATGCGGAGGAAGCGCACGTAGGTGTCCACGCTGTCGGGCGAGTGGTCATCCTCATCGCCCATGAAGACGACCACCAGCGCCGCCTCGTCGCGCAGGAAGCCCAGGTTGCCGTCGCTCTTCGGGGGCGTGCGCACGTCGTCCGCGTTGTTCACCAGCGGCGGCGACAGGGCGCGCCGCACGGCCTCGAAGCCCTGCTCCACCTGGGCGCACTGGCCCACGTTCACGTTCTGTTGCAGCACGGACGCCAGGCCCGGCGTGCGGTGGGTCAGGATGCGCGGCCGGCTGTTGTCCACCGGGACGAAGCGGCCCGCCTCCCCCCCGTTGGCCCCGCCGGGGCACGCGTTGGAGGCCTCGTCGATGCCCGTGGTGGTGACCGCCACGTGCAGGTCCACGCCCTTGCCCAGGGCCGCATCGGCGAAGGCGGGCATGGCCGCCACGATGCGCGGCTGCTCCTCCACCATGGACGCGGTGTTGTCCACCACGAAGAGCACGTCCACCTTGGAGCCGTCCTGCTGGATGAACGTGTCCGTCTTGTCCATGCGCCTGGAGGACTCGCCGATGAGCGGGACGAGCAGCGGCGCCGGCAGATCCGACGAGCTCACGAAGAGCGGCGACATGTTGAGCCCGTACACCTGGGCCAGGTAGCCCACCGTCACGGTGAAGCCGTCGTTCGAGTCCAGCGTGAAGGGCGTGGCCGGCGCGTCGTGGAGCTCGAACTCCCCATCCGTGGTGCCCGCGCCGATGAAGACGTTGGACACCGTCACCGGCGAGCGGCAGGCGTTGAGGTAGTTCACCTCGCGAGGGGCCGGAGCGCAATCCGGGCGCGACACGCCGTAGTCCACGAAGCGCGGCGAGGCCACCAGGCACGCGTTCTGCGAGTGGGCCATCAGCGGCACCTGCACCACCGGAGTGGCGGGATCCGCCGGCTCGAACTGCACCACCCCCGTGAAGTCACCCCCCGTCACGGGCGAGCGGAAGGCCACCATGTAGCTGAAGTAGTCGCCCGGATAGATGATGACGCCGTCCAGCGCGCCGCCGGGCAGGCTGAACACCCCACCCCCGTCGTCGCTCAGACGAATGTTCTTCACCGCGCAGAGGTCCGTGCCGGTGTTGGCCACCTTCACGCCCAGCACCGCGCCATAACCCGGCTCCACCGTGCCGAAGTCCACTTCCGCCGGGGTGACGGCCAGCTTGCAGGGCAGGTGCGGCTCCGCGAAGCCCCTGAAGGCCAGCTCCGTGGTGCTGCCCGTGTACACGTCCGTCGTCATCAGCAATTGGCCCGCCGCGGCGCCCTCGCGCATGGGCTCGTAGAAGACCTTGAAGTTCACCTCCTCACCGGGCAGCAGCCGGTGCGGCAGCGTCAACGGCGCCACGTTGAACTGGACGTCCGCGTCCGGGTGCCCATCCGCCGAGTGGAACTCGAGCCCGTAGATGGTGAGCGGCCCCCCGTTGGAGGCACCGCAGTTCTTCACGTTGACGGTCACCGCCGTCTTCGAGCCCCTCGGCTGTCGCCCGAAGTCATGGGTGAGGGGCGACACGCACAGCTCCGCCGCGCCGCCGTACCCGCGCAGCGCCACGTCCGTCGTGGGGTGGCGCTTGCTCACCACGTGGAAGAAGGCCATGTCCTCGGCCGGCCCCATGTGACCCGGGCTGTAGCGCAGCTCCCAGGTGCGCGTCTCTCCGCCCTCCAGCACCAGCGGCAGACCCGGGGCACCATGGCTGAAGGAGGCATCCCGGCCCTCCAACTTCAGCTCCGTGATCGTCATGGGCTCCGTGCTGAGGTTGCGCAGGCGCGCCAGCCGGAAGCTGTCCTTGTCCACGGGGATGGAGCCGAAGTCGAGCAGCGGCGGCTCGGCCACCACCGCCTGCTCCAGCGACTCGGCCGCCACCTGCACCGCCACGTCCGAGCAACCCCGGCACGGCGACACCGCCAGCGCCACCTGCTTGCGGCCCACCCGCCCCGGCGAGAAGGTGATGGGCACCTCGCGCTGCTCCCCAGGCCCCAGCGTCACCGGCGCCGAGGCGAACTCGTCGCGATCCGCCCCCACCAGCTTCGGCGTCACCTCCACCGGCATGTCCGTGGGGTTGTTGACGGTGAAGGTAAGCGTCTTGGAGGAGTCGGCCTCGATGCGGCCGAAGTCCAGCCGCCGCGGCGTCACGCGCGCCCAGGCATCCACCCCGCTGCCCTGCAACGGCACGCGGATGAGCGGCTCCTTCTTCGAGTCCGAACGCACCACCAGCGTGGCCGGCAGCGTCCCCTCGCCCTGCGGCGTGAAGCGCACCCGCAGCGCGCAATCCCCGCCCGGAACGAGCGAGTGCGGCCCCTCGTGGGTGAAGTCCACCTGCCAGGTCCCCGGGGGACCCTCCACCCAGGCCTCGTCCACGATGATGCGGGAGCGCCCCACGTTGCGCAGCACCACTTGCGCTTCGCGCCCGTCGAAGATCGCCACCCGCTGGAAGTCCACCCCACCCGGCGTCGCCGTCAGCCTGCCATCGGCAATGGCCGGACGGTCACGATCGGCACACCCCGTCAGTACCGACAGCACTGCGAGGACACACAGGCCCCAGCGCCTGCTCATGGATCCCATTCCCCTTCCCCACCCCACCCTGCGCCCACCCACCCGGAGCCCACACGAGGAGCCCGGAGGGATCAGGGTGCGAAGCTAGGCACCCAGGGTGGGGGGGGCAACGCCCACCCCGGTCCCTCCGTCCGGGACAGACATTCCCCCGTGACTCCCACATGCGCCCGTGTCCGCAAGCGGGCGGACCGGCGCGACCCACGTTCGATAGAGAACCGGTACGTCGCTTGCTCTCTTGCGCCCTGGAAATCACACCAAATGGAGGGACGCGTCATGAACGAGCGGCAGCTGCGCGACTGGATGAAGGAGAACCTCGTGCGCACCACCCCGCAAAAAAGCGGCGAAGGCCGCAAGATGCGCTAAGCCTCGGGTTTCACACCCCCCCGGGGGCCGCGGAGGGAATGCATGCCGACGGAGTCGCCGCAGAAACGTGAGCCGCGCCACTTCTCGATGATTCGCACCTTCACGCCGGCGGACTTCGTCACGCTGGGCAATGCCTTCTCGGGCGCGGGCTCCATCCTGGCGCAGATGCAGTACCTGGCCACCGGGATGCACCACTGGCTCTGGCTGGCCTTCGGGCTGCTGCCGCTGGCCTTCATCCTCGACGCCCTGGACGGCCGCATCGCGCGCTGGCGCTTCCAGTCCTCGCCGCTGGGGGCGGATCTGGACTCGCTCTCGGACGTCGTGTCCTTCGGCATGGCGCCCGCGGCGCTGGCCTTCGCCATGGGGCTGCGCGGCGCGCTGGACGTGGCGGTGCTGCTCTACTTCGTGGGCTGCGGCATCAGCCGCCTGGCGCGCTTCAACGTCACCGCGGCCACCCTCTCGGACAACACGGGCAAGGTGAAGTACTTCGAGGGCACCCCCATCCCCACCAGCCTGGCGCTGGTGATGGTGCTCGCCTTCTTCTTCTGGAAGGGCAAGACCGGGGACTCGCTCCCCTTCGGCGTGTGGGACGTGGGCGCCTTCCAGTTCCACCCCATCGTGCTGATCTACTTCGCCAGCGGCAGCGCGATGATCAGCAAGACGTTGCGCATCCCCAAGTTCTGAGCCGGCGCTCAGTCCTGATCGGGCTTGGGCATCTGGCCGAAGCCCTGGAAGATGGACTGGACGGTGTTCATCAGGGACATGCGTGACATCTCCCGGACGGCCTGCTCCTCCGGGGACATGGCGGGGGCGGCCGCGTCCTGGATGGAACCGGCGGCGGCCTCCTGCCGGGCGGCGGAGACCGTCTGGGAGACGATGTCGCGGCCGGAGACGAGGGGGGCGTTGGCCGGACGGATCGCCACGCTGCCGCTGGCGCTCGCCTGCACGCGCGAGAGGAAGCTCGTGCGGGGGGCCGCGCCCGCCGAGGACGAGGCCGTCGTCGAGGTGGGCAGGCGGGGACCGGTCAGGCCGTTGATGGTGGACATGGAGTCTCCAGGGGGGACACCGCCCGTACGGGTGGGAGGTCCGAATTCCATTATCGCCGAAGCCGCTCCAGAAGTTGCGTGGAGACGCCACCACGGGGAATGACGGGGCACCCGGCGCGAGGCATCATCACGCGGGATGAATCGCATCAAATGGGCCTGGACACTGGCTTTTTTCCTACTTGCCGCCTGTGCATCGGATGGGAGGCAGGTTCCACCCCCCCGCCAGCGCTCCCAGCCCGAGCGCAGCCGCGTGCGGGTGCACCTGGAAACGGGTGAGGGCCGGCCGCTGGTCCTCTTCGCCCCCCCCTTGCGAGCGCCGGTAGAGGTGACGCAGGTAGAGTTCGAAACGGCGATGACGCGGCTGGCCGTGGACCTGGACCTGCCGCCCTCGCCGGCACGACAACTGGTGCTCATCCCTCAGGAGGGCCCCCGTGAGGAAGTGGGGGCGGCGCTGACGCGCGGCTATCTGCGCTGGTGCGAGCGCCGGGGAAGCGTAGGTGATTGCCTGTCCCTGCTGGCGAAGAGCCCCTACCTGGGACCCGAGGCGAGGCACACGCTGGCACTCCGCATCGCCATGGGGGCGGTCTGGGAAGGAGCGGTGGGCGCAGTGGAAGGCATGGTGAGCCAGGAGGCGCTGGAGGCCGCGGTCATGTCCACACTGGCGGGGGTATTGGCGGTCCTGGTGCTGCCGGAACCCACGATGAAGGCCGTGGCCGTAGCGTTGGCCTGCTACATGGTGGGGTACCTCGGGCTGGATACGGTGTGGGGGCTGTTGGAGGGCTGGAAGCGGCTGGAGCAGGAGTCGGAACGGGCGCGGACGTTCGTGGAGTTACGCGAGGCGGCGGAGCGCTTCGGACGGCTGATGGGCGAGAAGTCAGCGCGCGTGTTGGTGCTGCTGGCAACGGTGGCCATCGGCTCGACGGCGAACCTGATGATGAGGGGCCCGGGACTGCCTGGGTTCACACAAGCGGCAACGATGGCCAGGACGCAGGCGGGCATCAACCTGGCGGCGTTGAACCAGATACGGGCAGTCGCCGTGGCCCTGCCGGAGGGCAGCCTCACCCTGACGCTGGCGCCTGGCGCCCTGGCCATGGCGTCTCGAGGGACGAGCGGCGGCGGACAGGCAACTCCCCCTCCCCCTTCGAGCGGGTATCTGCTGCGGGACATCGAGCCCTGGCGCAAGCCAAGGTTCACCTCCGACGGCAAGATCGTTCCGTACAAGGACACGAGGAATCCGCCCCACCCCATCGTCAATCTCGGGAAGAACCGCGCGGGCCAGACGGTCACGAGCGGCAAGCACACGCTCGAATTCGACGCGGATGGATTTCCCAGGTTCGATACACGGTTCGAAACCCTTCTGGACGACATCCATATCGGCAGCGGCCGGCCGGCCCAGCATTTCAGGGCGGCCAACGCCAGGCTCGCTCAGGCAATCCGGGCAGACCCCGCACTGGCCAGGCAACTCGGACTCGGCCCGGCGGATGTCGAATTGCTCCTGGTGTCGGACGCGCCACCGCAAGGCTACCTCTGGCATCACCACCAGGACGTTGGGAGGATGCAACTCATCCAACGGGTCTTCCATAAACTGTCCCTTCCTCATACCGGTGGAATGGCCATCTGGGGAGGCGGGTACTGACGATGGCGCTTCGATGGAGGAAGTACCTCTGGGATGAACCCCGCCTGGCGGCTCCCCAGGAGTTCGAGCAACTCGAGCTCCAGTGGGGAGTCACACTCCCGGAGGAGTACAAACGCGTGGCCGCTGCACATCAGGGCATGACGCCCGAACCAGGAGTCTTCGACGTTGGCCGCGGAACCAATGTCATCAGCGTATTCCTGACGGTCAGCGGAGAGACCGGCCAGGATGACTATTCCGCCATGGGCGCGTTCGAAGTCCTGAGGCCTCATGTCCCCGAGGGTCTCTACCCATTCGCCGAGACTCCGGGTGGAGAGTATGTCTGTTTCGATTACAGGGAGTCCCAGTTCCAACCCGGGGTCGTCCTCATCACGGTGGAGATGGACATCCACCCCATCGCCGGCAGCTTCTCGGAGTTCTTGACCGCGTTGCACTCGGAAGACGGAAGACCCTGAGGAGGTTGGCATCCGCGTTGGACAGCGTATGTTCCCCCCATGGAGCACCCCAGGAAGGTAGCGACCGCGCTCACGATCGCGGGCTCGGACAGTGGCGGTGGCGCGGGCATCCAGGCGGACCTGCGCACCTTCTCGTTCCACCGCGTCCACGGCACCAGCGCCCTCACCGCGCTGACGGCCCAGAACACGCTCGGCGTCACCCGGGTGGACGTCATGCCCCCCGAGTCCGTCGCCGCCCAGATCGACGCCGTGGCCTCGGACATCGGCATCGGCGCCGCCAAGACGGGCATGCTCGTCAACCGGGCGATCATCTCCACGGTGGCCGAGCGGATCCGGACGCTCCGCATCACCCCGCTCGTCGTGGATCCCGTCATGGTGTCGCGCGCGGGCTCCCGCCTCATCGACGACGAGGCCGTGTCCGCGCTGCGCGACCAACTCCTCCCCCTGGCCACCCTCGTCACCCCCAACCGGCACGAGGCGCAGCTGCTCGCGGGCCTGGAGCTCCACACGCTGGAGGACATGCGGGAGGCCGCGCGCCGCATCCACCGGCTGGGGCCCAGAGCGGTGCTCGTCAAGGGCGGCGCCATGCCGGGCTCCCTGTGCGGCACCGACGTCTGGTTCGACGGCGAGCACCTGGAGACGCTGCACCTGGCCTCGGTGGAGACGCGCAACACGCACGGCACCGGGTGCACGCTGTCCGCAGCCATCGCCGCCAACCTCGCCCTGGGGCTCGGGTTGCTCGAGGCCACCCGGCAGGCCAAGCAGTATGTCACCCGGGCGCTCCAGCACCCGCTGGCGATCGGCCGGGGCAATGGCCCCATCGGCCATTTCTTCCCGCTGTTGGATTCTTGAGGATCCAGAGGCGCTTCGGGCTATGTGGGGCCCATGAGCGCACATGAAGGTCCTGCCCCGAGTCTCTGGGACTCCCTGAAGGAAGCCGTCCGGGGGACCGAGCAGGACTTCACCGAGGCCCCCGTGGGACGGGCCATCCTGCTGCTGTCCGTCCCCATGGTCCTCGAGATGCTGATGGAGTCCGTCTTCGCCCTCGTGGACGTGTTCTTCGTGTCCCGGCTGGGCTCCGAGGCCATCGCCACCGTCGGGCTCACCGAGTCCATCCTCGCGCTGCTGTACGCCCTGGCCATGGGGTTGAGCATCGGGGCCACGGCGATGATCGCCCGGCGCACCGGCGAGAAGGATCCGGATGCGGCCGCGCGCGTGGCCGTGCAGACCATCGCCCTGGGCGTCCTCGTCTCCCTGCCCATCTCCGTGGCCGGAGTGGTGTTCGCCCAGCCCCTGCTCTCGCTGCTGGGCGGCTCGCCCTGGGTCGTGGAAGAGGGGTTCCGCTACACGCAGATCCTCCTGGGCGGCAACGTCATCATCCTGCTCCTCTTCCTCATCAACGCCATCTTCCGCGGCGTGGGCGATGCCGCCGTGTCCATGCGCGTGCTGGGGCTCGCCAACGCGCTCAACATCCTCCTGTGCCCCTGTCTCGTGCTTGGCCTGGGGCCCTTTCCGGAACTGGGCGTGGTGGGCGCGGCCCTGGCGACCACGATCGGCCGCGGGGTGGGCGTCTGCTACCAGTTCTACCGGCTCTTCCGAGGCACCAGTCGCGTGGCCATCCGCCGCGAGCACCTGCGCTTCGAGCCGGCCACCCTGCTCGCCATGCTGCGGCTGTCGGGCAGCGCCGTGTTCCAGACGATGCTGGGCACCGCGAGCTGGACGGTGCTGGTGCGCATCGTGGCGGCGGCCGGCAGCGCCGCGGTGGCGGGCTACACCATCGGTATGCGCATCATCGTGTTCGCCCTCCTGCCCTCGTGGGGGATGAGCAACGCCGCGGCCACGCTGGTGGGGCAGAACCTGGGCGCCCGCAGGCCCGAGCGCGCCGAGCAGGCCGTCTGGCGCGCGGGCTTCTACAACATGGTATTCCTCGGCTCGGTGGGGCTCGGCTTCATCCTCTTCGCCAGGCCGCTGATCGCCACCTTCACCCAGGACCCCGAGGTGGCCGCCATCGCCGTGCGCTGTCTGCGCATCGTCAGCGCCGGCTTCCTCTTCTACGCCTACGGCATGGTGCTCACCCAGGCGCTCAACGGAGCCGGGGATACCACCACCCCGATGCTGCTCAACCTCCTGTGCTTCTGGGGCCTGGAGCTCCCGCTCGCCTGGCTGCTCACCGGGCCCCTCAAGCTGGGACCGACGGGCGCCTTCATCTCCATCGCCGTTGCCTTCTCCGTCTTCGCCCTGCTGGGCGCATGGGTGTTCCGCCGAGGACGGTGGAAACAGCACCGCGTGTAAGGCCGCCAGCACTCCGAGCATGCGGGCTTGGACATAATTCCAGGTGGACCGATGATGGAGCCGGTCCGCTCCCCCCGAGCGGGTTAGCATGGTGAAACGATGAGCAAAGCCGTATCCGGCCGCCGACCGGACTCAGCCCAGGGTCGCACCCGCTCGCGTGCGCTCGTGGCCGAGCGGGCGCTCCATGCCAGCACCAGCCTGCTCCAGGCGCTCACCGAGGCCCAGCTCGAGTTCATCGGGGGCAGTGATGCCCATCACCTGTTCGACAAGCTGCTCGCCGTGCTGCTGGAGCTGACGGAGAGCGAGTACGGCTTCATCGGCGAGGTGCTCCGTGATGCACAAGGCGCCCCCTATGTGCGCCCCCATGCCATCACCCACATCGCCCACCTCGAGACGCCCGTGGAGACGCTCCTTGGCCCGGTGCTCACCACCGGCGCGCCCGTGGTCGCCAACGAGCCCCAAACGGACCCCCACGCGGGCGGCCGCCCTCCCGGCCACCCGTCCCTGACTGCCTTCCTCGGCCTGCCCCTCAAGTCCGGCGACGAGTTGGTGGGCACGGTGGGCATCGCCAACCGCCCCGGCGGCTACGGCCCCGAGCTCATCGAGTTCCTCCAGCCCTTCGTCGCCACCTGCTGCAGCATCATCCTGGGTTGGCGCGGCCGGCAGCAGCAGCGCGACACCGAGGAGTTGCTGCGCCAGCGGGAGGAGGAGCTCCAGCGCCACCGGAATCACCTGGAGGAGCTGGTGCAGAGCCGCACCGAGTCGCTGCTCCACACCACCGTGGCGCTCGAGGAGCGCCAGGCCCAGCTGCTCCACTCCGAGCGCATGGCCTCGCTGGGACAGCTCGTGGCCGGCATCGCCCATGAGATCAACAACCCGCTGGGCTACATCACCAGCAACCTGGCCACCCTTACCCAGTACCTCGCGGTCTTCACCGAGCTGCTCAAGCTCTACCGCGAGCTGGCGGACGGACTCGGCCCGGAGTCCCAGGGCGCCCAGGCCGAACTGCTCGCGCGCATCCGCACCCTCCAGGAGGAGGAGGATCTCGACTACCTCCTGGGCGATGTGACCGACCTGCTCCAGGACTCGCGCGAAGGTGCCCACCGCGTGGCGGACATCGTGCAGAGCCTGAAGGCCTTCGTCCGGGAAGACTCCAAGCAGCCGGAGCTGGTCGACGTGAACAAGGAGCTGGCCACCACGCTCAAGGTGGTGTGGAACCAGCTCAAGTACCGGTGCGAGGTGAAGTGCGACTACGCCCAGGTGCCCCCCATCCTCGGCCGCCCCGCCCAGCTCAACCAGGTGTTCACCCACATCCTGCTCAACGCCGTCCAGGCCATTCCCGATCGCGGCGTCATCCACGTCACCACCCGGCACGAGGGGGACGAGGTGCTCGTGCGCATCACCGACACGGGACACGGGATGACGCCGGAGGTGCTCACCAAGATCTTCAGCCCGTTCTTCACCACCAAACCGCCCGGCAAGGGCGCCGGGCTGGGCCTGTCCATCAGCGAGGGCATCGTCTCGAGCCACAAGGGCCGCATCGAGGTGCAGAGCCAGTTCAGCCAGGGCAGCACCTTTACCATCCGGTTCCCCGTCGCCCACGATTTCTGAGCGGGCGCCCGGTCCGCCCGCCCGCCCAGAGACCCGGCCGCCGGGCTCCGGCCACCCGGCCGTCACATTTCACGAAGAGCCGCATCCATCTCCCAGGAGGAGGAGTGCATGCCGGAGCTTCGAGGAACCGGGGCCGGGTGGAAGGTGCTGCTCACGGCCAGCGCCCTGGCGCTGCCCGCGTGGGCCGCGGACAAGCCCGGTGTGGGCAAGCCCCTGCCCGGCTTCACGGCCAGGGATCTCCTCGGCCGGGAGCACTCGAGCCACGAGTACCAGGGCCGGCCCACGCTGCTCGTCGCCATCACCGACAAGGACGCGGGTGAGGAGATGCGGCGGTGGTTCGAGGCCGCCGACCAGCACGTCCCCGCGCGCATCCAGCGCGAGTCCGTCATCTCCCTCCACCTGCCCTTCTTCGTGGGCCTGGGCACGGTGCGCCGCCGCGTGCAGGAGCAGGTCCCCCGGCCCTTCTGGGATGACACCCTGCTCGACCGCGATGGCTCCCTGGCCGAGACGCTGGGACTCGGCTCCAGCGAGGTGCCCTACGTCTTCGCCCTCGATGCCCAGGGCCGGGTGCTCGCCGTGGTGCGGGGCAAGGCCGATTCGCCCCAGGCCTCTCGCATCTGGTCCTCGCTCAACGGCACCCCGCCCTCGAATACATCCCCGCCAGAAGCCCCACACGGCTCCGGTGAGAAATGAAGAAATGACGCAACCCAAAACGTGTCACTTGCGATAATCTAATGACCGCATTTTTTGGCTCTCGAGACCGGAGGCTCAGTATGTGGATCGAAACCATTGTCATGCCCCGGGAAGAGCCTGCTGCCCACTATCGCCCCGCGCCCCGGCGGGACCGTGCGGCCCTCCAGGGCGAGGCGTGCGCCCAGGGTGAGCAGTTTCGCGACACCGTGGTGAGCTACCTCCGGTCCCATGCGCTGATGGACTCGGTGAAATGGGTCAGCGCGCCAGGCAGCATCCCCCTGGTGACGCTCCACTGCACCTCCGGCGTGTTGGAGTCGCTCCAGAAGGATCCCCGCTTCGAGGCGGGCCGCTCCATGACGTTCCCGGTGTATTGAAACGCCCCCAGCCCAGGGCCCGGGGAAAAACCGGTAACTCCTTCATCTCCGTTCCTGAAAAATCGCCATGAGCCTGGGGGCACCCCCTCCGCGCATGGGCTGAATTCACCAGGAAATCGGGTTGGCGTGGTTTGTGCTCCTCCCATTCCCGAGATGAGCCTCTCCGAGAACGTCACCGTCTACAGCATCGAGGTGTCTTCCGGGGCCTGGAAGCAGCTCTCCTACCTGCCTCTGGAGACCTACCAGCGCGTCCGCAGCGAGTTGGACGCCGTCGCCGCCCGACTGGCGAACCTGGGACCGCACCCCCTGTCACTCTTGAAAGCCGTGTGCCTGCTCACGTCGCTCTCCGTCGTGGTGGGGGATTACGTCGTGCTCTACGACATGGAGCCCGAGCGCAAACGCGTCACCCTGCGCGAGATCGCACGCCGCCTGCCTCAAGACAGGTAGGGCGAGCGGTGTAGGTAGACACGCGACAAGAGGCGGGAGAGAGCAGGCAGCCGGGCGTGACGGCGGAGGTTCTGTTATTCAGTGAACCCCATGACGGACACGCTCCGATACGTCCCGAACGCCAGCCTGGATGCCACCTTCATCTCCCCGGCCTCGCAGCCTGGGAATGCCCCCGCGTCTATTGCCATGCCCCAGAGCCCCGCGGCGGCCGCCTCCGCGCGGCGCAGCACGGTGCTCCCCCGGGTGGAGTGGGCCGGAGACAAACCCAACGTGGTCCCCTTCGAGCGGGAGCGTTTCGAGGAGCTCCAGCCGCTGGGCCAGGGCGGCATGGGCGAGGTGGTGCTGCTCAAGGACCACGACATCGAGCGGATGGTGGCCCTCAAGCGCCTGACGGAGGCGAATGACCTGGATCGCGTGCTGCGCTTCGTGGAGGAGATCCGCACCATCGGGCAGTTGGATCACCCCAACATCGTCCCGGTGCACGACGTCGGTATCGACCAGCAGGGCCGCTACTACTTCGTGATGAAGCACCTGCAGGGCGACACGCTCGAGACCATCATCCACAAGCTGCGCCAGGGGGACCGCGCCACGCACGCGCGCTTCACCTTCCCCATGCGCGTGCAGCTCTTCCTCGGCGTGCTCAACGCGCTGGCGTACGCGCACCGCAAGGGCTTCATCCACCGCGATCTCAAGCCCGCCAACATCATGGTGGGGCCCTACGGCGAGGTCACCGTGATGGACTGGGGCCTGGCCCGGCGCGTGCGCACCCCGGAAGGCTCGGCCCCGGCGGCTTCGTCCACCGGCGCGCCCGCCAGCCTGCGCGACGCGGCCTCGCTCCAGACGCAGCTGGGCGCCGTGGTGGGAACGCCCTTCTACATGTCACCCGAACAGGCCCGGGGACAGCACGACGCCGTGGACGAGCGCAGCGACACGTACAGCCTCGCCGTGCTCTTCCACGAGCTGCTCTTCCTGCGCCACTACCTGGAGGGGCGTGAGTCGCTGGCCGAGGTGCTCGAGGGCGTGCAGAAGGAGCCGGCCCCGGTCTTCGTCAACGATTCGAGTCCGCACCAGCCGCCGGTGCCCTCCGAGCTACGCTGGTTCCTCCACAAGGGCTTCTCCAAGGATCCGGCGCAGCGCTACCAGTCCGTCGACGAGATGATGCTGATGCTCCAGGGGGTCATGGAGGGCCGCATCCACGTGCAGTGTCAGCGGACGCTGATGAAGCGCGGGCTCCACGAGGCCCTCCGCTCGGTGGACAAGCATCCCGTCCTCTTGACGGCGGTGTGCACGACGGCCGCTGCGGTGGTGCTCGCCTCGCTGGCCCATCTGCTGCTGGTGTTCTTCGGCTGACACGGAGTGTCCCGGGAGCGGGCACGTGTAACTCCAGGAGATTTCAGGTAGATTTACGTCCCCGGGCGCCGTCGCCGCACTCTCCCAAGGTTCCCTCCCATGGCTTCCCTCCCCCAAGGCCCCGCTCCTGCTTCCCGGGCCCCATCCGGTATGACCACCGGTGGCGAGAACTCCGCCGAGGAGAAGCTTCGGGCCAGCAACGCCCTGCTGCGGGCGCTCACCGAGGCCCAGGCGGACTTCATCCAAGGGGGAGAGCCGAGAGACATCCTCCAGCGGCTGCTCGCGGTGGTGCTGGAGCTGACGGGCAGCACGTCCGGCGTCATCGGCGAGGTGGACGCCGGCGCCGGTGGCCCCCCCTCGCTCCGGCTCCTCGCCAGCTTCCCGCGGGAGGAGGACGGCACGACGTGGGAGCTCCACTCCCCCGGGCAAGAGCCGGGCGATCTGCGCGCGCTCGTGGGGGCCGTCTTCACCACGGGAGCGCCCGTGCTGTCCGGAGGCCCCGGCGCGCGGCACACCTTCCTCGGGCTGCCCCTGGAGTCAGGAGGAGAGCGGGTGGGACTGGTGGGGCTCGCCCAGCGCCCGGGCGGCTACGACGCTGGCCTCATCGACTTCCTCCTGCCCTTCCTGCACGCCTGCGGCGGCCTCCTCACGGGGGGGCGCCACGAGCAGCGGCGGCGCCGGGCCGAGCAGGAGATGCGCCAGACCCAGGAAGCGAGCGCGGAGCGCGTGCGGCTGTTGGCCGAGCGTCTGCGGCTGGTGATGGAGAGCGTGCAGGATGGCCTGTGGGACCTGGACATGACCACGGGACGGCTGTTCGCGAACCGGGCCTGGCTGGGCATGCTGGGCTACGCCGAGAACGAGCTGGAGCAGACGCAGGCCACGTGGATGAGCCTGAACCATCCCGAGGACGCGGCCGAGTCCGAGCGGCAAGTCCAGGCGCACCTGAAGGGCACCACACCGCTCATCGAGCGCGAGCAACGCGTGCGGCGCAAGGATGGTGGATGGAGCTGGGTGCTGACCCGGGCCCGCGTGGTGGCGCGCGACGAGCAGGGCCGCCCGCTGCGCATGGTGGGCACCAACGTGGACATCACCGCCCAGAAGCGCACCGAGGAGCGCCTGCGCGCGCTGATCCGCACCCTCCCGGACCTCGTGCTGCGCCAGAGCGCGGATGGCACCTACCTGGACTACCACGCCGCCCGGGCGGAGGACCTGGCCATCCCCCCCGAGCGCATCATCGGCAGCAACATGCGCCAGACGCCCTTCCCCGCGCCGCTGCTCGACAAGATGTTCATGCATCTGGGGCGCGCCATCCGGGAAGGCACCCTGGAGGTCTACGAGTACGCGTTGGACGTGCCTGGCGGGCGCGAGTACTTCGAGGCCCGCATCCTGCGCAGTGGGCAGGACGAGGCCGTGTCCATCATCCGCAACATCACCGACCGCAAGCAGTCCGAGGTGCGCCTGCTGCAGCAGGAAGAGGAGCTGCGGCACCACCGCGACAGCCTCGAGGAACTGGTGCGCAACCGCAGCGAGAAGCTGCTCAAGGCCACCCTCGAGCTGGAGGAGCAGCAGGCCCAGCTCATCCAGGCCGAGAAGATGGCCTCGCTGGGACAGATGGCCGCGGGCGTCGCGCATGAGATCAACAACCCGGTGAGCTACGTGATGAGCAACCTGGGGACGCTCGACCAGTACGTCTCCTCGCTCACCCCGCTGCTGCAGCTGCAGCGCGAGCTGCTGTCCAACCCGGGCGGCGCCAGCGCGGAGCTGCTCGAGCGCATGGGCGAGCTGTGGAAGCAGGAGGAAGTGGACTACCTGCTCAGCGACATGCCGGAGCTCATCGAGGAGTCACTGGCGGGCACCCGGCGCATCAAGGAGATTGCCCAGAGCCTGCGCTCGTTCGCGCGCGAGGACACGGGCGAGCCGCAGCTGGTGGACGTGAACACGGAGATGGCCTCCGCACTGAAGATCGTCTGGAACGAGCTCAAGTACAAATGCGAGGTGAAGCGCGATTTTGGTCCGCTGCCACCCGTGAGCTGCCACCCCACGCAGATCGGCCAGGTGTTCACCAACCTGCTCCAGAACGCGGCCCATGCGATCGATACGCGGGGGGAGATCCGCATCCGCACCCGGCACGAGGGCAACGAGGTGGTGGTGGAGATCACCGACACCGGCAAGGGGATGACGCAGGAGACGATCTCCAAGCTCTTCACGCCCTTCTTCACCACCAAGCCGCGCGGCCAGGGCACGGGACTGGGGCTGTCCGTCAGCTACGGCATCATCGCCAAGCACAAGGGCCGCATCGACGTGCAGAGCCAGCCGGGCCAGGGCAGCACCTTCACCATCCGCCTGCCCTCCGCGCAGCGCTGAGGTTCAGCGCCGCAGCCTGGGCGCGTTCAACGGCAGCCGCAGCCGCGCGCGGCACCCCGGACCCTCCGTCCGGTTCTCCAGGCGCAGGCTGCCCCCGTGCGCCTCGGCGATCTGCCGGCTGAGCGCCAGGCCGATGCCACTGCCCTCCGGCTTCGTCGTGAAGAAGGGCACGAAGAGGTTGGCCGTGTCCGCCAGGCCCGGGCCCTCGTCCTCCACCCACACCTCCACCGCGTCCGCCGACGGAGCCGTCCACGACACCCACACCCTGCCCTGGCGCTCGCGCGCCGCGTCCACCGCGTTGCGCACCAGGTTGATGAGGAGTTGCTCCAGCTGATCGCTGTCCGCGCTCACCACGAGCATGGGCCCCGGGCGCACCTCCACCGGCAGCCGCGTCTCCAGCGCCGCTACCCGCCGCACCCAGGGGTCCACCTCCAGGGGAGAGCGCCTCGGCGGCGGCAGGCGCGCCAGCCGGGCATAGGCGGACATGAAGCGCCCCAGCGCCTCGCTGCGCCGCGCGATGATGCCCAGGCCCATCCGCGCGTCCTCCTCCCAGTCCGCCGCCCGTGGCACCTGCGCCAGCGAGTCCTTCAGCGCATCCGAGATGGAGTGGATGGGCGCCAGCGAGTTGTTGATCTCATGGCTCAGCACGCGGACCATCCGCCGCCACGCCTCGCGCTCCTCCTCGCGCAGCGCCAGCCGCAGGTCCGCGAGCACCACCAGCTGGTGGGGCAGTCCCCCCTGCCGGAACGTCCCCCGGCGCAGCTCGTACGGCCCGCCCTCCACCGCGAAGGTGCGCGTGAGCCGCCGCGGCACCGGGCCCTCCAGCAGCTCCGCCAGCCCCAGCCCCTCCGCCTTCTGGTTCATCAGCCGCGCGCGGGGCAGCCCGAGCAGCCGCTCCCCGGCGCGGTTGACGAACTTCAGCGTCCCCTCCGCGTCGAAGGTGAGCACCGCGACGTCGATCTCCTGCATCACCTGGGTGAGGAGCACATCCGCCTCCATCGCCCCCAGCCGGTGCTCGCGCAACGTGTCCGCCAGCGCGTTGGACTCCAGGTACACCTCGCCCAGGGGATCTCCCCCCCGCGCGCCGCGCCCGCGCACCGAGTAGTCCCCCTCGCGCAGGGCCGCGAGCAGGTTGGCCACCGTCTGCAACGGCCGGGTGACGCGCTCGCGGACGGAGAGCGCCGCGCCCAGGTGCACCCCCAGCACCAGGAGGGAGAGCGTCCAGCACACCTTCGCGCTCGCGTCTCCTCCCCACAGAAACACGAGCACGGTGACGGAACCCGGCAGACCCGCCAGCAGCGCCAGCAGGAAGATGTGGACGTCGTGCGCGAGCGGCTTGCGCCGGCTCACCGTGCGCCCTTGATGCCGTAGTACTGCATGCGGCGGTAGAGCGCGCTGCGCGACAGGCCGAGCGCCTTCGCCGCGTCACTGACATTGCCCTCGTGCCGGCCGAGCGAGCGCTCGATGAGGTAGCGCTCCACCTCCTCCAGCGTCATCTCCTCCAGCCGGGCCTGGCCCTCACGGCCACCGCCACCGCCGCGGCGCAGGAGGAAGTCCTCCGCCGTCACCTCGTCCGTGCCGGCCATGAGCAGCGCGCGCTCCACCGCGTGCTCCAACTCACGCACGTTGCCGGGCCACGGGTAGGCCATCAGCGCATCCAGCGCGGAGGGAGACAGCTTCAGCCCCGAGCGCCCGTAGCGCTGGCCGTGCACGCCGAGGAAGTGCGCCGCCAGCAGGGCGATGTCCTCGCGCCGCTCCCTCAACGGAGGCAGGTGCACCTCCACCGTGTTGAGGCGGTAGAGCAGGTCCTCGCGGAAGCGGCCCTCGGCCACCGCCTTGGACAGGTCCACGTTCGTCGCGGAGACGACGCGCACCGACACCCGGCGCACCTTGGAGGAGCCCACCGGGTGCAGCTCGCCCGTCTGGAGCACGCGCAGCAACTTGGCCTGCTGCGTGAGCGGCATGTTGCCAATTTCATCCAGGAAGAGCGTCCCCCCGTCGGCCAGCTCGAAACAGCCGATGCGGTCCGTCTTCGCGTCGGTGAAGGCGCCCTTCACGTGGCCGAACAGCTCGCTCTCGAAGAGGCCCTCGGACAGGCCGCCCGAGTTGACGGCGACGAAGGGCCGCTCGGGGCGGCCCGAGGCGGTGTGGATCCACCGCGCCACCACTTCCTTGCCCGTGCCGTGCTCGCCGGTGATGAGGACGTTGGCCCCCGAGGGTGCCACGCGCTCCACCATGCGGCGGATGGGCTGCATGGCCCGGGACTCGCCGACGAAGGTGGGGCGCTCCCCGCCCTTGCGCAGGTGGGTGTTCTCCTCCTCCAACCGGCGGGAGCGGCGCAGCGCCCGGCCCAGCTCGAGCTGGGTGCGCAGCGTGGCGAGCAGCCGCGTGTTGTCCCACGGCTTCTGCACGTAGTCGCGCGCTCCGCCGCGCATGGCCTCCACCGCGCCCTCCACGCTGCCCCACGCCGTCATCACCACCACTGGCAGCGACGAGTCCAACTGGCGCACGCGCGCGAGCAGATCCAACCCCTCGCGCCCGGACGTGGTGTCCCGCGCGTAGTTGAGATCCATCAGCACCACGTCCACGTCCTCGGATTCCAGCGTGGCCAGGGCGCCAGCCGGGGACTGGGCGGTGTGGATGACATACCCGTCGCGCTTGAGCAGGAAGCGCAGGGCCTCCAGCACGTCGGCCTGGTCGTCGGCGATGAGGATGCGCGGCGGGGGCGCGCTGGCGGGGGCGGGGGTGGCGGACTCGGACACGGCGGACACCTGGGAGGAGGAGACTCTGCCAGAAGCAGTGGACCAGAGGGAAAACGGAGTGGCCCGGCATGTGCCACGTCCCCGCTCTGGGTGGGGAGGCGAGGGAGCGGGCAGGAGCAGCCCTTCCCTCCCGCCTTCACTCGGCGCGGAGCGTCTGGGCGGGATCCACCTTCACGGCCCGCCGTGCCGGCACCCAGCTCGCGAGCACGGCCACCCCGCCCAGCAGCACCGCCGTGCCGCCAAAGGTCAGCGGATCCGTCGTCCCCACGCCCTGCACCAGACTGTCGAGCAGCCGGGTGAGGATGCCCGCGGCCACCGCGCCGATGACGACGCCGATGAGGGCCAACCGCACCCCGTAGCCCACCACCAGGCGCACCACATCCATCTCGCGTGCCCCGAGCGCCATGCGGATGCCCATCTCCCGGGTGCGCAGCGCCACCGTATAGGACATGACGCTGTAGATGCCGATGCTCGAGAGCACCAGGGCCAGCACGGCGAACAGGCCCACCAGCCCGAGCACGAAGCGGCGATCCGCCATGGAGTTCTCCACCACCGAGTCCATGGTGGCCACCCCCGACAGCGCCTGATCCGGATCCATCGCCTTGAACGCCTCGCGCACCCGAGGCATCAGCGCGTCGGCGCCGCCCTCGCCCCGGACGGCCAGCGTCAGCGAGCGGCCAATCTGGGTCACGAACTCGTCCGGCACCTGCTGGAAGGGGAGGTAGAACTGGAAGGGCGCGGGCTCCGCCTCTCCGGGGCCGTAGGCGATGAGGTGCTTGGCCACGCCGATGATCTCGAACTCCCGGTCGCCCTGGGTGAGGAGCCGCTGCCCCACCGCGCTCTGCCCGGGGAAGAAGCGTTTCGCCAGCACCTCGTCCACCACGATGACCGGCGTGCTCCCCACGCGATCACCCGGCCCGAAGCCCCGGCCCTCCAGCAGCGGGATGCCCATGGCCTCGAAGTAATTGGAGGCGGTGATGAAGATGACCGACTGCGGCGACTCCCCCTTCTCGGGAGGCGGCCGGCCCGCGATCTTGAAACTCGTGTCGGAGAAGCCGATCAGCGGCATTCCGTTGGAGTACGTGGCCGCGCTCACCCCGGGTATCGCCTGCAGCCGCTCGCGCGACTGCTCGATGAAGTTGCGGAGTGCCTCCGGGCCCGGGAAGCGGCTTTCCGGTGCGGACATGCGCAGGGTCAGCACGTTCTCGGGCCGGAAGCCCAGATCCAACCCCTTGAGCTGGACGAAGGTGCGCGTCAGCAACCCCGCCCCCACCAGCAGCGTGAGCGCCAGGGCCACCTCGGCCACCACCAGGGCGTCGCGCGCCCGGCCCCGGAAACGCGAAGCTCCGGCGCCCGTGTCCTTGAGCGTCTCCACCAGCGAGACCTGGCTGGCCCGGAGCGCCGGAAGGATGCCGAGCAGCACGCCCACCCCGAGCGACAGCACGAGCGTGAAGGCCAGCACCTTGCCATCCACGGAGAAGGTCGCGGTGCTGGGAATGCCCTCCGGCCTCGAGGCCGCGAGCACGTCCACGCCCCACAAGGCGAGCACCAGTCCGCACCCTCCGCCCACCAGCGCCAGCAGCGCGGACTCCACCAGCAGCTGACGGATCAGCCGGCCTCGTCCGGCTCCAAGAGACGCACGGATGACCAGCTCGCGCTGGCGCGCCGCGCCACGGGCGAGCAGCAGGTTGACCACGTTGATGGCGGCGATCAGCAGCACGAAGGCGACCGCCGCCATGAGGGCCAGCAGGCTGGGACGCAGATCCCTCACGAGCCGGTCATGGAACATTGAGAGGCGCGGCAGCACCTTGCTGTTGGAGTCCGGATGGGCCTCCTGCAACCTCTGGCCGATGGCCTCGAGGTCCGCCCGGGCCTGCTCCAGCGTCACCCCGGGCTTGAGCCGGCCCAGCACGTACATGCCCGGGTGGTTGCCCCGCTGCTCGAAGAACCGCTTCTCGGTCCGGGCCAGGGGCACCCAGATGTCCTGGGCCGTGTAGAACTGGAAGTCCTCGGGCAGGACCCCCACCACGGTGTGCGGCACGCCATTGAGCGTCAGGCTCTTGCCGAGGATGTTCCGGTCCTGGCCGAAGCGCCGCACCCAGAAGCCATGGGAGAGCATCACCACCGGAGGCCCGCCGAGCACATCCTCCTCGGGAAGGAAGTTGCGCCCCAGCACGGGATTCACGCCCAGCAACGGCAGGAACGAGGCGCTCACCAGCCGCGTCCCGAGCCGCTCGGGGATGTCCACCCCGGTGAGATCAAAGGCCCCGTTCCGGTAGGCGGCCAGGTCCGTGAAGCTCCGCTGTTCCGCCCTCCAGTCGATGAAGTCGGGGATGCTGACGCTCATCGTCGGGAAGCTGGGCGTGCCTTCCTGGATGAAGACGAGCTGCTCGGGAGCCTGGTACGGCAGCGGGCGCAACAGCACGCCATTGACCACACTGAAGATGGCGGTGTTGGCGCCGATGCCGAGCGCCAGCGTGATGACGGCCGCCAGCGTGAAACCGGGGCTCTTGCGGAGCAGGCGCAGCGCGAAGCGGGCATCCTGGAGGAAGGTGTCCATGGGGGTTCCCGAGGGGAGGACTTCAGGGGATCAGCGGAGGCGCTCGTCCTGGACGACGCGGCCGTCGAAGAGGCTCACCATGCGCGTGCCAAGCCGCGCCTGGTTCGGATCGTGCGTCACCATGATGAGGGTGGCGCCCCCCTTGTGGAGCTCGGAGAGCAGCTGCATCACCTGCTCGCCATTCTTGGAGTCGAGGTTACCGGTGGGCTCGTCGGCCAGGAGGATGAGCGGATCTCCCGCCACGGCGCGCGCCACGGCCACGCGCTGCTGCTGACCGCCGGAGAGCTGCCCCGGCATGTGCCGCGCCCGATGGCCCATGCCCACGCGCTCCAGCGCCCGCTCCACCCGCTTGCGGCGCTCGTCCGCCGGCATGCCGCGGTAGGTGAGCGGCAACTCCACGTTCTCGTAGACGGACAGGTCGCCGATCAGGTTGAAGCTCTGGAAGATGAAGCCGATGTGCTGGTTGCGCACCAGCGCCCGCTCCGCCGGGGAGAGGTCCAGCACCGACCGGCCATCCAGCAGGTAGGTGCCCTTGGAAGCCGTGTCCAGCAGGCCCAACAGGGCCAGCAGCGTCGTCTTCCCGGAGCCCGAGGGCCCCACGATGGAAACCCACTCGCCGGGCCGCACCGCGAAGTGGACGTCGGAGAGCGCGTGCGTCTCCACCTCCTCCGTCTCGAAGACCTTCGTGATGCCCTCGAGCTGCAAGAGGGCTTTCTGCTGAACCATCGAAGGGGTTTCCACCGGAGCCGTCTCCTGAGTCTGAACCGCAGTCACCGTCATCATCGCAGCCTCACCCGATCCACCGCGTCCCACGCGGTCATGTCCGAGAGCACCACCTGCTCTCCCTCGGCGAGGCCCTGAACGACCTCGATGGAATTCACCGAGCCCCGGCCGAGCCGCACCGGAACCCGCACCGCCTCGTCACTGCCCGGCACCAGCTTGAAGAGCGACACCGTGGCGTTGGGCTGAGCGCCCGCGGGCCGGCCCATGGAGAGCACCTCGCCCAGCCGCTCCAACTCCACCGTGCCCTCCACGGTGAGATCCGGCCGCGCGCCCTTGGGCAGCTCGCCCGTGAGCATCACCTCCACGCGCACCGTGCCCTGGCTGGCCGCCGGAGCGATGCGGGCCACCGTGCCCTCGACGATGCCGTTGCGCGTGTCCACCTCCGCGCGCTGGCCCACCTGGATGTCCCGCGCCTGCGTCTCCGCGATGCGCAGCTCCGCCTTCAACTTCTCGGGCTTCACCACCTTGGCCAGTACGGTGCCCGGCGTCACCCATTGCCCCAGCTCCAGCGGCAACTCCGACAGCACCCCGCCCTCCCCCGCTTTCACCTGCATGGAGTCCACCTGGTTGCGGCGGAAGCGCGCCACCGCCTTCAGCCGCTCGATCTGCCCCTGCTGCGCCGCGAGTTGCTCGCGCGTGCTGGACTGGATCACCGAAAGGCGCTGGCGCTCGAGGCCCAGCCGCGTGGCCATTTCGCCCGCCTTGCCCTTCACCTGCTGGAGCTCCAGCTTCGGTACGAAGGAGCGATCCATCAGCGCCACCGTGGCCTGGGCCTGGTTCTCGGCGTGGGTGGCCTCCGTCTCCAGGGTGGCGATGGTGGCCGCCTGGGAGATGCGTTGTGTCTCCAGGTTGGTGCGCAGGGAGATGAGCTCGGCCTCCGCGCTGGCGAGCTGGCGCTCGGCCTCCAGGGCCTGCAGCTGGACGTCCGGGTTGGACAGCTCGAGCAGGAGCGTCCCCGGCTCCACGGGCGTACCGGGCCGGACGTGGATGCGCTCGACGCGGCCCGCGGTGTCGGCGGTGAGCCAGCGGATGTACTCGGGCACCAGCGTGCCCGCGCCCTTGACCTGGCGGATCATCGGCCCCCGCTTCACCGTATCGAGCCACACCGTGCCGCGCTCCACCGTGGGGGCGGCGGCCCGGAGCCGGGAGAGGCCCACCGTCACTCCGAGGAGCACGAGCACGCCAAGGCCCGCGAGGAGCCAGGGCTTGCGACGGGTCTTGGGTTTCTTGGGAATGTCCACGTCCGGGCCCTAGAGCGAAGGGCGTGCCAGGACCGGGCAGCCTCACAACCCCCCGGAATCACTCGGAGGGCGGGGGGGACTCCGAGGACGGCTGCCCGGTTGTGGAAAGCGTCGTCCCAGGAACGGACACCGCCGGGACCCTTCGCCCTCCGGACGGGCCCGCGTGATGAAACCATGATGAAGAGCGGAGCCCCGCATGAGGCACCATGCGGGCCGCATCCGGATGATGGGTCGTGTCTCCCCGTTGTCCGAGGTGGCCCCGACGATGAAGCACGCCCTGCGAAGTGCCCTCTGCTGTGTCCTTCTGCTGCTCTCCGCGCCGGCCCTCGCCGATAGCATCATCATCGGCACGGTCTCCAGCGCCGACGACAAGAAGCCCCTCCAAGACGTGGTGGTCACCGCGACCTCGCCCAACCTCCAGGGCGAGCAGGTCGTGGTGACAGACGCGAGCGGCAACTTCCGCATCCCCCAACTTCCTCCGGGCGTCTACACCCTGCGCTTCGACAAGGAGTTCTACCGCCCCTTCACGCGCTCGGAGATCCCGGTGCGTCTGGATCGCACCGTCCGCGTGAACGTGCAGCTCCTGCCCGAGAGCTTCGCCGAGGAGATGGTCGTGGTGTCGGGCGGCGGTGCGCCCCCGCTCGACTTCGGCGCCATCGGCCGGAGCATCAGCGACTTCTTCGGAGGCCGGAAGAACACCAGCCCGCCGCCGCCCCCGACTCCCCCGCCCTCCAGTTCCACCCCGGCGGCGCCTCCGCCGCCCGAGCGCATCGCGACGCTTCCCCCGCAGCCCTTCTCGGACATGTACTTCAAGAGCTACGGGGTGAACCCGACCATCGACACCGAGGAGGAGCGCTTCTCCACCTTCTCCGTGGACGTGGACAGGGCCTCCTACGCGCTGACGCGTGGCTACCTGGAGCGGGGGGCGCTGCCCGAGGAGCAGGCGGTGCGGGTGGAGGAGTTCGTCAACAGCTTCGACTACGGCTACAAGAGCGACCCCGAGGCGCCCTTCAGCGTGCACGTGGAGGGTTTCCCCTCGCCCAGCCGCAAGGGCTACCACGTGGTGCACATCGGGCTGAAGGCGCGCGAGGTGAGCCGCCAGCAGCGCAAGCCCGCCCACCTCGTCTTCGTCATCGACGTGTCCGGCTCCATGAACATCGAGAACCGGCTCGGGCTGGTGAAGCAGGCGCTGCGGCTGCTGGTGGACGAGCTGGACGAGCGTGACCGGGTGTCCATCGCCGTCTACGGCTCCACCGCGCACCCGGTGCTCGGGCCCACGAGCGCCGCGAAGAAGCACGAGTTGCTGGCCGCCATCGACAGGCTCTCCTCCGATGGCGCCACCAACGCCCAGGCCGGCATCGAGCTGGGCTATGCGATGGCCTCCGAGCATCTGATCGAGGGTGGCATCAACCGCGTCATCCTGTGCTCGGACGGGGTCGCCAACAACGGCATCACCGACGCGGACGGCATCTGGGAGCGGGTGCGCGCGCAGGCCGCGCGGGGCATCACCCTGACCACCATCGGCTTCGGCATGGGCAACTACAATGACGTGCTGATGGAGCGGCTGGCGCAGGTGGGCGAGGGCAACTACGCGTACGTGGACAAGCTGGAGGAGGCGCGCCGCATCTTCGTGCAGAACCTCACCGGCACCCTCCAGGTGGTGGCCAAGGACGTGAAGCTGCAGCTCGAGTTCGACCGCAAGGCCGTGGCCCGCTACCGGCTGGTGGGCTACGAGAACCGGATGCTCGCCAAGGAGCAGTTCGCCGATGACCGGGTGGACGCGGGCGAGGTAGGCGCGGGCCATAGCGTCACCGCCATCTACGAGGTGAAGCTGCGCGAGCCCACCGACACCTTCGCCACGCTGCGCATCCGGTACAAGGCGCCGGAAGGGGGCGACTCGCGGGAGCTGGAGAAGCACCTGACCTCCGGCATCCTCCGGCCGGCCTACGGCCGCACCGCGCCCCCCACGCGCCTGTCCTACGTGGCGGCGGCCTTCGCCGAGAAGCTGCGCGGCTCCTATTGGATGCGCACGCTCTCCTGGGAGCAGCTCCACTCGCTGTGGGAGGAGCTGGACGAGCCCCTGCGAGACCGGCCGGACGTGAGGGAGCTCGGTTCGCTCATCCGCAAGGCGCAGGGACTCGACCGGCGCACGGATCGCTTCGAGCAGCTCTCACCGGTGGTCTCCATGGACTTCGACCGCGTCCCGGTCATCAAGTAGAGAGTCCCCATGCTCCGCAGATTGCTGCCCACCCTCTCCGCTCTCGTGCTCGGCCTGGCCGGGCTGGGGTGGGGTCTGTGGCAGCTGCAGCGCATCTTCGCTACCGAGCGCGAGGATGCCCGGGCTTCGCTCCGCTCCCGGCGCGAGGCCCTGTCGCAGTACGCCCTCGTCTCCCTGCGCCAGACGCTGAGGGAGAAGCTGGAGGAGGCACGGCCCGCGCTGGAGCTCGCCGCGGCCGATCCGCTCGCTCCCGCCGCGGGGCTCTACCTGCGCGAGCGCGGGGAGCAACTGCTGCCGCGGCTGGCCCTCCATGACGTGGGGGAGGACTCCCCCGCCCGGGACCGGTACACGCGGCTGCACGC
This sequence comes from Archangium sp., assembly GCA_035645295.1. Lineage (GTDB taxonomy): Bacteria > Myxococcota > Myxococcia > Myxococcales > Myxococcaceae > Archangium. The sequence goes on from DASQMW010000206.1 coordinate 56,218, forward strand.
GGGCAAGGAGCGCCCCGAGGGGGAGGAGGACCCCTGGACGGAGCGGCTCGCGCTGATGCGTGCGGTGGAGCGGGGGCTGGAGCGCCGGGACGCGCGGAGCACCACGGACGCGCTGGTGGCCTTCCTCCAGCACCGCGTCCGGTACGTGCTCGCCTCCACGCGGGACGTGCCCGGCTTCCTGGTGGTGCTGGAATCCCTCGCGGAGCAGGCGGCCCCGGAGCGCCCCCTGATGCAGGCGCTGATCCACCATGGAATGGAGGACGACAAGGGCCACCGGATGGAGGGGTTGCAACGGCTGCTGCTCCTCAAGCGCTCGCGCTTCACCCGGAGCGACTTCTACTTCCTGCAGGAGCGCGTGGTGGAGCTGTCGCGGCGGACGGGGACGCCCGTCATCGACTTCGAGGCCCGCACCGCGGAGCTGGCCGCCGCGCCCCTGCCCCTGCCCGGCTCGATTCCCGGCCCCGTGCTGGTGCGCTCCGGCTGGTACCTGGAGCCGAAGGACAAGGATCATGTCCGGGGCGTGGCGGTGGCTCCCGCGGCGCTGCTGGACATCCTGACGCAGGAGATGCGCGAGCGCGGGCTGCTCGGCCCCGAGGGACACGTGCGGCTGCTCGGGACGGAGGAGGTGCTGCCGCTGGCGAACCTGCCCCTGGGGGTGGAGACGCCGCTGTGGGAGAAGGAGGAAGGCGCGCTGGAGCAGCGTTACCGGCTGAAGACGGGCATGGTGGTGCTGTGCGCGGGGCTGGCGCTGACCATCGCGGGGCTCGCCTTCGTGGCCCAGCACCGCAAGTACCGCTTCCTGGAGCTCAAGAGCGACTTCGTGGCCACCGTGTCGCACGAGCTGCGCACGCCGCTGGCCTCCATCCGGCTGCTCGCCGAGACACTCGAGTGGCGGCTGGCGCAGGGAGCCGAGACGAAGGACTACCCGGCGCGCATCATCCACGAGGCGGACGGACTGGGCTTCCTGGTGGAGAACCTGCTGTCCTTCAACCGGATCGACAAGGGCCGGTGGGTGCCGCACCTGTCGGTGGTGCGGCTGGACGAGCTGGTGGCCACGCTGCGCAGGGACCTGGAGGCCTGGGCCCGGGTACCGGTGGAGCTGACGGCCGAAGTGGGTGAGCGCGAGCTGCTCGCGGACCCGCAGTTGATGCGGCTGCTGCTGGCGAACCTGGCGCGCAACGCCTGTGCCTACAACACGCGCAACCCCGTGTGCCTGCGCGTGGAGGCACTGGCGGACGGACGGGTGCGCTTCTCGGACAACGGCGTGGGCATCCCCGAGGCCGAGTGGGAGCGCATCTTCGGCGAATTCTACCGGCTGCGCGGCCAGGGGCGCGAGGTGCCCGGCAGTGGGCTTGGCCTGGCACTGTGCCGGCGCATCCTGCGGCTGCACGGCGGAGAAATCCGCGTGATGGCCTCCAGTCCCGAAGGAACCACCTTCGAGCTCACCTTTCCAGAGAGGCGCTGAATGAACTCCCCTTCTCCCGTCATCCTGTTGGTGGAGGATGACCTCAATCTGCGGCTCGCGCTGCGCGACAACCTGGAGAACCAGGGCGGCTACGGCGTGGAGGAAGCCACCACGGTGGCCGAGGCCCGTGCGCACCTGGCCAAGCGTGACTTCCAGCTCATCCTGCTGGACGTGATGCTGCCGGATGGGGACGGCTACACGCTGTGCCGGACACTGCGTCAGGAGGGAATGACGACGCCGGTGCTGATGCTGACGGCGCGCACGCTCGAGGACGACGTGGTGCGGGGCTTCGAGGCAGGGGCGCAGGACTACCTGGGCAAGCCCTACCGCCTGCGAGAGCTGCTGGCACGGGTGGGAGCGCTGGTGCGGCGAGGCGGCGGCGTGCCGGTGCAGATGCTGCGCTTCGCGGGCTACCGGATGGACCTGGACCGGCGCAAGGTGGAGACGCCTGATGGGAAGACGGTGGAGCTGACACGCACCGAGTTCGACCTGCTCGCCTTCTTCGTGCGCGAGCGCGAGCGCGTGCTACGCCGGGATGAGATCCTCGACGCGGTCTGGGGCCGGGACGTGGTGGTAGACCCGCACACGGTGGACAACTTCGTCTCCAGCCTCAAACGCAAGCTGGGGTGGAACAGCGCCTCGCGCTTCGCGCTCCAGACGGTGCGCGGCGTGGGCTACCGCATGGAGATCGAGGGCGCCTGATCAAAGCAGCTACATCGAGCGGATGCTGACAGTCGTCACCACGCTCAAGCAGCAGCAGCGCAACGTGCTTGATTACCTGACTGCGGCCATGGTGGCGCACCTGCATGGGCAGGCTGCTCCCTCTCTTCTGCCTTTCTCTTGATTGGCGACCACCGCCCGGACTCTCCGAGGCGGTGAACGCTTACGAGCAGAAGTGCGATGCACGCTCGGAGACGCATGGCCACCTCCTACGGAAGAGGGATTCTGCCGGTCAAGGGTGGACCCGTGCGAAGTGGGATGATGCCGGCAGCACCGCTTCCCTGCGCCTATACCCCCCGGCATCGAAGTTCTAAAGTCGGAGACTTCCATGCGAAGGAGTGCTCCATGACGGCCAGTCCCCTGTTCGCTGAGGGAGAGACGCTGTGGTCTCCCCACGTGCGCGCCAACCCGTTCCCCCTCTACAAGCGCATGCGGGAGGAGTTTCCCGTCGCCCGGATCACGGATCCGGGGACGGGGATGCACTTCTGGCTGCTGACGCGCTACGCGGATGTGGTCTCGATCGTGAGGGATCCGCGCTTCACGCAGGATCCCTCCCGCCTGCCCGACGAGGTCCGGCAGCGGTACTTCAGCCATAAGAACAGGGCGCTCAGCCAGCACCTGGTGACGGCGGATCCGCCGGACCACACGCGCAGGCGCTCGCTGGTGTCCAAGGCCTTCACCCCGCGCCGCATCGAGGAGCTGCGCCCGCGCATCACGGCGATCTGCTCGGAGCTGCTGGAGAAGCTGAAGGCCCAGGGCTCCGGGGCGGACTTCCTCGAGGAGCTCGCCTTTCCGCTGCCCGTCATGGTCATCACCGAGCTGTTGGGGATTCCCTCGGAGGACCGCGACCGGTTCCGCGAGTGGTCGCAGACGTTCTTCACCCCTCCGTCGAAGGACGCCCAGGAGAAGACCCGCGAGGTCCACCAGCTCTTCATCCAGTACCTGGAGGACCTCTTCGAACAGCGCCGTCAGCAGCCCGGGGACGATCTGATCAGCGCGTTGATCGCCGTGCAGGAGCAGGGGGAGCGGTTGAGCGCCGAGGAGCTGACGAGCATGGTCTTCGTTTTGCTCGTGGGCGGTTACGAGACGACCGGGAACCTGTTGGGCAACGGCCTGCTGGCGCTGTTGCAGCATCCAGAGCAGCACCAACGGCTGCGGGAGGATCGCTCCCTCATCCCCTCGGCGGTAGAGGAGATGCTGCGCTACTGCGGCCCGTTCGAGCTGAGCATCCTGCGCTTCCCGAAGGAGGACCTGGAGCTGCACGGCCAGCGCATCCAGGCCCATGAGGCCGTCCGGGTGAACTACCTGGCCGCGGACCGGGATGCCGCGCAGTTCCCCGAGCCGGACCGGTTCGACGTGGGGCGCACGCCCAACAAGCACGTGGCCTTCGGCCAGGGCATCCACTTCTGTCTGGGAGCGCCCCTGGCCCGGCTGGAGGCCATCGTCGCCGTCGAGTTGCTGCTGGAGCGGCTCCCGGAGATGCGTCTGGCCACGGCACCCGAGAAGCTCGCGTGGCGCCCGAGTGCCCAGTCTCGTGGGCTGGTGAGCCTGCCCTTGGCGTTCTAGCAACCGGCGATCAGCCACCTCCGCACGGCGGAGGGGCTCAATCCCCATCACCCAACTGAAGAGCGGGCCCGGGCCTGCCGCCGGCTCGCGGTTCGGCGGACTGCCGTGCCGTGTCGCCGGAGCACACCGTGCTCGTGCAGACCTCCAGCAAGGACAGGGACCCGGGCGGAAATACGAGAGGCCGCCCCTCACTGTAAGGTGGCGGCCTCCGTCCTTCCCGAGCCCCGGGCACGGACTAGCCCTGGAGCTTGATGTTCTTGAGCGCCGCCAACCGCGGGTCCACGAACGTCGTGTCACAACCGCACTTCTTCTCGTTGAGGTTCTGACCGCACTTCACGCACAGCCCGCTGCAGTCCTCGCGGCATACGGCGCTCATCGGCAACGCCAGCAGCACCTGCTCACGGACGATCGGCTCCAGGTCGATCACCTTCCCGTCGAACAGCTCCTCGTCCGCCCGCTCCAGCGTGAACGAGCCGCCGCTCTCGCCGTGGCCCCGGTCCTTCTCGTCCACCTCCTCGTCCTTGTCCAACAGGCCCTCACCCCGGGCGAGCGACTCGGGAACGAGGTTGATGGAGAAGGACACCGGCAGCTCCAGCTTCGACTCCGTGAGGCAGCGCTTGCACTCGGCCACCACGCGCGAGGTGAACTTGCCCTCGAGGAGCACGCCCCCGCTCACCTTGCGCAGGTTCGCCGAGACGGTCAGGGGCTCGAGCGGCCGGAAGCCGGAGCCCTCCATGGCGGCTCCGAGCAACTCCAGGCTCATCTCCTTCTTCGTCTGGAGCCCCGCGTCGCGAATTTCTTCAATCTTTACGCGCATCTACCCGAGTTCCTATCCAAAAGGGGGCGCGCATCATGGTGAGGCTCCCCCCCGCAGTCAACGCGCCCGAACCTCCATAGATGTCACCGGCCCTTCACCGTTGCGGGAGTGTCCACGCGCTAGAGGGGTGCCTGGCCGTCTGCTAGGGTAGGAGCCAATGTACGACCGGCGGAATCGCGTGGTAGCCAGCATCGTGGTGGCGAGCCTGCTGTCCCCCGGCGCCTCGCTCGCCCGGCCTCTTTTCCCCGCGCCCCTCCTCTTCCAGGCGGCACCGGCCCGGCCGGAGATCGCCCGGGCCCAGGAGCAGATCAGCGACGGCGACTTCGAGGAGGCGGTGAAGACGCTGGAGGCCGGCCTCGACGCCCCCGACGTCACCGATGATCAGCTGGTGGAGCTCTACCGCCTGCTCGGGCTCACCTCGCTGTACCTGGGGGACGAGGCGCGGGCGCGCGAAGCCTACGAGATGCTCCTCCAGGCCCGGCCGGACTACGAGCTGCCCCGCACGGCGCCTCCGAAGATCCGCACGCTCTACGCGCGCATCAAGGAGGACATCAAGAACCGCCGGGTGCGGCCCGTCACCCTCCAGGTGGACCCCATCCCGGACGCCGGGGGCGGCACGCCGGTGAGGGTGGAGGCCGTCATCCAGGACATGGCGCTGGGGGCACGGGCGCGGCTCTTCTACCGGCGCGCGGGCGCGCAGGCGTACAGCTCCGTGGACTTCACGCGCGAGGACCGGGCCCGCAAGGAGCGCTTCACCGCCACCATCCCCGCCTACGAGCTGCCCGCCACCGCCTCGGCCTACGAGGTGGAGTACTACTTCGAGGTGGCGGACGCGGCGCAGCGGCGGCTGGCGGGGCGGGGCGATGCCTTCAACCCGCTCGTCTTCCAGGTGGCTCCCGAGCCCGGCACGGTGGCCACACCCGGCGAGCGCCCCTGGTACAAGAGTCCGTGGCTCTGGGTCGCGGTGGGCGCGGTGGCCGTGGCGGGCACCGCCGGCGCCGTCGTCTACGCCACCGCCGAGGAGCGGGGCCGCGTCCCCATCACCATCCGGGTCAATCCATGAGCCCGCGTCCCTCCCTTCTCGTCCTGTTGGGCACCACCCTCGCCGCCGGCTGCGGAGCGGAGCCGCCCGCGTCCGGAAACCGCCTCGGCCTGGAGCTGAGCATCTCGCGCGCCGTCGCCGATGAGCTGGGCTCCTTCCAGGTGGTGGTCCTCCCCGAGGGCCAGTCGCGCCGGTGTGCGGACATTCAGCGCACCTGCCTCAACCAGCAGGTGAAGCAGCAGGAGGCGCTCGTCCTCGAGGGGCCGGACGGGACGAAGGCGCGCGCCCTGCGCTTCCCCGTGGGGCTCCAGGGCGGGGCCCAGGAGCTGGCCGTGGACATCCCGGTGGGCCGCGACTACGTCGTCGTCATCGAGGCGCTCTCGCGCGCCAACCCGCCGCGCTTCCTGGGCAGCTCCTGCAACTACCTGGAATCCGTGAGCGCCGCCCGCAACGAGCCGCTCATCGCCGCCGCCATCACCCTGACGGCCGTCGAGTGCGATCCCACCTTCGCGCCCTGAGGAGCTTCCGGGCTGTCTTTTCAAAACGCGGGCCCTGGCGCGGTACAGGTGTAGACGTCTACACCTGAGGTGGGACATCCACATACATACTCAGGTGTAGACGTCTACACCTGAAGCCGGCTGGAGGCCGTTGGGCGGAGAGCGGCGCCAGTCCGCGGCTCCGCGGTCGCTGAGCGTGGAGCTGGCGGACGGACGAGCCCCGTCACGGAGGCGTCACCTGCTCGTCATTCAACCGCCACCACCAATCTGGTACGCCACGGGTATTCAACCGGGGGGCTCGGAGGGACGATGGCGCGCATCCTCATCATCGAAGACGAGCAGGATCTGTCCGGACTGGTGGAGTACAACCTGCGGGCGGCGGGATTCGAGGCGGAGGTGGCGGGCACCGGTGCCAGCGGCCTGGCCCGGGCGCGCGCCCATACACCGGACCTGGTGCTGTTGGATCTGATGCTGCCGGACCTCGCGGGCAGCGAGGTGCTGCGCATGCTCAAGAGCGACACCGAGCTGCGCAAGGTGCCGGTCATCATCGTCAGCGCCAAGGGCCAGGAGTCCGACCGCGTCCAGGGCCTGGAGCTGGGCGCGGATGACTACGTGGTGAAGCCCTTCTCGGTGCGCGAGCTGCTGCTGCGCGTCCGGGCGGTGCTGCGGCGCGCGGACATCGACGAGAGCCCCGCCGCCCAGTTGTCCGCCGGGGACATCCTGCTGGACACCTCGCGCCACCAGGTGCGCGTGAAGGGCCAGGAGGTGGTCCTCACCGCGCTGGAGTTCCGCCTGCTGCGCACCCTGCTGGAGCGCGCCGATCGCGTGCAGACGCGCGAGGTGCTCCTCTCGGACGTGTGGGGCATCCAGGCGGAGATCCACACCCGCACGGTGGACACACACATCAAGCGCCTGCGCGAGAAGCTCGGCCCCGCGGGCGACATCATCGAGACGGTGCGCGGCGTGGGCTACAAGCTCAGCCCTCCACCGCGCTAGAAGCCCATGCCCCTGCGCCTCTTCCTGCTTCCCCTGCTCGCCCCCGCGCTCGCGGCGCTCCTCCTCTTCCTGCTGCTGGGCTGGAAGCTGGACGCGCTCTTCGTGGCGCTCGCCACGCTCTCCGGCTCCCTGCTGACGCTGTGGGCGGCCCGGGGTGCTCTCAAGCGGCAGCTCCTCACCCTGGCCCGCCAGGTGCGCACCCGCGCCGAGGGCTCCCCCGCTTCCGGCAGCCGCGAGGACGAGAGGGATCGGCTCGAGGAGGTGGCCAACCTCCAGGGCGCCATCGACTCACTCCACCAGCAACTGTCCGCGCGCAACGCCGGCCTCAACCAGGAGTCGCGCACCCTCACCGCCGTGCTGGACGGTATGACCGAGGGCATCTGGGTGACGGACGCCGAGGGCACGGTGGTGCGCCACAACGACGCGCTGCGCGGCATGCTGCAGACGGCCGGGAACATCACCGGCCAGCGTCCCCTGGCGCTCCTGCGCAACGACGTGCTCAACGAGGCCGTCATCCGCGCCTGCCGTGAGGGCGCCTCCACCCGCCTCGAGCTGCCGCTGGAGGGCCTGTTCCCTCGCACGCTCGCCATCCGGGTGACGCCGCTGGGCAATGACCTGCCCGGCAGCGCCGCCGTCTTCCACGACGTCACCGAGCTGCGCCACCTGGAGAAGGTGCGCAAGGACTTCGTCGCCAACGTCTCCCACGAGCTGCGCACCCCCATCACCGCCATCCGCGGCTACGCCGAGACGCTCCAGGGCGGCGCCCTCCAGGACGCGGTCATGGCGCCCAAGATGGTGGACATCATCCATCGCCAGTCCGAGCGCCTCTCGGAGCTCGTCGAGGATCTGCTCGAACTGTCCCGGTTGGAGTCACGGGAAGTGAAGTTCAAGGTGGTGAACGTGCCGCTGGCGGTGTCCGCCTCCCGGGCGGCCGAGGTGGTGCGGCACAAGGCCCAGGGCAAGAAGATTACGGTCGAGCTGAACGTCCCCCAGGGGCTGGTGGGGCGGGGAGACGAGCGGGGGCTGGAGCAGGTGCTGCTCAACCTGCTGGACAACGCGGTGAAGTACACGCCCGAGGGGGGCCGGGTGCTGGTGACGGGCGCTCTAGAGGAGGGGCGGTGCGTGGTGCACGTCCGGGACACCGGAGTGGGGATAGAGCCCAGGCACCTGGCCCGCATCTTCGAGCGCTTCTACCGGGTGGACAAAGGGCGGAGCCGGGACATGGGGGGGACGGGCCTGGGCCTGTCCATCGTCAAGCACCTGATGAGCGCCATGGGGGGCGAGGTCCGGGTCGAGAGCCAACCAAACGAGGGCTCCACCTTCACGATTTTCCTTCCAGCGGCGGTGCCCACGGCCTCGGCGACGGGTTAGGATGGGGCGGCCATGCGGGTTGCCATCCTCGCCGACATTCACGGGAACCTCCCCGCCTGCGAGGCCGTCCTCGAGGACATCGCCCGCGTTGCGCCCGATTACATCGTGGCCGCCGGGGACCTCGCCCTGCGCGGCGCGCACCCCAAAGAGACGGTGGAGCTGCTCTTCGATCGCTGCGATGCGATCCTCATGGGCAACACCGACTGCTACCTCGCCGGCCACTACCTGGGCGGGGCCTACCGCGAGCGCGATCACTGGAAGACGGAGCTCCTCCAGTGGACGAGGGATCAGCTCGGGGAGCCGTGGCTGAAGAAGCTGGGCGCCCTGCCCTTCTCCCAGCGCTACTCGCCGCGCAAGGGGCAGGATCTGTTCGTCTGCCACGCCAACCCGCGCAACCTCGAGGACTCGCTGGACCCGACGTTGGACGAAGCCACCGTCCGGCGCTACTTCCAGAACCTGGACGCGGCGGCGTGTGCCTTCGGCCACCTGCACTTCCCCTACCGGCGCCGCGTGGGCCGGATGCTGATCGCCGACGTGGCCAGCGCCGGCATCCCCCGTGACGGCGATCTGCGCCCCGCCTACGGTGTCTTCACGTACACGCCCAAGGGCTGGCGCGTGCAGATCCGCCGCGTGCGCTACCCGGTGCGCAAGGCCACCCAGGCCCTCACCGCGCGCCGCGTGCCCGGCGGTCCGCTGCTCATCCACAAGCTCGTCGAGGCGCGCTACCGCCACCACAAGGCGCTGATGGAGGCCGCGCGCCGCCACTCGGGGCTGCCTCCGCCCGGCCCGGTGCTGCGCCCGCCTCCGGGGGCCAACATCCCCCACACGGCCATACCGCTGGGGCTGCCGGTGGTGAACGCCCCGCCGCTGCTCCTCAAGCAGGCCGCGGGCGACGAGGAGCACCACCACGCCGCTCCCATCGAGGGCGAGCCGGTCCCGCTCTCCACCGTGACGGACCTGGACGGCTGACGCGGGAACGCGACTTCTCCCTCCCGTGGCTGGCGGCCCCGGGCTGGGCCCTTGGGCGTGACAACGATTCCCACGCCCAGTGACAAATGTTACAGAGTTGTCGCAAGCACGACACCTCAGCGCAAACACCGGGGTCCAGAGTGCGCCGCCGCCATGCCCCACGTCCTCATCGTCGATGACGAGCGCGATCTCGCCGAGCTCATTGATTTCAACCTGCGCGCCGCCGGGTTCTCCACCCGCGTGGCTCCCACGGGCGAGTCGGCGCTGTCCGCCGCCAGGGATCAGCGCACGGACGTCGTCCTCCTGGATTTGATGTTGCCGGACATGTCCGGCGTGGAGGTCTGCCGTCAGCTGCGCGCCGCCGCCAACACCCGTGACGTGCTCATCGTCATGCTCACCGCCAAGGGCGAGGAGTCCGACCGCGTCCGCGGCTTCGAGGTGGGCGCCGATGACTACGTCACCAAGCCCTTCAGCGTCCGCGAGCTCGTCCTGCGGCTCAAGGCCATCCTCCGCCGCAGCAGCCCGGCCCGGGACGAGTCCGCGCCCGTCAAGATCGGCCCCCTCACGCTCGACACCTCCGCCCACCGCTTCCACGTGGACGGCAAGGAGGTGACGCTCACCGCGCTCGAGTTCCGGCTGCTCGAGTACCTGATGACGCGCGTGGGCCGGGTGCAGTCGCGCGAGCAGTTGCTCGAAGAGGTGTGGGGCCTGTCCAGCAACCTGGAGACGCGCACCATCGACACGCACGTCATGCGCCTGCGCGACAAGCTGGGCCCGGCGCGCGCCTACCTCGAGACGGTGCGCGGCGTGGGCTACCGCATCGTCGAGCCGGGCATGGCCTGAGCATCGTTGCGCATTTGTCACGCCCCGTTCGTCAAACAGCCACGGACGCCGCATACAGGGTGCCTACCGTTGTTCCACAACGAGTGGAACATGCCGGGAGGCATCCATATGAAGACGTTCATCGCTTCGATCGCCGCGGTGCTGCTGCTGGCCCTGCCTGGCGCGGCGCGCGCGGGCACCGTCACCGTCAAGGGCTCCGACACCATGGTCATCCTCGGCCAGCGCTGGGCCGAGGAGTTCATGAAGAAGAACCCCAACAGCCGCCTGCAGGTGACGGGTGGCGGCTCGGGCACCGGCCTGGCGGCCCTCATCAACGGCACCACGGACATCGCCATGTCCAGCCGCCCCATGAAGAAGGCCGAGGAGGACAAGCTGCGCGGCGCCACCAAGAACGCCCCCGCGCAGATCTCCGTGGCCAAGGACGGCGTCACCTTCTACGTCAACGAGTCCAACCCCGTGAGCGCCCTCACCGCCGAGCAGCTCAAGGGCATCTACCTGGGCGACATCACCAACTGGAAGGAAGTGGGCGGCAAGGACGCTCCCATCGTCGTCTACTCGCGTGAGAACTCCTCGGGCACCTACGTGTTCGTGAAGGACAACGTGCTCGATGGCGAGGACTATGCCTCCAGCGCCCAGACGCTGCCCGGCACCGCCGCGGTGGTGAACGCCGTGTCCAAGGAGAAGAACGGCATCGGCTACGGCGGCTCCGCCTACGCCAAGGGCATCAAGGAGCTGAAGGTCAAGAAGGGCAACGAGGAGATCGAGCCCAGCGAGGCGAACATCAAGAGCGGCAAGTACCCGCTCTCGCGCGACCTCTACTTCTACCTGCGCGGCGCGCCGGCCGGCGACGTGAAGGCCTTCATCGACTTCGCCCTGTCCGCCGAGGGCCAGGCGGTCGTCACCAAGGTTGGCTACTTCCCGGTGAAGTAGTTCCCGAGGCTGAAGCCCCGCGCGCGTCACGAGATTGTCACACGAGGCTCGAGAACAATGATGGATAGACAGGTGGCCATGCAGAGTCAGGGTCTCGTGGAAACGGTCACCGCGGCACCGCGGCTCTCCTCCGCTGCCCGGCGCAGGCAGCTCCGGGAGAAGGTCATCGCCGGAGTCATCACGGCGGTGGCCTTCACCGGAATCGCCGCGCTGGTGCTCATCCTCGTCTTCATCGCGAAGGAGGCGCTGGCGCTCTTCCTGGACGCCCACGCCCGCGAGGAGGCGAGCCTCTCCAAGATGTTCCTGCCGCAGGTGGTGCGGCAGGGCCGCCCGGCCGCCTTCGTGTGGCAGCCGGTGTCCAATGTGCCGAAGGTGAGCATGATTCCGCTCTTCATCGGCACGCTGAAGACGACGCTGGTGTCCATGGCGGTGGCGGTACCGGTGGGGGTGATGGGCGCGCTGTACGCGGCCGAGTTCGCGCCCCGGCGGCTGCGCGAGGTGCTCAAGCCCACCATCGAGCTGCTGGCCGGCATTCCCTCGGTGGTGCTGGGCTTCTTCGCGCTGATGGTGCTCGCCTCCTTCCTGCAGGACACCTTCGGCCTCACCACGCGGCTCAACGCGGTGGTGGCGGGCCTGGCCCTGGCGCTGGCCATCGTCCCCGTCATCTTCACGGTGTCCGAGGACGCGCTCACCGCGGTGCCGCGCAGCTACCGCGAGGCGTCGCTCGCGCTGGGGGCCACCCCCTGGGAGACGGCCTGGAAAGTGGTTCTGCCGGCGGCGGCCCCGGGCATCCTCGCCGCGTGCGTGCTGGGCTTCGGCCGCGCCATCGGCGAGACGATGATCGTCCTGATGGCCTCGGGCAACGCGGCCATCACGTCGTGGAACTTCTCGGACTCGGTGCGCTCCATGTCCGCCACCATCGCCGCGGAGATGGGCGAGGTGGTGGTCGGCAGCCCGCACTACTCGCTCCTGTTCTTCATCGGAGTCGAGCTCTTCCTCTTCACCTTCATCCTCAACATGGTCGCCTCCACCTGGACGCGGAAGGTCCTCGAGCGGCTGACGGGAGCGGGAGCGTGAAACACACCATGCGCCGGGCCGTGGGCGGAGTGCTCACGTCCCTCACCGGCTTCGCCGCGCTGCTCATCGTGGCGATGCTGGCCCTCATCCTCTTCGACGTGGTCCGCGGTGGCCTGGGGCACGTCTCCTGGACGTTCCTCTCCCAGCCGCCCTCCGAGGGCATGATGGCGGGAGGCATCTTCCCCGCGCTCTACGGCACGGCGGCGCTCACGCTGCTGATGACGCTGGCGGTGATGCCGGTGGGCGTGCTGACGGCGGTGTACCTGCACGAGTACGCCCCCGCGGGCTCCCGGCTGGCGGCCGCGGTGCGCATCGCCGTGACCAACCTGGCCGGAGTGCCCTCCATCGTCTTCGGCCTCTTCGGCCTGGGCTTCTTCATCCACTTCGTCGGCGGGAGCATGGACCGGCTGCTCGGCTACCAGGAGCTGAACTGGGGCCAGCCGGGCATCCTCTGGGCCTCGCTCACCCTGGCCGTGCTGACACTGCCGGTGGTCATCGTCTCCACCGAGGAGGCGCTGCGCGCGGTGCCCATGGACCACCGCACGGCGAGCCTGGCGCTGGGGGCCACTCAATCCCAGACGCTGGCGCGGGTGGTGCTGCCGGGGGCGCTGCCGGGCATCCTCACCGGTGCCGTGCTGGCGGTGTCGCGCGGCGCGGGCGAGGTGGCCCCCATCCTCTTCACGGGTGCGGCCTACTTCCTCCCCGACCTGCCCGACAAGCTCAACTCCCAGTTCATGCACCTGGGCTACCACACCTACGTGCTGGCCACGCAGTCCCCGGACGTGGAGGCCAGCCGGCCCCTGTTGTACGCCACGGTGCTGGTGCTGCTCGCGCTCACCTTCGCCCTCAACCTCGTCGCGGTGCTCATCCGCGCCCGCACCCGCCGCCGCGCCTCCGCGGCCCACTGACACCGAGCCATGTCCCTCTCCCCCGCCGGCCCCGCGCGCATCAAGATGGAGGCGCGCCAGCTCTCGCTCCTCTACGGCCCCAAGGTGGCCGTGAAGACGGTGAGCCTCACCCTGCCCGAGCACCAGGTCACCGCCCTCATCGGCCCCTCCGGCTGCGGCAAGTCCACCTTCCTGCGCTCGCTCAACCGGATGAACGATCTCATCCCGGGCTCCAGCCACCAGGGCACCGTGCTGCTGGACGGCACCAGCATCCATGACCGCCACGTGGACGTGGTGGACCTGCGCCGCCGCGTGGGCATGGTCTTCCAGAAGTCCAACCCCTTCCCCAAAACCATCTTCGAGAACGTGGCCTACGGCCTGCGCGTGGGCGGGTTGAAGGACAAGACGGAGCTCGCCGCGCGCGTGGAGAAGTCCCTCAGGAACGGAGCGCTCTGGGACGAGGTGAAGGACCGCCTCAATGACAGCGCCCTGAGCCTGTCCGGCGGCCAGCAGCAGCGCCTGTGCATCGCGCGCGCCCTGGCCGTGGAGCCCGAGGTGCTCCTCATGGACGAGCCCGCCAGCGCCCTGGATCCCATCGCCACGGCGAAGATCGAGGAGCTCATCCACGAACTCAAGACGCGCTACACCATCGCCATCGTCACGCACAACATGCAGCAGGCGGCGCGGGTGAGCGATCGCACCGCTTTCTTCTACATGGGCGAGCTGGTGGAATGCGGACCCACCGAGCAGATCTTCACCAACCCTCGCGAGAAGCGCACCGAGGACTACGTCACCGGGAAGTTCGGGTAGGCGCGAGGGAGAGCGGGCATATGCCGTCGACACATACGGACAAGGCATTCGAGGCGGACCTCAGGGATTTGCGCGAGAAGCTGCTGGCCATGGGCGCCAAGGTGGAGGCGCACATCGCGGACAGCGTGCGCGCGCTCACCGACCGGGACTCGCCCCTGGCCGAGCGCGTCATCCACGCGGACAAGGAGGTCAACCGCCTGGAGGTGGAGATCGACGAGACGTGCCGCCGCATCCTCGCGCTGCGCCAGCCGGCCGCCAGTGACTTGCGCCTCATCACCACCGCGCTGAAGATCGTCACCGACCTGGAGCGCATCGGGGACCTGGCGGTCAACATCGCCGAGCGCGCCAAGGATCTCAACGAGGCCCCGCCGCTCAAGCCCTACGTGGACACGCCCCGGCTGGCCGAGCTGGCCCAGCAGCAGGTGAAGAAGGCGCTGGATGCCTTCGTGTCCTCGGACGTGGCCAAGGCCGAGGCGGTGCTCAAGGAGGACGAGCACCTGGACATCCTCTACCTGAAGATCTTCAACGAGCTGCTCAGTTACATGATGGAGGACTCGAAGAACATCCGCCGCGCCACGGCGCTCATGTTCATCGCCAAGCACCTCGAGCGCATTGGCGACCACGCCACCAACGTGGCGGAGATGGTCGTCTATATGGTGCGCGGCACCGACATCCGCCACCCGCGCAGCCGCAACCTGACGACCACGTCCTGACGGCCGTTTCCCTGACGCAGAAGGTCATGTCCGGGCGCTGTCACTGAAATTTCTCCCAGGTGCCGAGCAGGCGTCACAGGGGGGCTTGGGGCTTCGCGAACGCAGCGGGTAGGATGCGCGGCCGAACGCGCCCCCCGCTTCAGGAGACAGCACGCGCCCATGACCCACGCGCTCAGCCTCACCCTCCTCACCCTCGCCGGCATTGGAGCCTTCGTCCTCTTCGTCCAGCTCTTCTTCGTGCTGAGCCGGCAGTGGAAACTGGCCCGGACCCCCGCTCCCGTGTCCAGCGGTGGGACTCCCGCGGGCATCTCCATCCTCAAGCCCCTGTGCGGCGTGGATGATGACCTGGAGGCCAACCTGGCGTGCTTCGCCACGCTCGGCTACCCGGCCTATGAGGTGATACTCGGGGTCAAGGACACACGCGATCCGGCCTATCAAGTAGCCCAGGCCGCCGTGGCCCGCTGGCCCCACGTGATGAAGCTGGAGCTGCAGCACGGCGAGCCCGGCCTCAACCCCAAGGTGAACCAGCTCATCACCCTGGCCGGCGTGGCCCGCTACGACATCCTCCTCATCAGTGACTCCAACACCCGCGTGGAGCCGAACTACCTGGAGGAGATCTCCCGCACCTTCGAGGATCCGGAGGTCGGCTGCATCTCGCACCCGGTGAGCGGCATTGGCGAGCAGACGCTGGGCTCGCTCATGGACAACCTGTACCAGAGCACCACCACGGGCGCGGGGCAGATCGCCGCGAAGCAGGCCGCCGACCAGGACATCGTCGTGGGCAAGTCCATGGCGCTGCGCCGCGAGGTGCTGGAGGCGCTGGGCGGCTTCTACTCGGTGCGCAACGTGCTGGCCGAGGACTTCGTCATCGGCCGGTGGGTGACGCGCGGCCTGGGCAAGCGGGCCGTGGTGGCGCGCGCGCCCGTGTACAACGTGTCGCAGAAGAAGAGCGTCAGCGCCTTCTTCAAGCGCTACATCCGCTGGTGCATCATCCACCACTCCTGCATCCCCACGCCGGTGTACCTGGCGCAATCGCTGCTCAACCCGGTGCCGTGGGCCCTGCTGGGCGCGATGCTGGAGCCCTCGCTCCGGGCGCTCGGGGTGGTGGCCGGGGTGACGGCGGCCAAGCTCGTCCACGACGTGGCGGTCTTCCGGGTGCTGCGGCCCGGGCAGGCCACTCCCGCCATGACGGTGCCGGCCGTGCTGCTCAAGGACATGCTGCTCTTCGTGGCCTGGGCGAATGGGCTCTTCGCCCGCTCGGTGGACTGGCGCGGCAACAAGCTGCGCGTGATGGCCGGCTCCCGGCTGGTGCCTCCCACGTCCGCCCCGGTGCAGTCGCTGCCCGCGACCGAGCCCAATCCCGCGGCCGGCTCGGAGTCCGAGTCGGACTCCGAGGAGCTGCTCGCCGGCTGACGGTTTCACCGCGAAGTCACCTGGCTCCCCCAGAAGGTTCACCGGGGAGCCATCCGCGTGTTTCAGCGGCTGGGTACTCATGAAGTACCCATGCTCATCCGCAAGCTGGCACACCTGTCGGACCTGCATCTGGACCTCACCCGCGAGAGCGACGCGACGGCCACCGCGCTCGTGGAAACCCTCCTCGCCGAGCGCGTGGACCATGTGGTGGTGACGGGAGACCTCACGCACCAGGGCAGCCGGAGCGAGTACCGGCGTTTCCGGGAGCTCTTCGCTCCGCTGCTCGAGGCCGGACGGCTCACCTTCATCCCCGGCAACCATGACCGCACCGGTGAGGACGCTGGCGGCCAGTGGATGAATGGCCAGAAGGTGCGGGTGGAGCGGCACGAGGATCTCTTCCTCGTGTGCGTGGACTCCACGGGCCCGCACAACCGCAACTACTTCGCCTGCCATGGCGAGCTGAGCCGGGCCGTGCTGGACGAGGTGGACTCGGCCCTGAGCGCCGCTCCGACGGGCGCGCTCACCGCCGTGCTGCTGCACCACCACGTGCTGCCCCTGCCCGAGGAGAGCCTCCCGGAGCGCTTCGCCACGCGCATGGGCTGGCCGCATGCCTCGGAGCTGGCGCTGGGCGCCGAGCTGGTCCGCCGCGTCCAGGGCCGGTGCGATCTGATCCTCCACGGGCACCGGCACGTGCCGCGCGAGTTCGACCTGGGCCCCGTCCAGGGCCGTGGGCTGCGCATCTACAACTCGGGCAGCTCCATCGAGCTCGGCCGCTTCCGCCTCTTCCAGCACGCGGCCGGCCGGCTGGTGGGCGAGCCTGGCTGGCAGCAGACGGCGCTGCCCCCGGTGCGCAAGCGCTCGGCTCCCAATGTCATGCCCGCCCTGCAGTACCTGGCCAGCCAGCTGACGGTGTCGCTCCTCTGAAGGGCCCTCGCCCGCTCCGTCCGCTCGCCTGTCCTCCAGCCGGCCCTGTTGCTTTCGTGAAATGCCGCGTCGCCGTCGACGCGTTGTCCCCACGGACCAGGAGGCGACTTGGGCAGAAGGGCATCCGAGGACGACGGCCGCAAGGTGCTCGTCGTCGACGACGACGCGGATTGGCGGGAGTTCCTCAAGCTGTGTCTCGAGGATCTCGGCTACGAGGCCATCGAGGCCGCCAACGGCCAGGAGGCACTCGACTCGCTGGCGAGGCAACGCTACGGCGTGATGCTCCTGGACCTGAACATGCCCGGCATGAACGGCTTCGAGGTGGTGGAGCGGATGCCTCGCAACGGTACCGCCCCCCGGGTGGTGTTCCTCACCGCCGCGGCGGCGCAGGAGGTGGGCGGCGCTCTTCGGACCGGGCCGCACTACTACCTGCCCAAGGGCGCCAGCCGGGATCAGCTCTCGCTCCTGCTCCAATCCCTGGACGCCTGAGACACCCCTGCTGCTATAGGTCGATGCCCGGAGGGTAGACGGCCATCGCAACGGAATTCGCCATCATCCTGGTGCTGATCCTCGCCAACGGCATCTTCGCCGGGGCGGAGCTCGCGCTGCTGTCGGTGCGCAAGACGCGCCTGAGCGAGCTGCTCGAGGAGGGCAACAGCGCCGCCCAGGCGATGAAGGCCCTGCGCGAAAACCCCGAGCGCTTCCTGGCCACGGTGCAGATCGGCATCACCGTGGTGGGGGCCTCCGCGGCGGCCTTCGGTGGCGCGTCCATCGCCCAGCGGTTGGTGGGTCCGCTCACGGAGCTGGGGTTGAAAGCGGAGACGGCCGAGAGCCTCGCCTTCGCGGGGGTGGTGGGACTGGTGTCCTATCTGTCGCTCGTGCTGGGCGAGCTGGTGCCCAAGTCCCTGGCCCTGCGCTACTCCGAGGGATACGCGCTGTTCATCGCCCGCCCGCTCCTGGGCGTCTCCTGGCTGGTGCAGCCGCTGGTGTGGTTTCTCACCGCCAGCTCCAACCTCATCCTTCGCTTCTTCGGAGACAAGACCAACTTCACCGAGTCGCGCCTGTCCCCGGACGAGCTGCAGCAGTTGGTGGAGGAGGCGGCGAAGTCGGGCTCGTTGGATCCCCGGGCCGGGGAGATCGCCTCGCGGGCCTTCGATCTGGGCAACATCCCCTTGTCGGCACTGATGGTGCCCCGCAGCCGCATGGTGGCGCTGCGCCGGCACGCGAGCGCGGAGGAGATCAAACAGGTGCTGCTGGAGCACGGGCACTCGCGGATGCCGGTGTACGAGGGCTCGCTCGACAACATCGTGGGCTACGTCATCGCGAAGGATCTGCTGGGGGTGGCGTGGGAAGGTCCGCTCATCGTGCTGGAGGACGTGATGCGGCCGGCCTGGTTCGCCTTCGAGTCGATGCGGGCCATCGACGCGCTGAAGGAGCTGCAGCAGCGGCGGATGCAGCTGGCCATCGTGGTGGACGAGCGCGGAGGCGTGGCGGGGCTGGTGACGGTGGAGGACATGGTCGAGGAGCTGGTGGGGGAGATCGCCAGCGAGTTCGAGAAGCCCGAGGAGCTCTTCCGGCGTGAGAGCCCCACCACGGTGGTGGTGCAGGGCACGGCGGCCCTCCGGGACGTGAACCGGGCGCTGGGGTTGGAGCTGGAGGAGGGCCAGGGCTGGTCCACGGTGGGAGGGTTGTGCTCGGCCCAGGCGGGGACCATCCCCGGGCCGGGCACGAAGCTGACGCTGGAGGACGGGACGGTGCTGGAGGTGCTGGACGCGAGCCCCCGCCGGGTGCGCACGGTGCGCATCCACCTGCCGTCCGGTAGCACCCAGTGACGCGCCTTGGCCGCCGCCATCAACTCCCGGGAGCAGCGGGCGCCTCGATGCGCTGCCGGAGGTGGCGCAACTGGGCCCGCTCCATCAGCTCGTGGAGCACGCCCAGGAAGGGCTTCACGAGGGCCATGCGGGGGCTCGGGCTGTAGTCCGCACGCACCCGCACCACCAGCCGTGTGGCCTCCTCGCCTATCGGCTGGAGGACGAACGCCCAGGTCGAGCGCCACGGTGGCGCATGCGGTTGTGACGGCCCGCCTCCAGGAAGCAACGAAGGGGAGCCGATGACCAACAGGCGCTCCGGCACGAGTTGGAGCACGCCGAACCCCTCGGCGCCCGTGGGCCGTGCCGGGATGATGTCCCCAACGGCGAGGTGCTGCAGTCTCGGGATGAGTTGGTCCGCACTCGGCACGCCCGCGTTGTCGAGCCAGTCATGGCTGTACCAACCCGCGCGCTGGCCCCCATCTGGACGAGCCACGGCCAGACACGCCCAGGAGGGGCCTCGAGCACCCGCACATGCATCCGCTGGAAACGCGCCCTGGGCAGCAGCCCATCTCCGGGGAGGAGTTCCTTCCGGACGGTGGGGACGCGGCCCAGCTCGTGCCGCAGCAGCCGCAGCCCTCCCCTGCGGATGGCATGCGAGAACCTGCCGATCAACCCCCAGTAGCGCCGGAAGCGGGCCCAGGAGGCCGCATCCGTCGCGGTGACGCGCAGTTCGATGCCGATCCACGAGCCTCCGCCTTCGCGTGGCTGCACGCTCAAGTTCCAGGTGAGCTTGCCAAAGCCGGGCTCCTGGAAGGCGGCGAAGTCCCCTGGCGCCACCTTCGCGAACTCGATGCGGGGCTGCCAGAACCGGCCGATGGAGCCAACCACGAGCTCATGCCCCGGCTTCTCGCCCAGCAGGAGGAACCCGGTTCCGGGAGCGACGATGTCCTCGATGCGCGAGCGGGCAACCTTCGGCATCGGTCTGCCGCGGAGCCGGGCGAGGATGCGCTCGGGGAGGACCCGGAGACTGAAGAGCCAGCGGATGAACGGCACGCGGTAGATGTCCATGGCACGCACGGCCGCCCAGGCGCGCTCGGGGCTCGCCGACACGGCCACGCGATCGACCTCGCGCAACGAGAAGTCCGGCATGAATTCGTGGATGAGGGACATGGGAACGGGAACTCCTGCCTGAGGACGTGTTGGGTGGAAGGTGCGCACGGCCTCCCGGCCCGCGCAGCAGGCTGGCGGGTTGAGCCAGCGTCACGGAGTGAGCCGCTCCAGGGAGAAGTCATCCATGACAGCGAACCCGGCCCCGCGCAGCGCCAGCCCCACGCTCAGGTGCGTGGCCCCCGCGGGCAGCGGCGGCGTCACCCACTCGCCCCGGACATAGGTGATGGGGCTGCTGGGCAGGTCCGGCCCCGGCGTCCAGGTGACCCAGGTGCCCGTGGAGGTGCGATAGGCGGCGACGAAGGCGGCGCGCGAGTCGGTCGTGTACCAGGCGGACACCCGGTAGGAGTGCCCGGGCGTCGCGGCGGGCGCGCATGTACCGGTGTCCTGGGTCACCACCAGCCGCCTGTCCCCGCTGGTGTAGCTGCTGATGCGCGGCCGTTGCGCCCAGCTCCCGGTGTGGGCCTCCGTCGTCCGCAGCCAGCCTCCCGAGGTGGTGCCGAGGTTCTGCCGTGTCCAACAGTCGGGCACGTTGTTCCCATCGCTGTCGGTCTCGAGCGAGGGGTTGCGCAACGGAATGACGACGACGGGAGTGCCCCCATCAGTGCCCGCATCGGGGACACCGGCATCGGCGCCCGCGTCCGGTGTGCCCGCGTCCGGTGTGCCCGCGTCGAAGGGGAACGTCCCGCCGTCGCTCAGCACGGGAGGCTTCACTGGCCCCCCGATGACCTCGTGTGGGGTCATCACGAAAGTCCCCCGGGCGGAGCGCGGCGCGAGCCAGGCGAGGAATGACTCCAGCAGCGCCTCGTTGACGTCCGTGCTGACGTCACACGGCTTGGTGCTACCACAGAGGCCGTGCAGGGAGATCATCATCCAACCTCCGCCCACGGCCTCGGCCTGGAGGACCAGGCTCTGCAGGTCCGCGAGCGTCCAGTAGTCCCTCACGGAGGGGGGAGTCCGGATGAGGTACACGTCCACGGGAGGAATGCTCTCCGCCGGGGTGGTGCTCGAGCCGTACGGGTTCTTGATGCCGCCGGTGGCCCGGGCGTTGTTGAACCCGCAGTCGATGACGATCTGCCGCGCCGTGGGGGTGTCCGAGCTGCTGGGATAGGCGAACGACGTGACGGGGAAGCCCAAACGCATCAGGGCGGCGCGGTCGTCACAGATTTCTCTCCGCGCCACGCTCGCGGACACCGTATCCAGCTCCACGTGATTCACGGTGTGACTGCCAATCTCATGGCCGGCGGCCGCGAGCGCACGCACGTCCTCCAGCGTGAGATCCCTGCTGCTGCGTCCGATGCGCCCGCTGTTGAGATAGAAGGTGGCGCGCATCCCATACCGGGCGAACAACGGCCCGACCCTCGTCTGGGTCTTCAGCGTATCCGCGAAGGTGATGGTGACGATCGTCGAGCCTGGAGGGATGACGGCTGGAACCGGTTCGAGGTCCTCCCGCTGCTCCTCGGGAGCCGTGTCCCCTGGAGGCGCGGAGTTCCAGGAGCAGGCCCCGCCAAGGAGGAGCGCGAGTGCAACGGCCGGCAAGGCACGGCCACGGCTCCACGGGAGAGCAGAGGAAGGGAGGGGCATGGGATGCCAAAGGTCTGGCGTTCCCCATGCCTCCGGCCATGACCCGGGGGTCTGGATTCAATGCATTCCAGCCGTCACTTCCGGCCGGTACCGAGGGGACTGGCGGGCTCCAGGGTTCCTCCCCAACTTGTAGAGCAGACATACGTCCCGCTCTCCACCTGTGCCAGACGAGCCCCCGCCTGGCGGCTCCCCTCAACCCCCTGGAGGCGATCATGCCCGTGCTGTTGGCGCTCTTCGCGCTTGCTGTCCCGCGCCTGGTGATGCTCGTGCTGTGGTTCTTCACCGGCTGGTTCCGGGGCATGTTCGACACGCTGCTCTGGCCGATCCTCGGCTTCATCTTCCTGCCCACCACGCTGCTCTGGTACTCGGCGGTGCAGCAGTGGTTCGACGGGCAATGGACGTTGTGGCCCATCGTGGGGCTGGTGGTCTCCTTGATGATGGACGTGTGGTCGAAGCACGGACGCGGACGCGGCCGCGAACCCGAGCCTCCCCGTCACGTGAGGGCCTCCCGCCGCACCGCCCCGGCGTAGCCACCGTCCACGGCGCACGTTCTGCACCCCCGAAAGCCGGTCCGCAAGACGTGCGCCGGTCCGCCGTCCTCACCTCGCAGTTCCCTGGCCCGGGGTTCGCACTGCTCGTGGGTGGTGTAGCCGGGGCATCAGCCCAGGAGAGGAGAAAGAGATGAACATCGCCGCTGCGGTCCCCAAAAGGCGTGGCTGGAGGAATCCGGTATGCGACGCGCGTCAGCGCGGCCTGGCACGAGCCCACCGGCGACTACACCTACGTCAAGGGAACGATCGACTCGGTCGAGTTCAACGTGAAGAACTGATCCAAACACTGGCAACATCAGCAGAAGCCCAACGCGTACCTCGATACCATCGCCAGGGGGCTCGGCGGCCCCGCTCCCCGCCGAGCCCTCCCGTGGCCGCAGCCCCTCGCGAGCGGCTGCTACGGGAGGATGACCCGGATGGCGTGGTTGTACGAGTCGCTCACGTAGATCCGCCCATCGGCACCGGTGGCGAGCCCCGTGGGCGCGGCGAGATCCGCCACGTCACCGGGACCGAGCCGCGCCCCCGCCAGGCCCGAGCCCGCGAAGGTGACGACCCGCCAGGAGTTGGCCTGGGCGCCGGGCAGCAGCTTGCGGATGCGGAAGTTCCCCGAGTCCGCCACCACCACGCTCCCGTCCGCGGCCACCGTCATGCCGAGCTGCGCGCGGAACCGGGCGTCGCTCCCCGCTCCATCCGCGAAGCCGAACACCCCTCCACGCTGCCTGCCGGCGATGGTCTCCACCGCGTAGGGCGGCGTCAGGGAGATGCGGCGCACCAGTTGGCTGCCCGCATCCAACACGTACAGGGCGTCCGCCCCGCTCGCCAGCGCCGTGGGATAGAAGAAGCTGGCCTGATTGCCCGTCGCCGAGTCCTGCCTGCCCGCGGCGCCACTGCCGGCGAGGGTCACCACCTCCTGCGTGCCGGTGCGGAGCATCCGGATCCGGTTGTTCATCTCGTCCACGATGTAGAGGTTGCCCGCCGCGTCCGTGGCGAGTGCCAGGGGCCGGAAGAATTTCGCCTGCGAGCCCGTGCCGTCAGCGAAGCCTCCCTGGGTGCTCCGCCCCGCGACGGTGCTCACCGTCCAACCGGTGGCGCCACGCTGGATCCGGCGGATGACGTGGTTGTCGGAGTCCGCCACGTAGATCTCCCCCGCCGGCCCCACCGCCACCGCCGTGGGGTGACGGAACATGGCCTGCTCCCCAGGGCCATCGCGGAAGCCGGGCTGCCCGTTGCCGCCGAGCGTGATGACCGTGTGCGCCGCATCCGCCTGGATGAGCCGGATGCGATGGTTCCCCGTGTCAGCCACCACCACCTCCCCCGCGGGGGTGACCGCCAGCCCGGTGGGTGCCTTGAACCGGGCCTCCGCCGCGGGGCCATCCTGCACTCCCGGTGCACCAGCCTGCCCGGCGAAGGCCTCCACACTTCGGGCCCACTGGCCCTCCGGAAGGGAGCGCACGGGCCCCGTCCCCGTCACGGCGGGCAGCGTGCGCTGGGGGCGGCGGTGTGAGAGCGCCCGCTCGAGCACGTTGAGCGTCATGCGCTCGACCCGGGCATCCCGCAGCTCCGGATCCGGGCCCATGGCGAGCCCCCAGTAGATGGTGCCCGCGGAGAACACCAGCCGCCCCGAGGGCAGGGTGCGATCCACCGTCGTGCTGTAGGACGGGACGCCTTCCGCGCTCACCACCGGGCTCACCATGCTGACGTTGAGCCCCGAGGGCGCGCCGGGCAGCTCGGGGAAATGCCTGTCGTACTCATACCCCACGAGCCCTGTCAGCGGCGTCCCCCGCCGCAGCCCCGTCCCCTCGAAGAGCCAGTGCGAGTCGTCCGTCACCACCAGGGGGAACATGACGATCTGCCAGCCCTCGTACATCACCCCGAAGAGGTTGCTCTCCGGACGCGCGTTGGGTGGATCCCGGAAACGCACCGTGGTGCCCGGCTGCGGGTCCAGCTTGTGCTCGTTCTTGTAGCAAGCCAGGTTGCGGAGCGGACGGCCCTTCGAGTCTGGCTGCATGCGGATGCGCCAGTACCCTCCATTCCCGCCGAAGTAGGCCAGGCTCATCTTTCCGCCCGCGAGCGCGGCGTCGAGCTGATCCCTCTCCTGCTCCGGCCAGTACTCGTCCTGGGCCGCGCCGACGAAGGCGCCAATCCCTTCCAGGAAGTTGGGGAAGCGCAAGAAGTCGAGCTGCGTCCCATACGTCACGTCATAGCCCTGCTGCTCCAGGAACTGGAGGAAGCCGAGCTCCAGGAAGAACGTCTTCCCGACGCCGTTCCCGGCATTGTAGGGGCGGTTGAAGGACACCTCGCGTGCGCGGCCGAACGGTGTCGTCCCGGAGGCATCGTAGTAGAGGCTCGTGCCGCCCCAGGTGTTGTACGCCTGATAGGTGGTGAAGTTCGGCGTGTAGAGGATCTCCGCCGCGCGCCTGTCGCGGATGACGAAGGGCGTGTACCGCATGCCCCCATCCTCCCGGGTGAGCTTCAGCACGTAGAGGCCGGAGACCCACGAGGAGTCGATGGGAATGGAGAAGGTGTCTTTCCAATCACATTCGATGCGCCCGCTCGCCGCGTCGCGCGGACACGGCGTCTGCGCCCGCGTCCGCCAGGGTCCCCCACTCCACACCTTGCGAGCCTTGGCGCCCCCGTAATAGCCCATCCGGTACAGCGTGGCCGTGACGGTGCGCTCCGTGGGGGTGGAGACCTTGATGCCGAGGCTTTCGCCCGCTTCCACGGACTCGGTGGAGGTGTAGAACTCGAGCTCGCCCTCGCCGGCGGCGAATCCACTCTGCCACTGTGGATCTCCCGGGAGCTGGTTCTCCACCAGGATGGGGTTGGGCTGTGGCTGGCGCTCGAGAGGCTGCGCGGGCGAAGTGCAGTTGGAAGTGCACCCACCCGCAGGAGCCTCGGGGCGTGGCTCCTCCAACTTCGGGCGGGTGGGAGTGTCATGGCATCCCCCCCAGAGCATCGCGGCCAACAGCAACACCCCGCCACCGAAGACTCCACCACGCTCCGCGCGCATACCGCTCTCCTGTTCGGAGCTGGGACTCAAGCCCAGCAGGCGGGGAAGAGGGTATGCCCGTATTCCCTACGAGGAACCACCGCCGCCAGGATGAGGAGAGCGTCGCTTCATGAACGAGCACCCGCCACCCTCGGTGGGTAGCGGGTGCCCGGGTTCAGTGTGGAACCGCCGTTTCAGCGGTGGCTAGCAGCCCGTCTCCACGGCGCCGATGTCCGTCCCGGCACCGCAGAACTTGAAGCCCAGGTTCTCACCGCGGTCCACGGCGGCCGGCCCAGGCGCCAGCGTGGTGGTGTTGAGCTGGGCATTGCCCTCGAGCGAGTTGCCGTCGAAGCCCTGGCCGCGCCACTGCGCCAGCTTCAAGGCGGAGCCGCCCTTCAGGAAGGTGGCGCCCGGCCGGTAGAGGTTGGAGCCCATCTTCAGCCCCGGCGCCTGGCTGCCCAGCTTCACCGCGGAGGCCGCGTCGATGATGTTGTTCTTCACCACCATGTCCTGCGTCGGGCCGCCCTGCCCGCTCCCCATGATGAGCGCCGCGGCCTGCAACCGGGTGAAGGTGTTGTTGTACACCTGCGTCCCCGAGGAGTTGGCCATCTGCAGCCCTCCACCCACTCCCAGGGCCATCTTCATGTCCCGGATGAGGTTGCGGCGGATGATGATTCCCGAGGGCATGGGACCGTAACGGTTGCCACCCACGCCAATGGCCAGACCCGACTCGTAGAAGTCATTCTCCTCGATGAGGATGTTCTTCGCCGACATGTGTACCACCATGGCGCCATTGCCCTTGGAATTGTGCATCTTGTTGCGGCGCACGGTGACGTTGGTGCACGTCTTGATGTCCAACCCCTGCTCGTAGTTGCCGTACAGGTCATTGCCCTCGATGAGGATGCCATCCGCGGGCGCGCTGGGCATCGCACCATCCTCGCTGTAGCACTGGATGGAGTCGCCCGAGTTATCGTGGATGACATTGTTGCGCACGGTGATGTTGCGCGCCGTGGGCTGGATCATCACGCCGTGGGAGTCCTGACCCGCGATGACGTGGTGGTGGATGTTGTTGTTCTCGAGCGTGGCGCCATTGGCTCCATTGTGGAAGCTCACCCCCGCGCCATACCTGGCATGGTGGATCTCCGAGTCGGCGAGGAACGTGCCCTGGAGATTGCCGGTGAACGCCACCCCGAGCGCCGGGCGATTCTCGACGTCGATGTTGAAGCCACGGATGATCCAATGGCTGCGCTCCACCACCATGAGCGCTCCGGACTGAGAGCCCAGGACGATGCGGGGCTTACCCTCACCGAGCAGGGTGATGGGAGCCGAGGCGGTGCCGTGGCGGACAGAGCCCATGAGGAGGACGCGCTCGGCGTAGGTGCCGGCGCGCACGCGGATGAGCTCACCCGGCCCGGCGAGGGTAATGGCCCGGGAGATGGTACGCAGCGGAGCCGCCACCGTACCGGCCGCCGTGTCCTTGCCCGCGGTGCTCACCACCCACTCCCGCTTGTACGAAGCAGCGGTGACGGGAGGGGCAGGAGGGGTGCTGGGCAACGGGAAGGGGCCCGTGCCCTCATCCTGGGCGTCGGGGGTCTGACCCTGCGAGAGCTCGGAGGGCACTTCGCCCGCCTGTGGAGCATCGGTAGGCATTTCACCCGGTGGCTCGAAAGGATCAGGTGAACTGGGTGAATCGATGGGGGTGGGAATTTCCGTGGCAGGTCCGTCGATGAGCGCTTGAGCCCCATTCTGCTCAGCGGGGGCTCCACAGGCAGTCACCAGACAAGACACAAGAGCAGCGGCAAACAGGGAGGACTTGTTGAAATGTTTCATTGAGAACACCTTTTGTATTTCGTGCGGTGCTCTCGACAGGGGGACCCCCCCACCTATTCCTTTGAAAACAAATGGGGGTGCCAATCCTGCACCCCCATCAAGGACTCGAGCTGTTGTCAGGAAGCCTGCTGCCCGAAGGGCCGCATCAACAGTCAGTTTCCACGGCGCCGATGTCCGGCCCATGGCCGCACGTCGCGCCGAGCTCCACGCGCTCTCCGGCATCCACGGCGGCCGGCCCAGGCGCCAGCGTGGTGGGGTCGAGCTGGGCATTGCCCTCGAGCGAGCGCCCATCGTGGCCCCGGGCTTGCCATTGGGCCAGGTTCCAGCTGGAGCCCCCGCTCCGGAAGGTGGCGCCCGGCTGGTAGAGGTTGGAGTCCATCTTCAGCCCCGGCGCCTGGCTGCCCAGGCTCACCGCGACATCCGCGTCGATGATGTTGTTCTTCACCACCATGTCCTGCGTCGGGCCACCCTGCCCGCTCCCCACGATGAGCGCCGGGGCCTGCAACCGGGTGAAGGTGTTGTTGTACACCTGCGTCCCCGAGGAGTTGGCCATCTGCAGCCCTCCACCCGTCCCCCGGTCCGTGCTCATGTCCCGGATGAGGTTGCGGCGGATGACGATACCCGAGGGCATGGGACCGTAACGGTTGCCACCCACGCCAATGGCCAGACCCGACTCGTAGAAGTCATTCTCCTCGATGAGGATGTCCCTCGCCGACATGTGCACCACCATGGCGCCATTGCCCTTGGAGTTGTGCATCTTGTTGCGGCGCACGGTGACGTTGGTGCACGTCTTGATGTCCAACCCCTGCTCGTAGTTGCCGTACAGGTCGTTGCCCTCGATGAGGATGCCATCCGCGGGCGCGCTGGGCATCGCACCATCCTCGCTGTAGCACTGGATGGAGTCGCCCGAGTTGTCGTGGATGACATTGTTGCGCACGGTGATGTTGCGCGCCGTGGGCTGGATCATCACGCCGTGGGAGTCCTGACCCGGGATGACATGGTGGTGGATGTTGTTGTTCTCGAGCGTGGCGCCATTGGCGCCATTGTGGAAGCTCACTCCCGCGCCATACCGGGTATGGTGGATCTCCGAGTCGGCGAGGAACGTGCCCTGGAGATTGCCGGTGAACGCCACCGCGAGCGTCGGACGATTCTCGACGTCGATGTCGAAGCCCCGGATGACCCAATGGCTGCGCTCCACCACCATGAGCGCTCCGGACTGCGAGCCCAGGACGATGCGGGGCTTGCCTTCACCGAGCAGGGTGATGGGAGCCGAGGCGGTGCCGTGGCGGACGGAGCCCATGAGGAGGACGCGCTCGGCGTAGGTGCCGGCGCGCACGCGGATGAGCTCCCCCGGCCCGGCCTGGGTGATGGCCTTGGAGATGGTGCGCAGCGGGGCTGCGGCCGTACCAGCGGCCGTGTCGTTGCCCGTGGGGCTCACCACCCACTCGCGTGCGGGGTTGGCTGGCACGACCGGAACCGAGGGCTCGACGCTGGAGGAAGACGAGGGAACCCCCGGGGGCCCGTCTGGCCGGGTGGCGCCCGTACCGTCCGAGCCGATCGCACCGCTCGCTCCCGGGGCGGCGCCTTCTCCACATGCGGAAGCCAGCAGCACCGCGGCGAGCAGAGGGAACAGGGTGAAGCCAATACGCATGGGGACAACCCCTCGTGGAAAAGAGTGAGTGGTCTGGGACACCGCGCGGACGCGGATGATTCCGGCGGGCGAGGGCTCAGGAGCGCGGGGAGTGGCCGCTGGCTGGCATGCCCTGCGGGCCCGGGTCTCATCCAACAGCCAATGATTCATTGCCCTCCAGATTGGGCGCTGGGAGGCAATGGCACCCACCCCCTCAGGTGCGCACCCTGGGGGTCACTGCGGGATGAGCCGGCCTGGGCTCGGTGGATGGGCGGGGGGATGAGCATGGGACGCAAACCGCGACAGGGCCGGGACCGTTTGGCATTTGGATTCCTGCTCGCATTCCTGGCCTGCATCTATCTGAGCCCGGGTGAGTGGATTCCCGGGGCCGCCCGGTGGCGCCCGGCGCTGCTGACGTCGGCTCTGGCCACGGGCCTGTTTCTCCTGGGACGCGTGGGGCGCAGGCAGCCGCTGTGGACGGATGGTCAGAGGGGCGTGCTCCTCATGTGTTTCTGTGGCCTGGCCTTCGTGTCCCTGCATTGGTCGCTGTACCCGGACGTCACGCGCTCCACGGCGGTGGAGCTCCTCAAGTGGGTGCTCGTCTATTTGACGGTCGTCAACCTCGTGACGACGGAGCAGCGCCTGCGGTGGGCCCTGCTCGTCCTCATCCTGTCCTCGCTCGTCACCTCTCGCGGGGTCATCGCCTGGCACCACGCGGGGGTGGACATGGTGGAGGGCTACCGCGCGCGGTGGCTGGGCGTGTACGCGGACCCCAACCGCATGGCGATGAGCGTAGGCATCATCGTGCCCCTGGCGGTGGCCTTCTTCGTCCGGCGGCGGACCGCCTGGATGGTTCGACTGACCTGTGGCGTGGCCGCCGCGATGGCCATCACCGCCATGGTGCTGAGCTACTCGCGTGGCGGCTTCCTGGGGCTCGTGGCTTCCGCGGTGACATGGCTGGTGTTGGAGCGCAGCCTGGGCCGCACCCTCCTCGTCGCGGGGGTGGCCGTGGCCATGCTGGTGCTCTCTCCACGGAGCTTCTGGGAGCGGACCCGCACGGTGTCCACCTATGAGCAGGATGCCTCGGCGATGAGCCGGGTCGAGGCCTGGACGGTGGCCTCGCGGGTGAGCCAGGAGCACCCGCTGCTGGGCGTGGGGGCGGGCACCTTCCCCTTCGCGTGGCAGATCTACGGGCCTCAGCACACGGGCGGCCGGGTGTACGCCGCGCACAACGTCTTCCTCCAGGTCATCTCGGACCTGGGCTTCGTGGGGCTGGGGCTCTTCCTGGCCTTCATCGGCTCCGTGCTCGGGCCACTGTGGCAGTCCGCACGGGACAAGGAGCGGGGCTGGCAGGCCCAGTCCCTCACGGCGGCGGTGGTGGGCCACCTGGTGTCCTGCCTCTTCGCGGGCTTCCTGGTGTCCGTCCACTTCTACGTGCTCTTCGGGCTCGCCGCCTGCGCGGAGCGGCTGGCTCGCGCATCCCCGGCGCCGGTGGAGGGAACGTCCGGCAAGGGCTCGCCCTCCCCCGCGCCCCTCACGCCCCTGACGCCCTGGGCGGAAGGGAACGCTCCCCAGCCCGGACGTGTTGCCCGTGGCGACACGCGGGGAGGACGGTGACATGGCGACGGACAGGACGGCGGAGACGGCAAAGGAACAGCAGCGCGGCACGAGCGCCACGCGCCAGGCCCTGCCGCTCGTGCTCGCGCGCATGACGGCGGCCGTCATCACCGTGGTTACCCCGCTGTACCTCGCGCGCAAGCTGTCGCTCGAGGAGTACGGCACCTACAAGCAGATCTTCCTGCTGTGCGGCCCGATCCTGAGCATCCTGTCGCTGGGGATGGCGCAGAGCCTCTACTACTTCGTGCCGCGGGCCCAGGGGCCCCGGTCCATCCTCCTGCAGACGCAGCTCTTCAACCTGGCCATGGGACTCGTGGGGGCGGTGCTCCTCTGGGCGGCGCTGCCCTTCGCCGCGGAGCGGTTCCCCAACCCGGCGCTGCTGCTGTTCCGCGGCGAGCTCGCCTTCTTCGTCCTCTTCTCCCTGGCTGGCGGACTGCTGGAGACGACCCTGACCAGCCAGGGCCGCACCCGGGCGTCGGCGCTCGTGTACGTGGGCTACGAGGTTCTCAAGAGCGTGGCGCTCGTCGCGCCGTTCCTCCTGGGCTTCGGGATGAAGGGGGCCATGGCGGCGCTCGCGGTCCTGACCCTGACGCGCTTCTGCGTGACGCTCTCGATGGTGCTCTCGGCGGAGGGTGGGGGGCCCTCGTGGGCCGGCCTGCGCGCGCAGCTCGCCTACGCGTTGCCGTTCGGCGCGGCGATGCTGCTCAGCATCCCCCAACAGGTCGCGCACCAGTACGCCGTGGCCCTGAGCGTGCCGCCCGCGCTCTACGCCGTGTACGCGGTGGGCTGCTTCCAGGTACCGCTGGTGGACCTGTTCTACTCGCCCACGAGTGAAGTCCTCATGGTGCGCGTGGGCCAGTTGGACAAGCAGGGGCTCGGCGTACAGGCGGCCGGGCTCTTCCGGGAGGCCACGCGCAAGCTCGCGCTGGTCTTCATCCCGGCGAGCGCCTTCCTCGTCCTCAGCGCGCCGTGGGTGGTGCGCGCGCTGTTCGGCGGCAAGTTCGACGCCGCGGTCCCCATCTTCCGGGTGAGCGTGCTGGGCATCATGCTCGCGTGCCTGCCACTGGACGGGCTGCTGCGCGCACGCGGCCAGACGCGCGCCATCTTCTTCTCCTACCTGGGCAAGGCGGCCGCCACGGTGCCGCTGCTCGCGCTGCTCGTGCCCTGGCTGGGGATGCTCGGTGGCATCCTGGCCTGGCTCCTGGCGGAGGTGGTGGGCAAGGCGCTGCTCTTGCGGCAGTTGCCGCGCGCGCTCGCCGCTGGCGGACCGCTGCCGGCACTGCGCGACTGGCTACCCGTGAAGGAACTCGCCCGGCTGTGCGGCGCCACGGGGGTGTGCGCGGTGACAGTGCTGGCCTTCACCACCCGGTTGGGCCCCGTGCTCGAGACGCTGGGCGGGCGGGAAGGAGCACTGCTGCACGTCGCCGTCGCGGGCGTCCTGTTCACCGGGGCCCTGGTGCCGCTCCTCCAGGTGTTCGGGCTGCGGCCCCTCGCCCTGCTCGCCTCGCTCAGGCGCTGAAGCACTCGAGACCTTTCGCGCAACCTGAAGCAGCCGGACGTTGGAGGACACGAAGCCATGCGGATTGCATTCATCGTCGGGACCCCGCCCAAGAAGCTCGGGTCATTGGAGCAGTGGGTCCTCGGAGTCTGCGCCGAGGCGCTCCGCCGGGGCCACACGGTGGACCTGTTCACCCTCCTGCCGGTGCACCCCGTAGTGCAGCAGGAGTTGGATCGGCTGGGCGTCGGCTTCGGCTCCATCGAGTCGCTCAGGGCGGCGCCCGTGGCGGCCGCGCGGCGGCTCGCCAGTTACGACCTCATCTACGCGAACATGCTGCCACCGCGCTCGAAGGTGGCGTTCAGTTGCTATGCCGCCTGGCCCGCCTCGCTCGTCTTCGTGGAGCACTGCGGGGACATGAGCATGCCCGTGGCACCGCTGCGCAGGTATCTCTCCCGGGCGCTCGACCAGGTGACGCTCCTGCGCGTGAACGAGTTGGTAGGCGTGTCCGAGTACGTGCGCGGGCGCGACGTCGAGCGCTTCGGCCTGGATGTCCGGTGCACGCGCGTCATCCACAACGGCGTGGACCCCGGCCGGTTCACGACGGAGAAGACTCCCAACCCGAGTGGCGCGCTGCGCATGATTTGTGTGTCGCAGCTCATCCCCGAAAAGGGCATCGACGTGCTGCTGCGGGCCATGACGCTCACGCGTGCCCAGGACTGTACGCTGCGCGTGGTGGGCTATGGCCGGATGGAGGAGCCCTACAAGGCGCTCGTGCGGGAGCTGGGGCTCGAGAAGCGGGTGGAGTTCCTCGGGATGCGCGACGATGTGCACCTGCTGCTGCGCGACGCGGAGGCGTGCGTGCACACGCCCATCCTGGAAGAGGCCTTCGGGCTCGCCGTCACCGAGGGAATGGTCAGCGGGTGCGGCGTCATCGCGACGCGCAGCGGCGGCATCCCGGAGATCATCGACGATGGGGTAAACGGCCTGCTCGTGCCGAAGGGTGACGCGGCCGCGCTCGCGAGCGCCATCGACACCCTGGCATTCGATCCGGCGCTGCGCGCCCGGCTCGGAGCCGAGGGCCGGCGCAAGGTGGAGCGAGCCTTCACGCTCTCACGCTGCATCAGCGAGCACGTGGACTGCATGGAGCAGGTGGCCTCCGAGCGCAGGAGCGCCCCGGTGCGGCTGCGTCCCGCCTCCGAAGCCGCGGCGCGGCCCGCGTTCAGCGTCAGCACCGTGCCGGCACGGCAGTTGGGCCAGCCGGGGGTACCGGCCGACGCGGTGGGCCCCCAGGCCTGAGCTCCCTGGCGAACGGGCCGGGTCCGGAAGATGCACTCCGTTACGGGAGGGAGGCGCGGAGGATGGGAACAGGGCGAAGCAGTGCATTGCTGGTGTGTCTGTGGGCACTTCTCGTGACCGGATGCCGCCCCTCCCTACCCTCCGATGGGCTCGAGGAGGCCCCCGAGAGTACCGAGCAGGAGCCGGAGCCTCCCCCGCCGGAGCCTCCCCCGCCGGAGCCTCCTCCGCCGGAGCCCCCTGTGTTCCAACCAGGCTTCCACCTGGCGCTGCGCTGGTCCCACGCCGTGAGCGGCACCACCACGTTCCGCCTGCGCGTGCCGGTGAGCCGGGCGGGGCAGCGGGTGCGGCTCGCCTTCCGTTCGGGAGATGGCTCCCTGGTGTTGCGGCGGGTCACCGCCGCCCGGGCCGGCAGCGAGGGCTCGCTGGCCTCGGAGCCGGTGCCCGTGACGTTCTCCGGCTCGCCCGGTGTCTCCGTGGCGACGAGGACGCGCGTGGTCTCCGATCCCGTGTCCTTCCCCATCCGCTCCGGTGACGAGCTGGCGGTGTCTTTCGAGGTGGAGGGCCAGCTGGCCGCGAGCTCCATTGAGCTGCTCCCCGGCAGCTTCGTGCGCCGGGGCTCGTGGGCCAGCACGCCGGGCCCGCTAGGGGGCTCGGCCTGGGCGGTGCCCGTGGGACTGGCCACCGTGGAGGTCGAGGGTCCTCCCTCGCGGGCCTTCGTCGCCCTGGGCGACAGCATCACCGAGGGCTACATCGACGGCCACGATGACCTCCGGGCCACCTGGGCCTTCCGGGCCGGCGCCCAACTCGGGGTGCCTATCGTCAATGCCGGTGTCTCCGGCCAGGGCTTCTACGATGCGCTGCGGCTGCTCGACGGGGAGGTGCTCACCCTGTCGGGTATCACCGATTGCATCATCCTGCTGGGCACCAATGACCTGACGGGCCCTCCGGACAGCAAGCTCCAGGCGCAGCTGGCCGAGCTGACGGAGCGGCTGAAACCCTTCTGCCGCGCCTGGGTCGGAACCCTGCTGCCCAAGGAGCTCGCCGCCAGCAGCAAATACGAAGAGGTGAAGGTGAGCCGGTCGGCGATGAACGCCTGGATACGCACCCACCGGCAGCCGGATGTCATCGACTTCGAGGCGGTGATGCACGCGCCAGACAGTGTGCACCGCTTCATCGACGGCCTGGATGAGGATGGCGTCCATCCGAATGCCGCCGGCCACCGCGTCATGTCCGGTGAGGTGGTGCGGGTGCTGCGTGCCGACGGCGTGCGGCCACAGGAGGGCTCGGCTGGGAGCGAGCTCCCGAGCCCCTGAGGGGGCGTCCCCTCCCCTGTCCTCACAGCTCGCCATCCCCCGTCTGGACGGGGCCGGGGAGGCGGGGGGCCCAGCCCTGAGATGGCCGGGGAGGAAAGGCTCGATCAACGCGGGTCCGGAATGGGGCCGCGAATGCATCCGGGATTCATGCGTTCTGCCCACTCATCAGAACGTGAACCCTGGAGCTTGCATGCCCCACAAAAACCTTTCCCTGCTGGCGGCCCTGGCCGGCTTGCTGGCGTTCGCAGGCGTTAGCGAGGCAGCGCGGCTGACCCGGACTCCCTACCTGCAGTCCGTGACGACCACGAGCGCGCTGGTCGCCTTCCGGACGGACACGGACTGTGTGCCCCGCGTCCGCTTTGGCCTGGGCACCGACACCTCCCGGCTCGCCACGGCGTCCACCACGGGCCGCCTTCATGTGGTGAAGCTGGAAGGACTGCGGGCCGGCACGGAGCACAGCTATGCCGTCGAGGCCTGCGGCGCGACGACGCAGCCCCTGCGCTTCACCACCGCCACCCCTCCCGGCTCGGGACGCGTGCGCTTCGCGGCCATGGGCGACTTCGGCACGGGCGCTACCTCCGAGGTGTCCGTCGGCCGCTCCATCCTCAGCCGCAAGCCCCATTTCTTCCTGTCGCTGGGGGACGGGGCCTACGACAACGGCACCGACGCGGAGCACCAGACGAAGCTGTTCCAGCCCCTGGCGCCCCTCCTCGCCGAGGTGCCCATCTACGCCACGCCCGGCAACCACGAGTACCTGACGGACAAGGCCCAGCCGTACGTGAACAACTTCTACCTGCCGGCCAACAACCCCGCCGGCACCGAGCGCTACTACTCGTTCGACTGGGGCCCCGCGCACATCATCTCCCTGGACAGCAGCTGCCTGCTCGCGCTGGGCGTCGCCAAGGGCCGCTGTGATCAGGCCGCTCAGCGGGCCTGGCTCACCTCGGATCTCGCTTCCACCCGGCAGCCCTGGAAGATCGTCTTCTTCCACCACCCGCCCTATTCCAGCGCGGCGGAGCACGGCTCCGAGGTGAAGCTCCGCGAGATGTACGCGCCCGTGTTCGAGCAGTACGGCGTGGACATGGTCCTCACCGGGCATGACCACACCTACGAGCGCACCCACCCCATGAAGGGCAACACCGCGGCCTCTGGCGGCGTCACCTACCTCGTCGTGGGCACGGGCTCCGCCACCAAGGCCTTTGTCCCGGCACAGCCGGGCTGGAGCGCCATGCGCAGCAACCGCTCGGTGGGCTACCTCGATGTCACCATCGAGGATGGGAGCCTGACGGGGCAGATGGTGACCCCTGCGGGTGCGGTGCTCGACACCTTCCGGCTCACCCAGGCGCTCCCCGCGCGCCCGGAGCAACCGGTGCTCAGCGCCGAGCACAGCCGGAGTTCCAATCCGCTCGAGGTGCTGCTGACCGCCCAGACCACCCAGGAGGGAGCCACCCTCCAGTGGGACTTCGGGGACGGGGAGACCGCCGAGGGCGAGAGCGTCTCCCACGTCTACGCCGAGCCCGGCTCCTATACCGTCACCCTTACCGCGACCGGCGGCAGCGAGGTGCTCACCCACAGCCTGACGGTCACCGCCGAGGCCACCCCCGCTGAGCCCACCCCCGGTGAGCCCACGCCAGGGCCGGTGCCCGGGACGCAGACGCCTCCGCCGTCTGGCTCCACGCCGGGTGCTCCCTCCGAGGCCGTGCCGGACCTGGAGTTGGAGCCCTCGCCTCAGGCGGGCTGCTCGGCCACGGGCGCGGGAGCATGGCTCGCGTTGGGGGCCCCGCTGGCCTGGGTGCTCACCCGGCGCCGCCGCCGCGAGCAGGGAGCCCCACCGGGCTTCCGCTCATCGGATCTCCCAGCGGGCCGGGTCCTGCGCGTTGCGCGCGTAGGAGCGGCCCCCTGGGAACTCTCCGTAGTAGAGCAGGTCGATCACCCCGACGATGGACTTCCCGTTGAAGAGGCCGATCTCACCTCGGGCGGGGAAACCCACCGTCCCTCCCGGGGTGACGGTGGCCGCGGGAGGCGAGGTGGTGATTCCCAGTTCGGCCGCGGTGAAGCGTACCGTCTCCCCAGGGGCCAGCGTGCGCTCCGGGACGTTGGGCGTCAGCGCCCGCCGCAGATCCTTGGTGAGGACCATGCCCTGGGTCGAGACGGGGGCCGGGCCGTAGTTGTGCAGTTCCACCCAGCCCTCGCGCGGATCGAACGCCGAGAGGGCCAGGCCGAGGGAGCGGGCGCGGTACGCGGCGATCTGCTGGCGGATGTGGGCGTGGCGCCGGGTGACGTAACGCTTCATGTACGGCAACCCGGCCTCGAACTGGGCCAGCCCATCCTGCCGGTATCTGTCCGGCTGGGTGATGAAGGGATCCTGCTTCAGGTGGGGCAGCAGCAGGGCGTGCATCTGCTCGAGCCGCGGGTGGAGCACCTCCGGGTTGAACACCTCGTCGAGCGCGCGTTCCATGAGCCGCAGGGTGCGCTCACGCAGCTCCGGGTTGAAGGCGATGCGCGTGTTGAGGTTGGAGAAGGTGGGCAACAGGCCCGGCGTGAAGGTCTTGCGCAGCTCATACAGCCGGGTGATCCACGGATCGGCGAGGCTGAAGTGGAAGATGGGGTGATCGACGATGGGTTCCATCGCCAGCCCGTACGTGGGCCACCAGGTGGCCACCGAGTTGTTCACATCCCAGGGCACGTAGTTCCAGCGCCCCGTCACCCGGTCGCGGATGAAGTAGCTGCGCGAGTCCTGGATGACGTAGTTGCTGATCAGCGCGTCCGTGACGAGGGCGCGCAGGTAGCGCTCCAGCTCCATGCGCTCTTCCAGCATGCGCACCAGGCCGGGCTCCGGGGTGTGGCTGATGGCGTCCTCCAGGGCGAGGATGTCCTCCGGGCCCACGTCCTCGTTCGTCTTCTTGTCCCATTCCGTCTGGTAGGGCATGCGCCAGGGCTTCAGCTCGCAGTCCCTGGCGCCACACCGGTAGATGCTGGCGTCGTCGTCGTCGAAGCCGTGGCGGTCGAGGAAGTTCTTATCGACGCGCTCGAGGTCCAGGTACACGCCCTGGTACACGCCGTTGATGGTCAATCGGACATAGCGCGCGCGCGGAGCCGGGACGCCGAGCGCCTGCAGCAGATCGTAGCCGAGCTTCTCCACCATCAAGGTGCTGTCCTGGTACTCGGCGATCAGGTTGTGCTTGCGCCGTCCGTCGAACTTCACGCCCTCGGGGAACTCGATGCGCCAGCTGCGCTTCGGGAAGGAGCGGGCGCTCGAGCCGCGCAGGCGCAGCCCCACCGGCTGGCTCTTGCCCTGGAAGGAGAAGGTGGCCGCCTGAGCCGCCAGGCCAGGGCGCCGCTCGAACTCCGCCAGGGTCTCCGGGGCAATGGTGATTTCCATAAGAACGTGTTTCGGTAGGAGCCGAAGCGATAGCAAGGCCATGCCTCGTGCGAGCGAGCTGGAGTCGGAGCGGAGAGGGGCTCCAACCGCGACCAGGACAGCCCGCGCGGGAATTCGGGATGCACGAGGCCATGCCCCT
>DASQMW010000207.1:0-14444 GCA_035645295.1 Archangium sp.
AGGAGAAGGTGTTCCACTTCGAGCACCTGTCGGACCATTGGCCGGACCTCCCCTCGGACGTGGAGATCGCCTACGCGCAGAGCGCGGCCTTCGTGGCGTGGCTGTCGGCGCGGCACGGGCCCGAGGGCATGGGCCGGCTGGTGGACGAGGTGGCCACGGGCCAGCCCTTCGAGCAGGCCTTCGGCAAGGCCTTCAAGTCGTCGCTGTGGGTGGAGGAGCTGGCGTGGCGGGAGGGGCTGGCGGCGCGCTACGGCTGGCTGCCGCTGACGACGAGCACCTCGCTGCTGTGGCTGGGGATGACGGGGCTGGTGGTGGCGGCGTACGTGCGGCGGCGCAAGCAGAAGGAGGAGCACCTGGCCCAGATGGAGGCGCAGGATGTCGCCGAGGAGGCGGCGATGCGCACGTCCCTCGAGGCGGAGCTCGCCCAGCAGCGCGCCCTGCTCGTGCCCGTGACCGTGCAGCCGGTGGACGGGGTGGAGCCCACGGACACGCCGAAGTCGGCGGACGTGGCGTCCCCCGAGTGGAGCGAGTCCGTCGAGCCCCTCGTGACCAACGGCCAGGAATTCGAGGACGAGGAGGAAAGCATGCCTCGTCCGCCCAAGCCGACAGTGCACTGAAACGGGAGCCGCGCCCTGTCCTTCCGGTGGGAAAACGACTGCCCACGGAAGAGAGCGCATGACCCACGGCCCTTCCCTTTCTTCGCTCGCGGCGAAAAATCTACAGCCTGTCTGAGACTCTCGGCTCCCGGGAGCTGAGCCAAACGGCTGATTTCACTGTCCCCGCCCCTCGGCGCGAGCGCTGGCAAGCGGCTTGCTCAAGAGGCCGCCACGAGAGCGGAGGAGAGCGGAATGCTGGAACGCGCACGGCGAGAGGCAGGGGTGGCGAGGGTGTTCGCGGGGCAGCCGGAGCGGCTGGCCGCGGCATGGCGCCGGGTGCGCTTCGCCGAGGCGCGCAAGGACGGGGGGGCACCGCGCAACCAGTTGGACAGCGTGGTGGAGCCGTTCATCCGCGAGGTGGGCAAGAAACTGGAGGGCAAGGAAGGCAGCCCGTGGAGCCGGACGCGCGCGGTGCTGAGGCTGGCGCCGGGGCGGGGAGTGCGCGCGCTGCACGAGGAATTCGCCGCGCTGCGCCGCTGCCTGGTGGACGCGGTGGAGGCGCTGGGCGGAGGCAACGCGGAGCGGGCGGTGGTGAACCAGGCGCTGGACGAGGCGGTGGACTCGGCGGTGGCGCTGATGGAGCGCCTGGGCAATCCGCTGGCGCCGAGGCCGCGCGTGCCCTTCGCGGGCCTGGTGGTGCAGCTCTTCGAGAAGACGCCGGTGGCGATCCGCGAGCGGCCTCCGGTGGCGGAGGAGCACGAGCGGGTGGCGATGCATTGAGTTGAGGGGGGTGCCGACCCGTCCGGCTTGACGCCTCCAATGCTGGGAGGTGTCCGAGGGCCGGCGGTTGAAGGGGGCGCGCTGACGGGCCAATTGGGGGGCCCGAGGCGCGAAAAGGGGGCGTGTTCCCGCGCGGGGGTGCGGTGAGCGCGCAAGGAGTGGCCGCTGGAGGCCGCGTGAATGGGGGTTCACGCGCCTCGACGGCCGGACGGGTCGGCGTTGTTTTCCGGGGCGGACGCGTACGGGGGTACGCGTCCGCCCAGGTTTTTTCAGGCTTCCGTGAACTCGGTGCCGGTAATGCCCGCGCCCTCCATGGCCAGCTTGACGCGCTCGGAAACGATGAGGGCGACCGTCCAGCCCCAGGGGCGGAAGATGTTGGAATTGCCCACCTTCGTTGGGTCCACTCTCAATCCACTGACATTCCGGTACTGCCCCAGCTTGTCCGGGCGGTTGTCCTCGGGAAGCCAATAGAGGACCTCCTCGCACCGCGCATCGTCGATGCAGCGAATGACGCGGAGGGCATTGAGAAGGAAATAAGGCTCGGAGAAGCCCTCCACTCGGGCCGGTATGAATTGCACCTCCTGCTCGAGGCCCAAGCGCTCGAACAAAGAGACGACACGGCCATTGACCAACGGCACCGTCAGGCCGGTCAGGCTGAAATCGAGAGCACGGCCGGGGCGAACCATCCGCAGCAGTGGCGCTGACTCCAGCTTGACCGCTTCTCCTGCCTTGAATTGCCAGGGGTCTATCTCTTGCCCATGCACATCCACATCGGGAGCGCTCAAATGCCACCGTCCGGGGACGTACAGGTCATCCCATAAATCAAAATATTGTTTCGAGGCACTCATGATTTTTTCGTGAGCAGCTTATTGAGCGTCGACCCTGGCTTGCAGATGTCGGCTGCAATCCGGTCGAGTTCCTCTATCAGATTGGCTCGACACCCGACTTTGTCCCGACATGTCCCAAGAGCAACCTCCAGGCGGCTGTAGACCTTCTGATGGTATTCCTTGGAATGTGGGCCCTGATGACCAATGAGATAAACCATATTCACCGGGTCATTCAGGTTCATGGCAGCACGAGCGAAGAGAATCTCGAAGCGTGGCGTCCAAGGGCCGCCGCTGACATCAGATATGTCATTCTTGTTCGTGGCGATGTGATGTGCTTTGGCGTCCCCCTTGTCCGAGGCCTCCCGGCAAGCTCCCGTCGTCCGGGCGGAAGCGACTGCCGAGGCCATCGCGGAAGCCGCCGTATTCGCGGACACGCCCATGAGCACCACCGTGCCATTCGCCACGTTCACCTGGGCGCGTGTGCCCGCTCCGACTGAAAAGCCTCCCCGAGCGCCGACTCCCATGAAAGCGAAGCGTGGTGGCGAAAGGCTCGCCCATATTCCTCCCTTGGGCACCTCCGGCAATCCCTTGGCCAGCTTCGCCCCGGCCACTGTCACCAGCACCCGAAACCCCACTCCCCCGATTGCCTGACCAAAGCGCTCGGCGGCGGCCTCCAATTCCTCCTGCGTCCTCGCCGCCTCCGCTTCCTGGTACAAATTCAGACACGCCTGCCCCACGGTGTAGAGCTCCGCCGCGCTGTAGGTCATCAACAGCCCGAGGGTCACCGCCGAGGCTAGCGCCTTGGAGAAGACAGGCTCGGGCGCGGCCCACGCCGCCATGTACAGCATCATGGACAGGGCCATGGAATACGCGACCGCAGGAGAGCTGAGCAGCTCCATGGCCGCCGCGCGCACGCCCTCGTCCATGTAGCGAGGCGAGAGTTTCAGTGCCAGGAACCACCGTCTGCTCTCGAGCGAGGACAGCAGCGGCATCGAGGGAGGACCGAAGACCTCCACGTATGCCGCGCGCACGCGCCGCTCCAGGTCGGACGAATGAGCATCCGGTGGGGGCCTCGAGAAAAAGCCCGCCATCAGCGCGCTCGGATGGAGTCCCGTCAGGGAAGGCCGCCCTGAACGCGGCTTCGGCGCTTGGAATGCCGTCTCCAGGGCCTCCACGAACGCCCGGGCTTCTTCCACGGTGAACCGCGCCAGGGCCGGCTCCGGCCCGAGCGGCTTGAAGGTGAGCTCGAGCCCTCGGCCGTAGGTGGGGCTGTATTGTTCTCTGACCGCCACGCTCTCCAGCGGCGAAGCCGCTCGAGCCCACTGCGGCACCAGCAGCAACAGCCCCAGCGCGAGGACGGCGCGCGGAGACATCAGTGCGCGTCCGCCCACGTCCTTCCCGCCCCCACTTCCACCTTGAGGGGCACCTTGAGCTGCATCACGGCGTTCATGCACTTGCGCGCCAGCTCCTTCACGGCCTCCACCTCGGCCTCGGGCGCCTCGAAGAGCAATTCGTCGTGCACCTGCAGCAACATCTGCGTTTGCAGGCCCTGCTTCTCCAGCTCCGCGTCCACCGCCAGCATCGCCTTCTTGATGAGGTCCGCCGCCGTGCCCTGGATCGGCATGTTGATGGCGGCGCGCTCGGCCGCCTGCACCACCTGACGGTTCTTCGCGCGCAGATCCGCCATGGGCCGGCGCCGCCCGAAGAGCGTCTCCACGTAGCCCCTCTCGCGCGCCACCCTCACCGTCTCCTCCAGATAGCGTTTGATGCCGGCGTAGCGGGTGAAGTAGCGCTCGATGATGTCGCGCGCCTCCTCGTCGGGGATGTTGAGGCGCGTGGACAGACCGTAGGAGCTCAGGCCGTAGGCGATGCCGAAGTTCACCGTCTTGGCCACGCGCCGCTGATCCCTCGTCACCTGGTCCTGCGCCACGCCGAAGATCTCCGCCGCCGTGCGGCTATGGATGTCCTCGTCCCGGGCGAAGGCGTCGATGAGCACCGGGTCCTCGGCGATGTGCGCCAGCAGCCGCAGCTCGATCTGGCTGTAGTCCGCGGAGACGAGCTGCTTCCCCTCGTCGGCGATGAAGGCGCGGCGGATCTCCATTCCCAGCTCGGTGCGGATGGGGATGTTCTGCAGGTTGGGATCCGACGAGGACAGCCGCCCGGTGGCGGTGGCCGCCTGGTGGAAGGTGGTGTGGATGCGCCCGTTCCTCGCCAGCTCCGGCAGCGTGTCCAGGTAGGTGCTCTTGAGCTTGGACAGCGAGCGGTACTCGATGATGGCGCGCGGCAGCGGGTGCACCTCGGCCAGCTTCTCCAGCACCTCCTGGTCCGTGGAGGGGCCCGTCTTCCCGCGCTTGAGCACGGGCAGCTCCAGCTTCTTGTAGAGCACCTCGGCCAGCTGCGGGTTGGAGCCCACGTTGAACTCGGTGCCCGCGAGCGTGTGGATCTCCTTCACCTTCGCCTCGCAGTCGGCGCCCACCTTGTCGGAGATCTGCCGGAGGACCTTCACGTCCACCCTCACGCCGCGCGACTCCATGCGCGCGAGCAACGGCACCAGCGGCAGCTCCAGCTCCCGCGCGAGCTTCGTCAGGCCCAGGGGCTCCAGCTCCTCCCACAGCCCGGGGGCGAGCTGCCGCGCCGCTTCCGCCCGGACCGCGTACGCCAGCGCCACTTCCTGGGGGGAGTGCTCCTTCAACGCGCGGGCCTTGCGGCCGCTGGTGGTGGGCAGCTCGGGCAGGTCCACCTGAAGCCGCTCGCGGGCGAGGAACTCCACGCTGTGATCGCGCCGCGAGGCATCCAGCAGGTAGCTGAGCAGCTCGACGTCGTTCTCCCCTCCCCTCAGGCGGATGCCCTCGCGATTGAGCAGCAGCCAGAGGGCCTTGAGGTCATGGCCGCCCTTCTTCACCGCCGCGTCCTCCAACACGCCCTGAAGGGCCGCCTTGAAGTCCGCGGGCCGCACCTGCTCCACGCCGAGCCCCTCGTGGGCCAGCGGCACGTAGCGCGTGGTGCCGTCCTTCAGCGCCACCCCCAGGCCCACCAGCAACCCGGCGAAGGGCAGGCCCTCGTACGCGGGCACCAGCGTCACCGCACCCGCCTCGCGCACCGCGGCGGCCAGCGCCTGGAGCGCCTCCTTCGAGGTGACGATCTCCGTCTGCGCCGGCAGCTTCGCGGCCGTCCTTGGCGCCGCCGCCGTGCCTTCCGCGGTGCCCTCGCCGCCCGTGGCCGCCTTCGCCGGCAGCTCCCGCAGCAGCGCGGAGAACTCCAGATCGGTGAAGAGCTGGCGCAACTGCTCGTCATGCGGCAGCTGGCGCTTCAGGTCCTCGATGGACACGTCCAGCTGCAGGTCCGTGCGGAACGTCACCAGGTCGCGCGCGCGCAGCAGGCTCTCGCGGTGCGCCGCGATGGCCTCGCGCATCTTCGGCTTCTTCACCTCGGAGAGCCGCTCGAGCATCGCGTCCACCGAGCCGAACTGGGTCAGCAGCTCCACCGCCGACTTCGGGCCGATGCCCGGCACCTTGGGGACGTTGTCCACCGCGTCGCCGATGAGCGCCAGGTAGTCGCGCATCTGCTTCGGTTCAATCCCCAGCCGCTCCTTCACCTCGTCGGGGTCCGTGTAGCGCTCGTTCTGCGGATCGTACAGGTGCACGTCCTTGTCGACGATCTGCACGAAGTCCTTGTCGCCGGTGACCACCAGGACGCAGAAGCCCTCGGCCGTGGCGCGCTGGGCCAGGGTGCCGATGACGTCATCCGCCTCCCAACCGGCCACCTCCAGCACGGGCAGGTGCAGGGCCTCCACCACCTGGCGGATGTAGGGGAACTGCTGCGCCAGGTCCTCCGGCATGGCCTGCCGGTTGGCCTTGTAGTTGGGGTCGATCTTCTGGCGCTCGGCGCGGCTCTCCTTGTCGAAGGCGAGCGCGACGTGGGTGGGGTTCAGTTCCTTGAGCGCCTTGAGCACCTGACGGGTGAAACCCAGGGTGGCGTTGGTGGGCACACCCT
Organism: Archangium sp.; assembly: GCA_035645295.1. Lineage (GTDB taxonomy): Bacteria > Myxococcota > Myxococcia > Myxococcales > Myxococcaceae > Archangium. Next base: position 6,197 of record DASQMW010000207.1, read on the forward strand.
TGCGGTTCGTCAGGGGAGGAATCGCGTGATAGGCGCGGAAGATGAAGCTGGAGGCGTCGATCAGGACGAGGCGGGACGAGCCGCTCGGAGGGCTGGGAACCATAGGTCCCCGGCCATAATCGAGCCCCCGCCCCCTGTCCATGCCGGGGACGCCTCCGAGGAGCAACCGTCAACGCTCCCGGGGCCTCCAGGGACTCAGCAGCCGTTCTCCTTCTTCGTGGCCACCACCTTCTCCTCGAGCCCGTCACCCGGGACGGCGAGGTCCAGCACGGCATCCAGGTCCGCGCAGGTCCCGGCGGCCTTGAGGGCCGTCAGACCGCGGGTGGAGCAGCGGCCCACCTGCGAGTTCAGGTCCGTGTTGCCCGCGTAGAAGCGGAAGCCCAGCTTCCAGATGCGGCAGGCGCGGCGCGGATCCCCACGCTCCGCCCAGAACTTGCCCCGGGCGATGGCCTTGGCGGCCATGTCCTGCTGGATGTTGCGCTTGTAGAAGGACGGCCGGGAGTCGGCCATGTCGCCCATCAGCCGCTTGTCCACGTCCAGCGCCTCCAGCAGCGGCTCGGCGGCCTTCTCCACGTCCTCGTTCTGCAGGTGGCCCTGGCCGATCTTGAAGAGCTGATCCACGTTGCTCACGTCCGTGAGCAGCTTGTCCGCATCACCGTGGTACTGGGCCAGCTCGTAGTTGGAGCGCAGCTTCTGCAGGGTGGCGACCGACTCGTTCCCGCGCCCGCCCCAGTAGTCCATCATCGCCGCGACCATGAACTTGTGGGGCAGCTGCTTCTTGAAAACCTCCTCCACCAGCTTCTTGGGATCCGGCGCGGCCTCGTCCTCGAAGAAGATCTCCGACACCGGGCAGCGCCAGGGCGCGGAGTTGGGCTCCAGGCGCTGCCGGGCGATGAGGAAGTCCAGGTAGAGCTTGTCCTTGGGCCGCCACTCGTTGCGCCCCAGCCGCTTCTTCTTGTCGAGCACCAGGGTGTAGCCGATGGGCGGCTCCAGCTCCTCGCGGGACACCTTCTGGCAGGCGAAGGCCATGAAGCGCTCGCACCGGGGCACCGCGGGCGCCCAGTTGCCATCACGCAGGTAGCGCTTGCAGTCGTCCTCGGCGCGCTTCACCACCTGGGCCACTGCTTCCTGCACCTTGGGTTTGGCGCGGCGGAAGTAGGCGCTCTCCTTGGGGATTTTCTTGAAGAGATCCAGCGCCTCCTCCTCCTTGAGCCGTCCGAGCGCCTTCTGGCCCTGCACGAAGAAGTCGGCGGACTCCTTCTCCACCTTGATGCGGCGCATCAGCGTGTTGGCTTCGGCGTTGATCGGATCGATGTCCAGAGCCTTCGAGCACGCGGCCTCGGCCCTCACCCAGTCGGGCTCGCTGCCCAGCTCCATGGAGGAGTAGGAGCGGCACTGGCTGAGCGACTCCTGCACCAGCTCGGTGGGGCTCGGAGGCGGAGGGCCCTTCTTGATGGGCGCGGTGCCCGCGCCCGCGCCGCCCTGGGTGCTCTTGACGATCCCCGCCACCAGCAGCAGTCCCACCACGCTGACGGCCACCACCAGCAACCGCTTGCGTGAGGCCGGAGCACTGCCCTCGGCGGACGCCTCGGCGGCCTGCGCGCCGTCACCGCCCGCACCACGCCGCGAGGGCACATCGCGCCCACGCCGCACAGGCAGGTTGGAGGCCCCAGCGGGACCCTCGACCTCTACTTCCACCATGCCGAAGCTGATGACATCCCCGGGCTGCAGCACCACCGGCTGCGTGCCCATGGGCTCGCCATTGACGAGCGTGCCGTTGGCGCTGCCCAGATCGCGCAGCACCGCGCCCTCGGGCGTCTGCTCCACCTCGGCGTGCTTGCGGCTCACCGAGTCGTCTTCCAGGACCACCGTGGCGGGCGCCTGGCGGCCCACCACCAGCTTGCCCTGCACGGGGTAGCGCTTGTTGACCCAGGGACCGGTGAGGCCCTTGAGCACCAGACCTCCGCTCCCCTCCTCCACCGGCGCACCGCCCGGGTTTCCGGGACGGGGACGCTTCGCCAGGGCCGAGGGGCCTCCGGCGCCCGGGGCGGGCCGCTTGACGGCGGGCATGGCACGGGTGGCCGAGCGCGGCAGGGGGACGTCCCCCGCGGCCGGCGGCTCCGCCTTGCGCACACCGGTGGGGCGTGGGGCCGCGGACGCCTTGAGCCGCAACTCGTAGTCGCCCAGCAGCACCGTGGACTTGGGCGTGAGCACCGTCATGCCGGTGATGCGCTGGCCATCCACGAAGGTGCCGTTGGCGCTGCCCACGTCCTCCACCATCACCTTGCCGCCCTCCACGTAGAAACGGGAGTGGCGGCGCGACACACCGCCCTCGGCAAGGACCAGATCATTCTGACCTTCCTGGCGGCCAATCTTCAGCTCACCGGAAAGTTCGTGCTCGCTCTCGCTGCCGTCGGGGTGACGGACGACCAGGGTAGGCATGGTGGCGTCAGTCCTCGCGGAAGATGCTCATGTTGACGGGGATGCCCTTGCGCTGCAGGTCATCGTAGAACTTCGGCACGAAGCCGCTGGCCACGTAGCGCCCGCGCACCTTCCCGTCTTCCGTGAAGCCTTCCTGCTTGTAATAGAAGATGTCCTGGAGGGTGACGATGTCCACCTCCATGCCGGCGATCTCGGTGATGAAGCAGATCTTCCGCGTCCCGTCCGAGAAGCGCGTCTGCTGCACGATGATGTGAACGGCGCTGGCGATCTGCTCGCGGATGGCCTTCACCGGCAGTTCCATGCCGCTCATCAGCACCATCGTCTCCAGCCGGGCGATGGCGTCGCGCGGCGTGTTGGCGTGCAGCGTGGTGAGCGAGCCGTCGTGGCCCGTGTTCATCGCCTGGAGCATGTCCAGCGTCTCGCCCGCGCGGCACTCTCCCACCACGATGCGGTCCGGCCGCATGCGCAGGCAGTTCTTCACCAGATCGCGGATGGTGATGGCGCCCTTGCCTTCCAGGTTGGGCGGGCGGCTCTCCAGCTGCACCCAGTGGTCCTGGGGAAGCTGCAGCTCGGCCGCGTCCTCCACCGTGACGATGCGCTCGTCCTCGGGGATGAAGGAGCTGATGATGTTGAGCGTCGTCGTCTTGCCCGAGCCCGTACCGCCGGAGATGACGATGTTCTTGCGCGCCTTGACGCACATCTCCAGGAACTCGGCCATCTGCGCCGTGACGGTCTTGAACTTGATGAGATCCTGGATCTTCAGCGAGTCCTTCTTGAACTTGCGGATGGTGATGCAGGGTCCCTTGAGCGCCAGCGGCGGGATGATGGCGTTGACGCGGCTGCCGTCCTTGAGGCGCGCGTCCACCAGCGGGCTGGACTCGTCGATGCGCCGGCCAATCGGCGCCACAATGCGTTCGATCACGCCGAGCACCGCCTGGTTCGAGCTGAACGTCTTCTCGGACATGACGAGCTTGCCCTTGCGCTCGATGTAGATCTGGTTGGCGTGGTTCACCATGATCTCGCTGATCTCATCCGACGCGAGGAACGCCTCGAGGGGCCCCAGGCCCAGCGCCTCGTTGATGACGTCGGTGAGCAGCTCCTCCCGGTCCACCTCGGACGGGAGCTCTCCATCCGCCTCCATCTGGTCGATGATGTCGCGGATGGCCTTCTCGGTGCGGCGCCACAGCTCGTCGTCGCCGAGCCGGTCCATGTCCATGCGGCGCAAGTCGAGGTACTCGATGAGGCGGTCGTGGATCTCCTTCTGGAGCCGGGTATAGGCCTCCATCCGGGGGTCCACGCGCTTCTTGTTCTTCGCCAGCGCCGAGGCCATCGAGGCCGGCATGCGCGCATTGGCGGCCGGAGCCTGGGGCGCAGGAGGCTCCTCGTACGGCTCCTCCTCGTAGGCGCCCTGCCCGTCTCCGCCGTCGTAGCCCTGCTCCTCCTCGTAGTACTCCCCTTCCGGAGGCGCGGTGCGCGTCATGGAGCCCTGCTCCTGCAGGGGCTCCACGTTGATGATGTAATCGCCGATGAAGATCTGATCGACCGGCTTCACCACCTGCGGCCCGGCGATCTTCTTGCCGTTCACGAAGGTGCCATTCGTGGACTTCATGTCCACGACGATGAGCTTGCCGTCCTTGGCGACGATCTTCGAGTGGTACTTGGAGACGTTGCCCTTGGCGAGGACGATGTCATTCCCAGCGAGGCGGCCGATGGTGATCTCGTTCTTTTCGAACTCGATCTGCTCGGTACCTCCGCCCTTCTCCTCGAGCGTGACGAGAAACATGGCGCGGATGCTACCAAGGCACGCACGTCCCCTCAAAGAGGAGGCGACGCATGAGGCCATGAAAGCGGCCGGACGGCGCCGGAAAGCACCGAGGCCGGCGCCCATCCCCTGGGGGATGAGGCCGGCCTCGAGCAGCCGAGCAGCCGTGGGGACGCTCAGTCGAAGATGTTGAAGTTGACCTCGGAGCGGGCCTGCTTGTAGCGGCTCTTCACGTCCTCGATGATCGTCCGGATCTTGTCCGAGTCCGGGTTGACGATGCGGGGCGTGACGAAGATGACCAGCTCGCGCTTGGTGGAGTCGAAGGCGCGGCTCTTGAAGAGCTCGCCGACGATGGGGATGTGGCCCAGGCCCGGCAGCTTGGAGACGGCCTTCTGCTCGTCGTGGCTGAAGACGCCGGACAGGACGATCGTCTCGCCGTGGCGCACGGTGACGTTCGTCTTCACCTTGCGGGTCCGGAAGCCGGGGATGGCGGAGGAGCTGCCGAAGGACACGGCCACCGAGGTGTCGAGCTCGCTCGCCTCGGCCTCGATCTCCGTCTGGATGTTGCCGTTGCGGTCCGCGGTGGGGCGCAGGTTGAGGATGACGCCGTAGGGCTTGTACTCCACCGAGAACTGGTTCTGGGTGATGAGGGGAATCGGCACCTCACCGCCCGCGAGGAACTCGGCCTTCTCGCCGCTGGCGCACACCAGCTTGGGCTGCGCCAGGAGCCGACCGTAGCCGTCGTTGCCCTGGAAGCCCACGGAGAAGTCCGAGCCGCCGAGGATGGACAGCAGGCCGCGGCCCGAGCCGAAGGTGCCGGGGAACAGATCCTGGTTGATGGCGGCCGTGGCGGACACGCTGCCGGTGATGTCGGTGGGGTATTTGATCCCGTAGCGGTCCTTCGAGTTGCGGCGGATTTCGACGAACTGCACCTCGGAGAGGATCATCCGCTTGATGCCGACGACGAGCAGGTTCTCCACCTTCTCGCCCACCGCCTTGACGATGAGCTCGGACTTCTGGAGGTCCTGCTGGCTCTCCACCGAGCCCTCCAGGAAGATGGTGGAGCCCACCACGTTGACCTGCACGTTGCGCAAGCCGGCCTTCTGGAAGGCGGCGGTGAGGTTCTGCGCCACCAGCTTCTTGGCGTTGGGCGCCACCTTCACGAAGCTCTTCACGTTCGGGTAGAGCGACACCACCTGATCGATGCGCTCGGCGTCACCCGCCGTGTACGCCTGGCCTTCCAGGTAGATGCGGTCACCCACCATGCGCACGGACACGCCCTCGATCTCCCCGAGCAACTTCTTGAGCTCGGAGATGACCTCGTTGGGGTCCTGCTTGCGCACGGTGACCAGGTAGCTGACGCGCTGGCCGGAGCTCTTCCAGACGAGCAGCGTCGTCTTTCCCTCGGCCTGACCCTGCAGGAGGATCTGGTTGTTGCCGATGACCTTCACCTCGGCGACGTTGGGGTCACCCAGCGCGATGCGGGTGGTGCCGGGCACGGTGATCACCTTCTGGGTGCCCACGCCGAGATTGATGGTGCTGCTCTCCTGGGCCCGAGCGGTACCCGCGGCGAACAGGGCCAGCAGGGTGCCGAGCGCGGCCACCTGCGTGAAGCGTCCAAGCATCGTGAGAGTCCCTTCGCGTCGCATCCGAACTACCCCAGTTTGTCGTGCTGCCAGTACATGGCCCAGAAAGTACCCAGTGCGATCGCCACGCCGTACGGGATGTGGCGTCCCGGCGCGTTGGCCGTACCCTCGTCCATCAGCCGGACCCGTACCGCCCACCGCCGCACCATGTGGCCCAGCGTCTCCCAGACGGCGCCGTGCCACACCAGCGTCACCACCGCCTGCAGCGCCCCCACCAGGGAGATGAAGGCCGCGGCCGCCATCACCGTGGGAAACCCCAACACCGCCCCCACTCCCGCCATCAATTTCACGTCCCCCCACCCCATCTTCCCGCCCCTCGCCGCCGGGACCAGCAGCAACGCCATCCCCACCCCGGACACCACCCCGCTCACCAGCCCTGTCTCCAGCCCGCCCACGCCCTCGGCCCACCAGCGCACGCCCAGGCCTATCGCCATCAAGGGATAGGTGACGACGTCCAGGATCCGGCGGCTCAGGACGTCCGTGGCCACCGAGATCACCAGCGCCACCCCCAAGAGGATCCACAGCGCGATGTGTGAGGGAGTCATGTCCAATCCGCCCCTCAATCCAGAAAGAGGCGGATTTGGGAACTAAATCAGGGAGGGCCGCTCTCCGTCAATTGGCCAACAGCCCAGCCCCTGAGACAGCGGCGAGCTCTCAGGCGTAGGAGAGCCGAACCCGCTCGCTGCAGATGAAGTACTCGTCGCCGTCCTCGACCTTGCGGCGCTTGATGCGCTGCTTGTTGAACCAGGTGCCGTTGGAGGAACCCAGGTCCTCGATGAAGAAGTCGTCGCCGTCGCGGACGATGACGGCGTGCTCGCGGCTGACCTTGCCGGAGTTGATCATCAGATCGCAGTGCTTGCCGCGGCCGATGACGAACCGGTCCTTGGTGATGGTCTGGGGCTCGCCGTTGTCGGTGGTGAGGAGGAGGGCGGCCCCACCCGGCTCGTCCAGGGGCTCGTCGTCCAGGGGCCCGTCCTGGTCCATGGGCTCGTCCTGGTCCAGGGGCTCGTCTTCCGGAGCCATGTCCATGCCGGAGTCGTCGGAGTCCTCGGGCAGGGGCTCCTCGTCGATCTCCTCGCGGGGCTCGTTGCCGCGGCCCTTGATGAGGCGCTCGAGCTCGGCGGCGGTCTCCAGGACGCGCTCGGCGACCTCGCGGCGGGCGGGGTCGTTGTCCAGCGTGTTGGCGGGAGGACGCTCCTCGACGGCGGCGGCGCGCGCGGAGGGACGCGAGGGGGCCGGAGCGGGCAACGGGGTGTCATCGCGGGGAGGCGGCGCCGCCTTGGACGCGCCCCCGTTGACGGGCTGCAGCACGGGCGGAGCGGACGATTTGCTGGGCGCGGGGGCCGCCGCGGCGGCGACGCGCGGAGCAGGCGCCTCGGAGCGGTCCGTCCGGGCCACCTCAATGAAACCATTGAGGCGGGCGAACATGAACAGCGCCTGGTTGATGAGCGCGTCGCGATCCGAGCCCATCTGCTGGGCCATGTCTTCGTAGGTCTCCCACAAATGGTCGGCGATGCCGACCTTGCGGGCGGGGCGGGAGTTCTGGTCGATCATCAGTCTGGACTCGCTAATCCTGGAGCCCTGGACTCTAGCAGAGCCGCCCAGGGACGCGAAATCTCACAGAAACGGGAGGAGGCCGAAGCGGTTGGCCACGCCCGCGGTGAGGTTCGTCATCTCTACCTGGAGAACCCCGTTGGCCGAGGGATAGGCGATGTAGGCGTAGTCCACCCCAGCCACCGTCGCCTGGACCACGGGCCCCGGCAACCGGAAGAAGAAGAGGTCCCCGGCCAGCTCCACCGAGATGAGGTACGGGTAGAAGTGGGCATCCGTCGTCACCACGTACCGGTCCCCCCGGGTGAGCTCGTTGGCCAGGTTCGCGCCTCCGACGACGCGGATGCGCGCCAGGGTGCCCTCGGTCTCCCCGGCGTAGCCCGGCGGGTGGAAGAAGTACGGCCCGGTGCTGGAGAACTCGTCACCCGCGCCCAGGCGCGTGAGGTAGTCCTCTCCACCGCTGGAGAGGACCATCGGCTGGGCGCCGCCGGCCCGGACCTGGAAGTACCGGAAGTCGCCGCAGCCGGCCGGGAGCTCGGCCGAGGTGACCAGGGTGGCCTGGGTGGCGGGGGCCACCGGCGCCTGCACGGAGAGCACCGGGACATCCGTGGCGCACGGCTGCCCGCCCGTCGCCGCTGACAGCAAGGTGATGGTGTCCCCCGGCTGCGGCACCGGCCCCTTCCCGGGCCGGGGCACGTAGGGGACCAGGAAGGCGCCGTCGGTGCGCGCCAGGGAGGTCATCCCGGGTAGCAGGCCCTGGTACGTCAGCACGTATGTCTGGTCACGGCTGACGCCGAACGTCCCCGAGAACGTGACGTACTCCCTGCCCGTCTGGTTGAGGGTGGCG
>DASQMW010000208.1:0-2888 GCA_035645295.1 Archangium sp.
CACTTCCGGCGCCGGTTCTCCAATCCCACCTGCTTGCTTGCTGGCGGGTGGCTCGTGGTACGGGCCATGGCACTACCTCCTATGTCCCTACTCGGACAACACCTCGGAGGTCAGGCCTTATTTACCGGCGTAGTTTTTTTGGGCACGCACGCCACACCGGCTCGATTTTCCGTGGTGGAAAACCATTAGCGCCCCCCCTGCCTCGGGTGTCTGCCTCCCCGTTCGCTCGGTGAATCGCGAGGCAAGGCGCTTGCAGTCGCGCCGCTCCGATTCCCTCATCCCTCACCCGGAGGCAGAACCATGAGACACAAGCTGTTGGGTCTCGGCGGGCTGGTCGTGGCACTGGCCCTGCTCTCAGCCTGTGGCGCGTCCACCCAAGGCAATTCCGATGGACCCTTCCCGGAGGGTCCTTCTGGAGGAATCCCCTCCGATCCGAGCGCGCCGCCTCGGAGTGATGGCGATTCGTCAGGCGCACCGGTTCCGCCGGGAGGCGCGGGCCCGGGCACGGGCGGTCCCACGGAGCCGAGTGGGGGCGGCTCCAACTCTCCGGCCCCCGGACAGCTCACCGCCGGAGACTGGGACGACAACCTCAACTTCTCCTTCTTCCAGAAGTACCTCACCGAGGCGCCCCAGGGCATGCCCGCCCACCCCAGCACCGATCGCGTGGTCATCACCGTGCGCGATGAAGAGGGCCGCCCCGTCCCCAATGCCCGTGTCACCGTGGGGGATGCCGCGGGCAAGCGGCTCGAGGCGCCTACGGCCACTGACGGCCGGCTGCTCTTCCTTCCCGCCCAGGACGGCGCGCCGGGCACCGGCACCTTCTCGGTGACGGTGACGCCTCCGCCCGGCCAGGGGGGCGCTCCGGTCACCACCTCTGTCGAGGGCACCGCGTGGAACCTCACCCTGCCGGGCGCTCGCGGCGTCCTGCCCACCGAGCTGGACGTGGCCTTCGTGGTCGACGCCACCGGCAGCATGGGTGACGAGATCAACTACTTGAAGGCGGAGATCCAGAACATCGTCGACTCGGTGCGCAGCACCTACCCGGACGTCTCGGCGCGGTTCGCGCTGGTGATGTACCGCGATGATGGCGACGAGTACGTCGTGCGGCCCTACGACTTCACCTCGGACGTGGGCCTCTTCCGGCAGCGGCTGTCGGAGCAGTCGGCGTATGGCGGCGGCGACTACCCCGAGGCCATGGAGCGTGGGCTCGGTGCCATCCACCAGCTCTCGTGGCGCACGGGCAACACCGCGCGCCTCACCTTCCTGGTGGCCGACGCGCCGACGCACACGCAGCACTACCAGTCCTTCCTGCGCGAGGCCAACCGCGCCCGCCAGTCCGGCATCAAGGTGTACCCGGTCGCCGCCAGCGGGGTGGCCGACGAGGCCGAGTACCTCATGCGCCTCGCCGCCCAGCTCACCCTGGGCCGCTACATCTTCCTCACGAATGACTCGGGCATTGGCAACGACCACGCGGAGCCGCACATCCCCTGCTACCAGGTGCAGCTCCTCAAGCACCTGCTCGTGCGCGCCATCGGCTCGGAGCTGGCCGGACGGCGGCTGCCCGCCTCGGGCACGGAGATCCTTCGCACCGTGGGCAACCCCGCGCAGGATGGCTCCTGCACGCGCGAGGATGGGACGGTGACGTACCTCTGAGGGGCTCCCCCCGGCATGGAACCGCGCCTCCCCGCTACGGCTGGGGAGGGGGCGGGGTGCTCCGCAAGAGCGCGAAGTAGGAGGAGGGGCCCCGCTCATGGGCCTCCTGGAGCAGGCGCGGGACGTCCTCGCGCCGCGCCAGCTCCTTCTTGATGCCGTACACGTGCGCGTACCCCCGGAGATAGCGCACGAGGTAGATGTCGTACGCCTCGCGCATCTGGCTGAGGAACTCGGTGGCCACCAGCGGCGCGAGCTTCACATGGTCGATGGCGAGCTCGTCATAGGACTTTCCGGAGGCGGTCAGCAGCGGGCGGAACTGGGGCAGCACCAGCTCGCGCAGGGGCTCGGTGACGGCGACGACGTCCTGCCCCGGGCCGCTCCGCACTCCGGACACATCCAGGGTCCAGTCGTGGTGGATCATGACGAGGTCCGGGTTCAGCTCCCGGAGTGAGGCCACGGTGGGGGGCTTCCGGGCTGTCTCTCGCGTGTTGAGGCCCACCAGGTCCACCACATGCGCCTGCGTCCAGAAGGGCAGGCGCCCGGCCTCCGTCACCACTACCACGGTGTCCCGGTCCAGCCGTCTGCCCAGCTCGAAGGAGAAGCGATCCATGTAGGGATCGAACGGCGCGCGCACGAGGGTGTCCCGGAGCAGCCAGACCTGGGGCAGACAGGCACAGACGAGCGCCACCAGGAAGGCCAGCCGCGAGGGCCCGCCACCCGGAGCCGACGTGGGCCCGGCGAGCAGGAGCTGGAGGACGAGCAGCAGCGCGAGCAGGGCGGGGGCCTGGAAGCGCATGGCGATGTTCTGGCTGGGCACCCCGAGGCTCAGCAGGGCGATGTGCAGGGCGAACGGCGCGAGCCCCAGCAGGTAGGGATTCACCGCCGCCAGCCCGTCACGGGAGAGGAAGAGGAGGGCGGCGGCGAGGAAGACGATCAGCGGGGCGGCGAGCTGGCACAGCCAGGCGAAGTTCTCCCCCAGTCCCGGCAGGGGCGAGGGGGCGTGGGACTTCACGTAGAGGGGCAGGGGCAGCAGCTCACCGAAGTAGGTGGCGCGCCAGACGAAGTAGACGACTCCCCCGAGCGCGCAGGCGCCCATGACGCGCATGAAGCGTCCGCGCTGTCCCCGCGGGGCCCTCCCGAGCGCGAGCAGCGTCAGGCCCACCCCGATGACGACTCCATCGGGCCGCACCAGCGCCAGCAGCAGCCCTGCGACGGGCACGAGCAACCGCACCCGC
>DASQMW010000209.1:0-15556 GCA_035645295.1 Archangium sp.
GTTGTCCTGGGGGCTGGAAACGTGGACGGCCCCCAGCGGGCCCCTGACGAACTTCGATGCGGAGGACATACATGTTGGCCACCTGGCGCAAGTGGGTGTTGGTGGGAGTCCTGGGCCTGGTGGGGTGCCGGACGACGGGCACGTCGGTGCGCGAGACGCCGGAGACGCCCCGGCAGCAGGTGCAGTTCGATCCCGTGACGGTGACGGCGGACCTGGAGCTGGCGTCGCTCAACGACGAGGAGCTGTTCGCGGGAGGCACGTCGGCCTTCGCGGCCAACGACTTCGCCAAGGCGGCGCGCTACTTCGGGCGGCTGGCGGACTTCCACCCGCAGAGCAAGCACCGCGACGAGGCGCTCTACAACGCGGGCCTCGCCCATGAGCGGCTGGAGCAGTGGGAAGAGGCCTACCTGCGCTTCTCCGAGCTGGCGGACGCGGAGAAGGGCACGGGCGACGCGCTGGACGCGGCCTTCCGGCTGGCCGAGACGCAGTACCACCTGGAGCGCTTCGCCGAGGCCGCCAAGGTGCTGGCCACCATCGCCGGACGCACGGACATTCCGGTGGGCAAGCGCCTGGAGGCCCAGGTGCAGCAGGGCGTGTGCGAGCTGGAGACCGGGCAGAAGGAGAAGGCGGAGAAGACGCTGCGCCAGGCGCTCTCCACCTACGACTCCCTGCAGGACAAGGACGAGGTCGAGGACTACTTCCCGGCGCAGGCGCACTTCTTCATCGGGGAGATCTACCGGCAACACTACGACGAGGTGAAGCTGGACCCGGCCAAGGGCAGCGACGCGCTGGCCAACGACCTGAACTACAAGGCCGAGCTGCTGCTGTCGGCGCAGGGCAACTACCTGCGCGCCATCCGGGTGGGCAACGGCCACTGGGCCACGGCGGCCGGCGCGCAGATCGGCGCGCTGTACGAGAACCTCTACGAGCACCTGGTGAACTCGCCGGCGCCCGCGGAGCTGGACGCCGAGGAGGCGCTCATCTACCGCGAGGAGCTGCGCAAGAAGGTGCGCGTGCTGATCACCAAGTCCATCAACATCTACGAGCGCACGCTGGAGGCGGCCGAGCGCATCGGCTCGCAGAACGCGTTCGTGGACAAGACGCGCCAGAGCCTGGAGAAGATGAAGGCGCTGCTGCTGGCGGACCCCGAACCCCTCCCGGAGGACGGGGCCGCCCAGTCCAAGCCGCACTCCTGAGCGGGCGGGCCGCTAGGAAGCGCGCCGCGGCAGCCTCACCGTGAACGTCGTCCCCTCGCCCTCCTCGGAGCGCACCTCGATGGTGCCTCCGTGCGCTTGGACGATGTTGGCCACGATGAACAGGCCCAGGCCAATGCTGCGGCTGGCCGAGTCACCCGCCGCCCTTCCCCGCGTCATCGGCTCGAACAGGCGCGGGAGGAGCTCGCGGGAAATGGGCTTGCCCGCGTTGTGCACGCAGAGCAGGACGGTGCCGTCCACCCCGCGCGTCTCCACGCGGACGGGCGTTCCCGGAGGGCTGTAGGCCAGCGCGTTGTTCACCAGATTGGTGATGACCTGGGCCAGCCGGTCTCCATCCCACTCGCCCGCGCCGTCCCCGCTGCGCACCACCTCCACCTCCCGGTCCGGATGGGCGAGCCGCACCTCCTCCACCACCTGCCGGCAGTGGGTGTGCAGCTCCAGCGGCTTGCGCTCGATGGGGATGCCGCCTCCGAGCCGGGCCCGGGTGAAGTCGAGCAGGTCGCGGATCATCCGCGTCGCCCGCTCCGTCGCCGCCGAGATGCGCGCGAGGCCCTTCGCCTGGCGATCGCCCAGATCCTCCTGCCGCAGCAGCGCCGCCACGGACAGGGTGATGGCGTTGAGGGGGTTGCGCAGGTCATGCGAGACGATGCCGATGAGCTGCTCGGCGAACTCCGCGCGCTTCCGCGCCTCCTGCTCCTGGTGCTTGCGCTCGGAGATGTCCTGGGCCGTGCCGATGAAGCGCACGGCCCGTCCTCCCTCGAAGTAGGCACGGCCGATGGCGCGGACCCATCGCTCCCCCGGGCCCTTCCGCACTCGCGAGCGGAACTCGATGTCATACTCCCCGCCACTGGCCGGTTGCAGCGCCCACTGGACGGCCGCATGCGCGCGCTCGCGCTCCTCCGGGTGGATCGCCGCCAGGAAGCTCTCGTACGTCACCTCGGACTCCAGGGGCAGCCCGAAAAGCGCCTTGCACCGCTCGTCCCAGCGCAAGAGGCCCGTCACCGGGTTGAAGTCCCACGTCCCCAGTTCCGCCGCGCGCACCGTCAGCCGCAGCCGGTCCTCGCTCGCCCGGAGCGCCTCGCTCGCCGCCTTGCGCGCGGTGATGTCCTGCATCGCCCCCACCATCCGCACCGCCCTGCCGCTCGCGTCCCGCTCGACGAGGCCGTGGTCGGTGACGTGGACGTAGCCCCCGTCCCGGTGCTGGAAGCGGTACTCCTCCCTCCACCGCTGCCCACCGCTGGCGATGAGCTCGTGGATGCCGTGGACGACCCGCTCCCGGTCCTCCGGGTGGATGTTGTCGTACCAGCCGGAGATGTGCCCTCCGAGCTGCTCCGGGGTATGTCCGAAGAGCTTCTCCACCCCTTCGCTCCAGGAGAGGGTGTCCGTCTGGAGATTCCACTCCCAGATGGCGTCGCTGATGGCCCCGGTCGCCAGCCGGTAGAGCGTCTCGGACTTGCGCAGCCGCTCGTTGGCCTGCCGCAACTGCTGGAGCAGGAGGGCCTTCTGGATGATGCCGGAGAGGTACTCCACCAACGTCTCGAGGTAGCGCCGGGCCTGGGGCTCGAAGGGACGGACCTCCGCCACGCCGAGATAGAACACCCCGAGGAGCTTGCCGTGCGGCCACAGCCGCAGGCCCAGCAGCGAGTGCAGGCCACTCTGGCGCACGCCCCTGGCCACCGCATGGCCGGCACTCGCCGCATCCGCCAGATCCAGGGGTTCCTCGGAACCCGCCAGCCTGGCCACGAAGGAGCTCCCATCCACCGGGACGGGCTCGGTCTCGGTCCGCGCGTTCCACCGGCCCGTGTACGTGGTGGGAAGGAGCAGCTTGCCGCTCGCGTCCGCGAGCAGGAGCGCGGCCCCCTCCGCCCGCATCGCCTCTTGCAGCACCTCCACCAGGGCACCCAGCCGTTCCGCGAGGGGAACGGAGTGCTCACTGTCTCCCATCACCTCGCTGGCCAGCGCGTTGAGGCGGTGCAGGAAGCGCTTCTCGCGCTGCCGGTCCTCCTGCGAGTAGCCGCTGAAGGACACGATCGTGTGGTCCATCGCGCCCTGGAGTTCCTCGAACAGGAGCCGCGTGTCCTCCGGCGTGGGCTGCTGCTCCAGGGGAAGCCCTTCCCAGAGGCCCGAGATGAGCCGGCCCATGAGGACGTACTCGGCCGTCACCTCCTCCTGGTTGAAGCCCACCCGCACACGCTGGCTGATGTGCGTCTCCTCCAGGCGCTTCTTCGTCTTCGCGGTGTCTCCCCGGTGGCCCTGCCGGGAGATGGCCGCCAGGGTCGAGAGGTACTCGGGGAAGGTGTCGGTCCTCTCGTACGGGGTGAGGCCCCGGGCGGGCTCCCACTTCGCCACCTCCTCCGTGTAGCGCTCGATGAGATTGTCCCGGTTCCTCTCGATGAATTCCGCGACCGTCGTCATACCGTGGGTCTTCCTCGCACACCCCAGGTTGGTGAGGACCCACGTCTCACGCCAGCACGAGGATGGGGGGGCGTTGTCCTTTCAACGCGGGAGCGGAGACCCCACCCCCCTGGGAGAAGACCCGGGTGAGGGTCTACGCTCTGGACCACCCATGGAGCCCCTCTTCACGCCCGAGCAGCTCGCCGAGATCAAGGCCTACCACCTGCCGCTCTACATCCGGAGCGCGGTGAGCCCCCTCGTCTACCTCGGAGTCCTGGCGCTCATCCTCGGCGTCCTGGTGCGGCCCTTCTACCGGTGGTCCGAGTCCTGCGCGGCCTGGCTGTCCCAGCGGCTCGCCTTCCTCCGGACGGCGCCGGTCAGCCGGGTCGTCGTCCAGGCGCTGGACCGGCTCTGGGGCGAGCCGGGCTGGGGCACGGCGATCCTCTTCGCGCTGTTCGTGGAGTTCTTCATCGAGCTCGTCTACGTCCCGGTGAACATCTACTTCGGCTATGTGCTGGAGCACCGCTACGGCATGTCCACGTACACGCCGCTGCGCTACCTGCTGGACGAGCTCAAGGGCATTGCCCTGGAGGGTTTCGCCGTCTCGGCGCTGGCGCTGGGCCTGTACGGGCTGGCCCGGCGGATGAAGCGCTGGTGGCTGGTGCTGGGCATCCCCACGGCGCTGCTGATGCTGGGCGCCTCGGTGCTCGACCCGTATCGCAGCCAGGTCTATTTCGAGCAGACGCCCCTGGAGCAGGGCCCCCTGCGCGAGCGCATCACCGCGCTCATGGCGAGCGCGAACGTCCCCTTCCAGGACGTGCGGGTGGAGAAGACGTCCGTGGTCAGCAAGCGCCTCCAGGCGTACTTCGCGGGTCAGGGCCCCACGCGCACCATCGTGCTCAACGACGTCATCCTCCGCGAGCTCGAACCGGACGAGCTCCTCGCCGCCGTCGCCCACGAGGCCGGCCACGCCCACGAGTCGAAGTGGCCCGGGCGCCTCGCCTCCTCGGTGGCCCTGCTGGGGATCCTCTTCGTCATCGACCGGATGCTGCGGCTCTCCGCGGCACGGGGCTGGTTCGGCACCACGCGCTTCGCGGACATCCGCACCTTCCCGCTGCTGTGGCTGCTCTCCTTCTTCGTCTTCTTCCTGAGCGCGCCCATCTCCGCGGCCTTCTCGCGCGAGCGCGAGCGCGAGGCAGACCGTTACGCCCTGCGACTCACCCAGGATCCCGCCGCCTTCCGCCGCATGCTGGTGAAGGCCGCCCGGGTGAACAAGATGGACCCCGAGCCCCCCCGGTGGATCGTCCTCAAGGGCTACAGCCACCCGCCCATCGGCGAGCGGCTCGCCGCCGTGCCTCCCGCTCCAGAAAAAAGAGCGTCAGAGCCTTCGCCCTGACGCTCTCCCCCCGGGCCGCATGTGCCCTGCTCCCCTCCACGGCCCGGTGGTCCCTCGCGGCGCCGCGGACTACGCCTTCGCCCGCGGCTCCTCCTTCACCTTCTCCACGGCCGCCAGCGCGATGGCCCTCACCAGCGCCTTCGCCCTGCGGCCCGCCGACGTCTGCCCCTTCGGATCCGCCACCACCGCGTTGGCCAGGTCCGTGAAGCCCTGCCGGTTGCCCCACCGCAGGTACAGCTCGCCCCGGTTCACCAACGCCACCGGGTTGGATGGATCCCTCGCCAGCGCCGCGCTGTACTCGCTCACCGCGTCCTCCAGCCGGCCCAGCTTCTGGTACACCGTGCCCAGCGCCGCGCGGCTCGCCGAGTCCTTCGGGTTCCCCTCCACCAACCCCTCGAAGAGGATGCGCGCCTCCTCGTAGCGCCCCGCCGCCGCCAGGTCACACCCCACCTGGGCAATCGCCTTCGCCTCCTCGAACGTCATCCCCTCCACCTCCGACCACGTCAGCTCCCCGCGCACGAACGCCTTCAGCTTCTCCGCCGTCGCCGTCTCCATGGTTCCTCCCTCGTACTTGATGACGCGTCCCATCGCCGCTCACGCGCTCCGCATGTTGGAGAGGGCCGTCTTCGCCATCTCGTTGAACTTCATGGACAGCGTGCTCATCATCTCGAACATCATCTTCCGCTTCTCCACGAGCTTCTGGAGCCGCATGGAGATGCGATCGATGTCGCGCTGAGCATCCGTGAGCGCCTTCTCGTCCCCCTTCCCGTTCTTGATGCTGGCCTGCTTGTCCTGCGCCGCCGCCAGGTCATCCATCGTCTGGAGGATCTCCCCGTCCATCTTCTCCGTGAGCGCCATGAGGATGGCCTCGATCTTCTCCTCCAGGCTCATGTTGGGGTCGTTGATGATGCCCTTCATGCTCGAGCCCGCCGTGCCGCTCGTGGAGCCGGACGGCGCACTCCCCGCCGGGCGCTCGGGCCGCCCGTACTGCGCGAAGTCCGCCTTCACCTTGTTGATCTCGTTCTGGAGGCTGTGCTGGGTGAAGCAGTCGTCGTTGCTCGCGCCCTCCCGGACGCTCTGCATCCGCTTGGGGGCGCTCGTGTTGTCGAGCCGCTCGAAGTAGCCCGGGTTGTCCACGAGGAAGCGGGCCGCCTGGCGCAGCTCGGGCGACACACGCGCGTCCTCGGAGATGCGCTGGAGGTCCGCTCGCGACAGATTGCCATCCAGCTTCCCGTCCGTCGCATCCAGATACCGGAAGTTCTGCTGGAGCGTCTGCAGCGCATGGAAGTAGTCGTTCATCTTCGGGTCCAGGTGGCTGCCCCGGGCCGTGCCGCAGGCCCGCTCCGGGCCGCTCGTCCCCACCGGCGAGGACCCATGCTGCGCGGGCGCCGCATAGCCCTCACACGCCCGCGCGGTGTCGGCGGGCGGCGTGTACTCGGTGGTGGCCGGCGGGTTCTTCGTCAGCTCCTGCGCCAGCCCCATCGCGCCGTCGGCCGCCAGCATCACATTGCCCGTCATCGCCCCCACGGCCACCTTCGCCGCGTGGGTGATGGCCGGCGGCAGTCCCAGCGCGTTGCCCGCCGCGTCGATGAGCGCGCCTCCCGACAGCAGGCTCGTCACACTGCCCAGTGCACTGCCCAGGCCCCTCAACAAGTCACTCATGGTGTCTCCCTCGCGGCGCCGGGGCTCCGTGCCTCCGGGTGCCGCGCTGCGTGTTCCGTGCCTGACGGATTGCAGCGGCGATGCCGGGCCCCACCCTGGGGTGGGCTCCAACGAATTCAGCGGTTTAGGCCGCTCACCGGGCGAGCACGGTCCTGCCTCGCGGACGGGACGGTCCACGGCGGGGGATTGCGGTTAGATTCCGCCGCGCATGCGCACCCTGGGCCTCGATTACGGTACCAAGACGATTGGCGTGGCCGCCTCGGACGGCCTGGGCCTCACCGCCCAGACGGTCACCACCATCCGCCGCACCAACCTCAAGGCCGACCTGGCCGCCCTCAAGGAATTGGTGCGGGAGTACGAGGCCGATCGCTTCGTCGTCGGGCTGCCCCTCAACATGGACGGCTCCGAGGGCCCTCGCGCCGAGGCCACCCGCAGGTTCGTGGAGGCTCTCACCGAGGTGCTCGGCCTGCCCGTGGAGTTGTGGGACGAGCGCCTGTCCACCGTGGCCGCCCAGCGCACCCTGCTCGAGGCGGACGTGTCGCGCGCCAAGCGCCGCGAGGTCATCGACCAGATGGCCGCCCAGTTCATCCTCCAGGGCTGGCTCGACGCCAGGCGTCCGCCATCCTCGGGGGATGACTACGACGATCGCGATCATGATCCGGAGGCGTAGGTGAAGAAGGCCCTGCTCGCCCTGCTCGTCCTCGTGGTGCTCGCGGCGGCCGCCGCTGGCGGTTGGTACCTGCGCCGCGAGCGGCTCGTCTCCGAGTTCGCCACCGCTCCCGTCACCCTGCCCGCCCAGGGCGTCACCCTGACCGTGCCCACGGGCACCGGCCCGAAGACGCTCGCCAGGATGCTGGCGGACGCGGGCATCGTCACGGACTCGGAGCTGCTCTACCTCTACATCCGCCGCGAGCAGGCCGGCCCCCGGCTCAAGGCCGGCGAGTACCTCTTCGAGGGCACCCTCACCCCCGCGCAGGTGGTGGAGCAGCTCGCCTCCGGCAAGGTGAAGCTCTACCGCTTCACCGTCCCCGAGGGCCTGCGCGTCGAGGAGATCCTCCCCATCCTCGCCAGCTCGGAGCTGAAGCTGGACGTGAAGGAGCTGGAGCGGCTCGCCGCGGATCCCGCCTTCCTGCGCACGGCCGGCGTGCCCACCACGTCCCTCGAGGGTTTCCTCTACCCGGACACGTACGCCTTCACCCGCAACGCCACCGCGGAGAAGGTGCTGACGAAGATGGTGCAGCGCTCGCTGGAGGAGTACCGGAAGGCGGACGCGCAGCGGAAGAGCGGCGTGAAGCTCTCGCTGCTGGAGACGTTCACCCTGGCCTCCATCGTGGAGAAGGAGACGGGCCAGCCGCAGGAGCGGCCCCGCATCTCGTGCGTCTTCCACAACCGGCTGCGCCAGGGCATCAAGCTGCAGACGGACCCCACGGTCATCTACGCCATGAAGCTGCTGCGCGGGGTGTACTCGAAGAACATCACCCGCAAGGACCTGGAGACGCAGCACCCGTACAACACGTACACCACCGTGGGGCTGCCGCCAGGGCCCATCGCCAGCCCGGGCGCCGCCGCGCTCCAGGCCGCCCTCCACCCACTGGAGTGCGACGACCTCTTCTTCGTGTCGCGCAATGACGGCACGCACATCTTCTGCCCCACCCTGGACTGCCACGAGGCGGCGGTGCGGAAGTGGCAGGTGGAGTTCTTCCGCAACAAGCGCCGTCAGCAGCGGACGGGCGGAGCCCAGTAGCTCCATCCCTCGGCCACCGGGCCAGCGGGGATGCGAGGAGCCCTTCGTCACCTCTTCGCTCGAGGAGCCGTGGCGCGGAGGCCCGCTCCCCCTTCGAGTCAGTGTGTGTCCAACCTTGGAGAGCGAAGGGACTCTTCCCTTCCCTCTTCAAAGAGGTGACGCATGGCAACGGCGACGCAGCAGCGAGCAGGCGTGGGATTCCTCGCGGGACCTCCGGTGAAGGTGAGCTGGGGTTCCATCTTCGCCGGAGTGGTGACGGCACTGGGGCTGTGGGCCCTGCTGTATTCGCTCGGCCTGGCGCTGGGGCTCTCCTCCATCAACCCGCAGGACGCCGGGAGCGCGAAGTCCTCCGGCATCTTCACCGGCATCTGGGGCCTCATCTCCCCGCTGATCGCCCTCTTCGTGGGCGGCCTCGTGGCCGGGCGTTGCGCGGGCGTGCAGACGAAGGCAAGCGGCGGCATCCACGGGATGGTGATGTGGGGCCTCACCACGCTCGTGGGCATCTGGCTGCTCGGCAATCTGGTCTCATCCCTCGCGGGCGGGCTGTTCTCCGTCGGCAAGTCGGCCGTGCAGGCCACGGGTTCGGCGGTATCAGCGGGTGCCTCGCAGGCGGGAGGCGTGGGCCAGCTGGCCAAGAGCTTCGGGCTCGATGCCAATGATGCCCTGCGTCCCGTCAACGAGCGCCTGCGCGCGGAGGGCAAGCCGCAGGTGACGGCGAACCAGCTCGAGGCCGCGACGAAGGACGTGGTGCAGACGGCGGCCCAGCAGGGCCGGCTCGACCGGCAGATCCTCGTGAGCTCCATCGCGGAGAAGACGGCCCTCTCGCGCGCGGATGCCGAGGAGGTAGCGGGCCGTGTGGAGACCCAGTTCAACGCCGCGCAGGGCAAGGTGGGCCAGGCGGCGCAGCAGGTCCAGACGGGCGCGCTCCAGGCCGCGGACGCCACGGGCAAGGCCTTCTGGGGCGTCTTCGGTGCCCTCTTCCTGGGGCTCATCTCCGCCATCCTCGGAGGCACCGTGGGCGTGAACAAGCGCCAGCGCATCCACGCCGAGGGCGCCGTGGTGACGACTCCGCCCGAAGGTGGGCTGCCTCCCCCGCGCCGCGAGGTGTATCCGTAGCTTCTTGTCCAGGGCTGAGGCCGTCAGCGGGCCCGGTGCCTTCCACAGGCGCCGGGCCCGTTCGCACTCCGGACACCCCGAGAAGCCCGGGTTACTGGACGAAGCCTGGACAGGAATGCGGCCGGGCGTCCGTCGTGACGCGCTGTGCCGCAACAACCCACAGCCCCCATCGTTTGCCCTGGAACCACTCAACAGGAGGCAGCCATGTTCCAGCGCACGCAGTTGAGGGAAGGCATGACGGTCCGCAGCATCGACGGCGAGAAGCTCGGCAGGGTCTTCGCCCTGGGAGATGACGCGTTCCACATCGAGAAGGGACTATTCTTCCCAAAGGACTACCTCGTCCGGTACGCGGACATCAGTGACATCCGGGATGGGGAGATCATCCTCATGCACGGCCGCGAGAGCCTGCGGAGCCTGTCGGGCGCGGACCAGTACGGCAGCGCCACCACCGGGTACGACACGACGAGCGGCCTCGGCACGAGCGCGGGCATCGGCACGAGCGCTGGCTTGGGCACGAGCGCTGGCTTGGGCACGAGCGCTGGCCTCGGCACGAGCGCTGGCCTCGGCACGGACACGGGCCTGAGAGCGGACGCGAGCACCGAAGTGGCCATCCCCGTGCACAAGGAGGAGCTCGAGGTCACCAAGCGCGACGTCTCCGCCGGTGAGGTCCGCGTCCACAAGGACGTGGTGGAAGAGGTGAAGACGGTGAGCGTCCCGGTACGCCGCGAGCGCGTACGGGTGGAGCGCCGCGACGTCAATCCGGACCGGCCCGCCATGAATGCCTCCTTCCAGGAGGAGACGGTGGTGGTGCCCCTGCGCGCCGAGGAGGTGGACGTCCACAAGCGCGCCGTGGTGGATGAAGAGGTGGTCATCCGCAAGGACTCCATCGAGGAGGAGCGCCGCGTGGCCGAGTCGGTACGGCACGAGGAGGTGGAGATCAGCACCCCCGACGACGCGGACAGCAGGCGCTCGTTGAACCTCAACCCCGATGACGACCCGCTCCTGCGCCGCCGGTAACACCAGACGCCAGGTGCACCTGGCCCCCGGGTGAGGTTCCCCCGGGGACCGGGCAGAGGGCCACTTCCGGGCGACTGGAAGTGGCCCTGTCTTCACCAGATCAGTGGACGACCTTCTCCGGCTCCGGAGCCCGCGCCGCGGGGGGGTGCCGAGGCAACCGCACGGTGAAGGTGGTGCCCTCCGCCTCGGACGAGCTCACCTCGATGGTGCCCCGATGGGAGAGGACGATCTGCTGCACGATGTAGAGGCCGAGCCCCACGCTCTTGTACTTCGAGGAGCGCACCGCTCCAGCGCCACGTCTCATGGGCTCGAAGAGGTGGGGCAATGCGTCGGGTGGAATGGGAGTCCCCCGGTTGTGGACTTCGAGCACCACGCCGTCGGGCCCGCCAGAGACCCGCAGCCGAACCGGCTCATCTTCCAGGCCATGCTGCAGGGCGTTGTTGAGCAGGTTGGTGAGAAGCTGGGCGAGCCGATCCGAATCCCACTTTCCCCGTCCGTCTCCGGAAACCTCGAGCAGGACGTCGCGCCCGGGATGCGTCAGCCGCACCTCCTCCACGAGCAGGCCCAGGAACTCCCGCAGGTCGAGGGAGCTGTAATGGAGGGTGAACCCCCCGCCGACACGCGCCTGGGAGAAGTCGAGCAGGCTGCTGATCATCCGCAGGGCCCGCTCGGAGGAGGAGAGGATGCGCCCCAGGATGACCGTGTGCCGCTCACTGAGGATGTCGCTGCGCAGCAGCAGCGCGGTCGCCAGGGTGATGGCGGACAGCGGGGTCCGCAGGTCATGGCTGACGATACCGATGAGCTGCTGCTCGAACTCCGCCCGCTGGCGCAGCTCGGCCTCGAAGCGCTTGCGCGCGCTGATGTCCCGGGTGATTTTCACGAAGCCCCGGTGGACGCCGTCCACGTCCGCGAGGGCGCGCAGCGTCACCTCGGCATCGAAGCGCTCGCCCCCCTTGCGGACCCGGACGCCCTCGCCCTGGTAGACGCCCTTCTCGGCGGCCTGCCGCATCTCCCACTCGGGTTTCCCCGCCGCGGCATCCTCCGGAGTGAAGAGGACGGCGAAGGGCTGGCCGAGAATCTCCTCGGCGCGGTAGCCCTTGAGGCGCTCGGCGCCCGTGTTCCAACTGACGATGCGGCCTTCGGGGCTCACCCGGAAGATGGCGAACTCCTTGATGTCCTCCAGGTTCAGATGGAACCGCTCGTCGCGCTCCAGTTCGGGCATGGCGCTCCCCAAGCCCCAATCGAGGTGAGGCGTCCCTTCCCCGAAGTTAATCCTCGTGGGAAGGGAGGGCTTGTCCAGGCGGTCTGGCGGACACCAGGCGGACGGCCTGGGCGTGGCTCGCCCGCTTGCCGCGCGTCAGGTGCTCAGTGCACGGCCCTGTCCGGAGCCTGCACGCCCACGCCGTGCCGTGGCAGCCGCACGGTGAAGGTGGTGCCCTCCGCCTCGCTGGAGCGCACCTCCACCGTGCCCCCGTGGGACCGGGCGATCTCCCGGACGATGAAGAGGCCCAGCCCCAGCCCCGAGGTCGGGTGCGCATCTCCCTCCACCGCCCGCCGGAAGGGCTCGAAGATGCCCACCAGCAACTGCTCCGGAATGGGCGCCCCCTCGTTGTGCACCTCCACGCGCACGCAGCCGCCCTCATCCCCCAGCGTGAAGTCCACGCGCGTGTCCGCCGGGCTGTAGTCGAGCGCGTTCTTGCCCAGGTTGCCCAGCAGCTGCGAGAGCCGGTCCGGGTCCCACTGCCCCACGAAGTCGCCCTCCGCGTCCAGCCGCAGCTCCCGGCCCGGGAAGCCGATATCCAGCTCCTCCAGCACGTGCCGGCACAGGTGCCGGAGATTGACGCGCTGGGGATGGATGGGAATGCCGCCCCCCAACCGCCCCCGCGTGAAGTCGAGCAGCTCGCCAATCATCCGGCTCATGCGCTCCCCACTGGTGACGATGCGGCGCACCATCTTCGTGTGGCTGGCCGGAATGCCCTCGGTGCGCAGCAGCGCGTTGGCCGACAGCAGGATGGCGTTGAGCGGGTTGCGCAGGTCATGCGAGACAACGCCCAGGAAGCGCTCGCGGAACTCCGCTGTCTGGCGCAGCCGCTCCTCCTGCCGCTTGCGCTCGGTGATGTCCACCACCACGCCTCCGACCCCCAGCACCTGCCCGTCCCGCGCGCGGACCGGGAAGTAGTCCGCCATCCAGTGGTGCATGGCTCCTGGCTCCGTGGCCGTGAGGGCGCTGAACTCGTGGGCGCGCATCGCCTCGCCCGTCTCCAACACCCGCCGCAACAGGGGCTCGAGCTGCGGCGCCCTGTCCGGCACCACCTCGGCCACCGTCCGCCCCACGTGCTCCTCCACGGAGCGGCCGTTGGCGGCGGCCAGCGCCTCGTTGACGCGCAGGTAGCGCAGCTCCGTGTCGAGCAGGGCCATGCTCGCCGGCGCCGCGGCCAGCAGTGAGTCCAGCAGCGCCAGCGTCTCGGCCTGCTGGCGCTCCACCGCCCGCTCCCGGGCCGCGAGCTGCGCCTGGACGAGGAGGGCCGTGGCCCGGCTCACCATCGCCCGGAAGAGCAGCTTGTCCTCGCTGGAGAACTCGAAGGCCGTGCGGCTGCCCATGTGCGCCACGCCGATGACCTCCCCCGCGTGCAGCAGGGGCACCCCGTAGAGGGCACGTGTCCCCCGGCTCCGGATGGCCTCGCCCTTCACCAGCGGATCCGTCGCCGCCGAGCGCACCTCCTTCGGGCACCGCTCGGCGGCGATCGCCCCGGAGAAGCCCTCGCCCACCCGCAGGCTGAAGCCGGAGGCCACCAACTCCTCCAACCCCACCGAGGCGTGCACCCGGAGCATTTCCCCCTCGCGCAGCAGCAGCGTGACGGAGTCCACCGCCTCGGTCGTCTCCAGCATCACGCGCAGCAGCTTGGGCAGGAAGCTGTCCACGTCCTCCGTGCCCAGCGCCGCCTCGGAGATGCGGTCGAGCGCCACCAGGGTGCGCTCCCGCGCCCGGGCATAGCGCGAGACGGCGGCCGCCACGGCCTCGTCGAACGTCCGGTTGAAGCGCACCACCTCCTGCATCGCCATGGCCAGGGACGCCGCGCCGGCCGACTCGACGTGCTCCGCATAGAGCTGGAGGATGCAGCCACGCAGCAAGGCGTACTCCCCGGCCACCTCATCCAGATCGAAGCCCGAGTCCAACCGATCCAGGGCATGCACCTCGGGCAGGTCGTCGAGCGACTCGTGTCCCCCGGTCCGCACCGTCTCCACCACCTGGGCGATCCGATCCAGCAGGTCTGGCAGGTGGTCGAGCAGCCGGGGCCGGGAGAGATCTCGGGCATAGGGAAGCCGGCGCACCGTGCGCTCCCACTCCTGCAAGAGGCGGACGCGGTTCTCCCGAATGAAGGGACCGAGCTCCAACCGTTCCTGTCCGGCCCTGAGGCCCTCATTCTTGTTCATGCGAAGAACAGCAACCCCCGCCACGCCCTGGATCTGGCGGCTTTTCCCGGGCCCCGCTCCCCTGCCCGGTGGAGGGCCGTGACGCTCTCCTGGCGGGAAACCGGACGGGCAGTGGAGCCAGCGCCACCTGGGCCGGCGGCTCACGAGCCCTGCGGCACCCGGCGTGCGATCTCCCTCAGCGTGAGGCGCTTGCGCGAGGGGTCCACTTCATAGAGCGCGATGTAGTTCTCCAGCTGCAGGGAGCGGGTCTCGATGGGCCGGATGTACGTCTGCGGCAGGGGGGCGGGCGTCTCCGGCCTCATCCGAGCCGCGATCGCGTCCAGCTCCTCGCGAATACGCTGGTACGTCTCCAGAGGCAGATGGGCCATCTGCCTCCAGGCGTTCGGACTCACTTCCACCGTGTATCGGGTGAGGCTTTCGGGTCGACGCATTCCGAATCTGTTCAAAGCAGGATCCGGGCCAGCCCCCTCGTCTGTCTTCTTCAACACTTATCGCAGGGCTCGAGAGGGGGCCTGAAGTCCTTACAGGCATGAATCGGGAAAATCTTCTGTCTGCTGCTGTGGGCGGCTGTGCGATCAGGATGGCGGGCAGCCGGGGGGATGTCCGCTCATCGCGGGGAGAGAGTGGCCCCCGGTGCGAGCCGGGAGGGCCCTGCATATGTCCCTTGAATGACGGCACCGCGCATCCACGAGCTTGTCTGGGAGGCCGGCCGGTTCCACGCATGAGCGGGACACCGAAACCTCTCCATGAGCCCGCATCCGACCATCACCGGCCCCTTCGATGCCTCGCCCTGGAGCGGACGGGACACCCTCATCTCCGCGCAGTTCGCCTCCTTGTGGGAGGCGCCCATCGGCCTGGCCTTCCTCGACGAGCAGCTGCGCTACGTGCGCGTCAACAAGACGCTGGCCGCCCTCAATGGACTGCCGCCCGAGGCCCACCTGGGCAGGAGCATCACCGAGGTGCTCCCCGCCCTCTCCCCCGAGGTCCTCCAGCTGATTCAACGCGTCCTGGCTACGGGCCAGCCGATCATCGACGCCCTCCTCACGGGCCGGACTCGCGCCACGAACGGCGAGGACCACCACTACCTGGCCAGCTACTACCCGGTGAGGGGTGAGGCCGGAGCCCTCGTGGGCCTGGGCGCCACCGTCCACGACATCACCGGCTGGCGCGCCGCCGAGCTGGCGCGCCACCTGAGCGAGTCGCGCTTCCGCTCGCTGGTGATGGCCACGGCCCAGGTGGTGTGGACGACGGAGGCGAAAGGCCAGGTGGTGGAGGAATGCCCGAGCTGGCGCTCCTTCACCGGCCAGGGGCCGAGGGAGGAGCTGGGGTGGGGATGGCTGGAGGCCGTCCACCCGGAGGATCGCACGCGGGTGCACCAGACCTGGCTGGAGGCGATGCGGAACCAGCGGGCCTATCAAGCGGAGTACCGGGTACGGCGGCCCGATGGGCGCTTCACCCCCACCCTGGCGCGGGGCGTCCCCGTCTTCAACCCCGATGGCTCACTCCGGGAGTGGGTGGGGACGAACACCGATATCTCCAGCGACAAGCAGGCCCAGGAGGAGCGGGAGCGGCTGCTCG
>DASQMW010000210.1:0-54238 GCA_035645295.1 Archangium sp.
TTCGCCTACACGGGCTCGGACGCGTACGCGCTGGCGGTGACGCTGGACAAGCAGCTCACCAAGCTGGTGCTCTCCAAGCACGGCATCCGCACCCCCGGCTGGCAGTTCGTCGAGAAGCTCAACGAGCTCAAGGTCGAGGACCTGCGCTTCCCCCTCATCATCAAGCCCAACTTCGAGGGCTCCTCCAAGGGCATCACCCAGGACTCGGTGGCCGAGACGGTGGATCAGGCCCGCGAGAAGGTGGCCCAGGCCCTGGCGCGCTACCCGGCCGGCGTCCTCGTGGAGGAGTTCATCAGTGGCACGGACATCACCGTCCCGTACCTGGCGGCGGTGCAGAACGACCACGACGGCGTGCTCAGCCCGACGGAGTACGACATCGATCCGGCCGCCATCGCCGGCCGCAAGTACGCCATCTACGACTACGAGCTGAAGACGAAGAAGGACAGCGCCGTCAAGGTGCGCGCCCCGGCCAAGATCCCTTCGAAGGTGGCCGAGGAGATGCGCAACATGTCGAAGAAGATCTTCCAGGCGCTCGACTGCAGGGATCTGGGACGCATCGACTACCGGCTCAGCGACGCGGGTGTGCCGTACTTCCTGGAGATCAACGCGCTGCCCAGCCTGGAGCCGGGCGCGGGCATCTACGCCGCCGCGGCCATGGAGGGCATGCACCTGGACGGGGTGGTGGGCGCCATCATCCAGAGCGCGGCGCGGCGCAACAAGATCAAGGACGGCAAGCGCCAGGGCAAGCCGGCGCGCAAGACGGGCCCGCTGCGCGTGGGCTTCACCTACAACGTCAAGCGCGTGAAGCCGGCGTTGGACGGCCAGGCGGTGGAGGACAGCGAGGCCGAGTACGACTCGCCCACCACGCTGCAGGCCATCCGCGAGGCCATTGCCTCGTGGGGCCACGAGGTGGTGGATCTGGAGGCCACGGCGGAGCTGCCCAGCGTGCTGGCCAGCACGCCGCTGGACATCGTCTTCAACATCGCCGAGGGCTTCAAGGGCCGCAACCGCGAGAGCCAGGTGCCGGCCATGCTGGAGCTGCTGGACATCCCGTACACGGGCTCGGATCCGGCCACGCTCTCCATCGCGCTGGACAAGGCGCTGGCGAAGAAGATCGTGCGCCAGGCGGGCATCCACACGCCCAACTTCCAGCTCATGCACACGGGCAAGGAGCGGCTCAACAAGGACTTCACCAGCTTCCCGCTGATGGTGAAGCCGGTGGCCGAGGGCTCCTCCAAGGGCGTGGTGAGCAAGAGCGTGTGCCACAACGAGGCGGAGCTGCGCGAGGTGGTGAAGGAGATCGTCACCAAGTACCAGCAGCCGGCGCTCATCGAGGAGTACATCGGCGGGCGTGAGTTCACGGTGGGCCTGCTGGGCGAGCGCCGCCCGCGCGTGCTGCCGCCCATGGAGATCGTCTTCCTGGACAAGGCGGACAAGACGCCCATCTACAGCTTCGAGCACAAGCTGGATTGGACGGATCGCATCCGCTACGACGCGCCGGCGAAGCTGGAGCCCGCGCTGCTGGAGAAGCTGAGGGCGGCGGCGCGTGGCTCGTTCATGGCGCTGGGGTGCCGCGACGTGGCGCGCATCGACTTCCGCATGGACGACAAGGGCCGCATCTACTTCATCGAGTGCAACCCGCTGCCGGGTCTCACGCCGGGGTGGAGCGACCTGGTGCTGATTGCCCAGGGCGCCGGCATGGACTACCGGGGCCTCATCGGGGAGATCATGGCCCCGGCCATCCGCCGCTACAAGGAGCGCGAGGCCCGCCGCGCCGCCGACGAGAGCGCGCTGATGAAGCTGGCCATGGAGAAGGCGTCCCTGGAGAAGGCCGCCATGGCCGAGGAGAAGGGCGGGTCCGTCTCCGTGACGGGCTCGGGCTCCGGGTCGTCCTCCGGCGAGGGCCCGGTCCGCATGGACATGAAGGCGAACTGAGCCAGGCCTGAAGTGTGGTACCAGGGGCTCGGCATCCCGGGGGAGACCTCGGGGGCCGGGCCCTTCGTTCATCTCCCGCCTGCCGGGAGGGGAGTCCGGTGCCGCTCGGCCACGCGGTAGAGCCGGGTGAGGGAGAAGTCCAGCAGGGCCTGGCGCGAGCGCATGTAGTGGCGTGCGCGGACGAACGGCAACCAGACGCGGTTGCCCACGAGCACCTGGGCCTCCTCGAGCTTCTCGCGCGGTATCCACCGGCCGCCCAGGTTGCGCACCAGCACCTCACCCAGGTAGGCGCCGATGGAGGGCACCGCCCGCTCCTCAATGACTTCGCGCAGGTACCGGGTGGGGAAGTCTTCGCGCCAGAAGTAGAAGTCGGCGTCGGTGAGGGACTCGGGCGTGGCGTCGAAGACGGAGGGAACCCGGGTGTGCAGCAGGGCCACGAGCAGCTCGGCGAGGTAGCTGTAGTGCTCGAGGGCGCGCTCCAGGTTCTCCACGTCCGGGGGCAGGGCGGAGCCAGCGGGGTGCCACTCCTCGGGCTCGGGCGGCTGCCACGCGTTGAATCCGGCGATCCTGCGCTGGCGCTCGTGACTGGCGGTGTGGTCCGCCACGCGATGGAGGAGCGGCGCCATATCCGGGTGGAAGCGGGGCTCCACGGGGGCGAGCATGGCGCTCCGCTCGCGGAGGGTGCGCAGCACGG
This sequence comes from Archangium sp., assembly GCA_035645295.1. Classification (GTDB taxonomy): domain Bacteria; phylum Myxococcota; class Myxococcia; order Myxococcales; family Myxococcaceae; genus Archangium. The sequence goes on from DASQMW010000210.1 coordinate 2,630, forward strand.
TGGTGAAATCCAGGTCCGGCCGGAGGTGGCAGTGGGCGCGGGCCTGGGCAAGGCGCGCCTCGTCGCTGGCGAAGTCCGTGGCGGTGGGCCGCGTCACCAGGAGGACGCAGCCGTTGGGCAACTCCTCCACCCGCCAGGCGGGCGTGGACAGCATGCGCTCGCGGCCGACGGACTCCACCAGCTTTGGACCGAAGACGTTGAGCCAGCAGACTTCGTAGATCTTGTCGAAGCCGTCTCTTCGTCGAGTCTCGTCGTCGCGGCCGAAGGAGGGGAAGTCCGCCAACTCCACGTCATCGCTGCTGTGGGCAACGGCATGGGAGACCGGGTAGCGAGAGGCCCAGGCACGCACCATCTCCACGAAGTGGTGGCAGCGCTCCGCCTCCGCGAAGAAGGAGAGCGGTTTCGCCTTGAACCAGACCTCCAGCGTGGGAGGCCGGGGGGGGAGGCAGAGCCAGAGTGACATGTCCAACGCGGGCCACTTCGTCCGGTAGAGTCCGAGGGCCGTGCTGTTCCCATCGCGCCGCTCTTCCAGTGCCTTCCAGATGGCGGCCCGGGCGTATTTGCGTCGCCGCTTGCCGTTGACGACATCCGGCATCCACCCGTCGGCGTACGCCTCGAGCGCGTGGAAGAAGGGCGCCAACTCGCTCTCAAGTGCCACTCGTGAGTCAAAGGCGCCGTCGAAAGAAAGCCGGAGGAAGTCCTCGTCCTTCGAATCGTGAAACTCCACCACCTTCATTGGAACAGCACCTCCACTCCCGGAACCTCGCTCCTGGTTTTGTCCACGGCTCTTTTCAAGTCTTCTACATTTTTGGGTTTGAGCACGCCCTCCTCGTAGACGAGGCGGACCCGCTGGACGGGCACTTGGCTGCCCTGACGCAGGAAAGGCTGGAGGGAGTCCCGGCGGATGTCGAGCGTCCCGCCGTACTTCTGGAGAGCTTCCCTTGCGTCCTCAATCATCTGAGCTGCAAATGCCTCGTATTTCAACTCCGAGAGGCTTCGGCTCTTGAAGCTGAACGTCTCGACGCGAGGGGAACCTCCGGAGGCTCCCCCCTCCTCGATGACGAGCACATCCGCATAGCGCAGGCCGCTCTCCGGCTTCCTCACGCCCACGTAGCTGTGAATGCGAGGTTGGATGAAGGCTCCCAGGAAGCGGCGCTGGGCCTGGGGCAAGGCGGCATCGGCTTCCAGCAGCGCCACCATGAGGCGCTCGAAGGCCAACCCCCGGGTGAACCCCCTCCACATCTGCTCGTAGTGCACCCAGCGCAGCGGTGCCTGGGCGTCCTGGCCCTGTCTGATTTCTCCCAGGCGCTTCTCGTAATAGGCGACGTACTCCCCCCAGCGCGGGTTGCCCTCGGCACCAGGAGGGGGCGCATCGGGCGAGGGACGTTGCTTCTCCAGCACCGCCACGTCCCGGCGCAGACGCGGGCCCGGGGCTTCCAACTCCACCAGCGCCAGCCGGGCCTCCACCACCTCCCGGGTGAGGCCGGCACCCTCGTCCACCAGCGAGGCCAGGCCCCCCAGGCGCTCCGCGACACTGGCCATCTGCCCGGAGCCCTGCTGTTTCCCGCTCCTCGCCGCCGATGAGCCGGTGACCCCGGGTCTGGCCTTGGACATGAGTGCCTGCGCCCGGGCCACATCGCCCCCGGCCTCGCGCAGCGCCAGCGCCGCGTCCACTCCCCCCACCGCCACCAGGTGACCCGCCTCCCGGCTAGCGCGGATGTCCCGGGCCAGCTCCCTCATGCCTTCCACGCCCAGCTTCACCTCCACCTGCCGCGCCATCTCCTGGAGGCCCCGCAGGCGCGGCTCCAGGGACTGGAGCCCGCCGAGTGCAGGCGTTCCGGCACCCGCCACCCCTCGGGTTTCGGACAGGGCTCGCAGGCCCTTGCCTCCGGCGTACAGCGTCCCCAGGAGCAACGCGGGAGCCAGCTCGCGCGTGGCCTGCTCGTACTCGCCCTGGGAGAGGGAGTAGGTCCCATGGCTCGTGCCCGCCACCAGGTAGTAGAAGCCCAGCGGCACCCCAAACGTCATCGAGTCGAAGCTGCCCAGCGCCACACTGCCCGCCGAGAAGTGACGCACGCTCAGTGCCTGCTGTACCTCGTGGGCAGCCTGCTGGTAGGGCAGGGGCAACTGAGCCCATCGCCAGGTCATCTCCATGGAGAGCGCGCCGTCCACTGTCTGGCTGGTGGCGAGCGCGTCGCGAGCGGCGCGGCCCAGTCCCCGCAGCACGTCCCCGGCCTGCTCGGACCGCTCCGGGTAGCGGGAAAGAGCCATGCCCCGTGCCTTCAACTCCTGGCGCACAGCGGGCATGAGGGCCAGCGTCTGTCCCAATCGCTTGTCATTGGCCAGCAGCCGCAGCACTGCGTCCACTTCGTCATCGTGAGCCGAGTGCAGCACGAAGAGAGCGAACACTTCGGCGTGGAAGGGGCCGTAGCGCTCGGTGGCGCTCACGAGGAATGCGGCGCGCTTGAGCTGCAGCAGGTGAGCGGCGTCCTCGCGCACTGGCCCCAGGGCGCCCAGCCGCACCGCGCTCCATTCGTCCAGGGCCTCCACCAACCGGCGCATGTCCACGCGCTGCTGCAGTGCGACGAATTCGGCGGGCGAGGTACAGGTGAGGAAGGGCGCCAGCAACTCGTTCCCATCGCCGGAGGAGAGGTCGGGCCAACCCGCGGGCACGGCCTGTCCACCGCAAGTAGCGGGGCCCTGGGAGACAGTCCCCCCGCTGGCCGCCGTGTACATGGCCGCCTCGTCCCCACCCAATCGGGTGTCCGAGCCCAGGATTCTGGTGCTGTGGCGCCGGTGCAACCGCTGCGGCCCGCCTGACTCAGGGGAGACGAGTACGGAGGGCGTTGGGTGTGAGTTCAAAAGGGCGCGCGGGCCATGTGTGCCGCTCGTGCCGAGTGGCGGTGTCAGCGAGGCGCAGCCGGTGGTGAGCAGGACAGCTCCCAGCAGCAGCAGTGCCCACCTGGGCGCCAGGGCCTTGCCCTCCGTGCGAGATAGCTTCTCGAGGGTGATGCGCATACGGGTATCGATGACGCCGTCGGGCTTCCGCGCCCCGAAGGTGACCGGTGAGGGGGGGGCACTTCAGTCGTTGGAGAAGACCGGAAACCGGCAGAGCGTCTCGAAGCCGAGCCGCTCCAGGAGCGGGGTGGAGGTGCTCGCCCGGGCGTGGCTGGTGGCGAAGGGAATCTCCCGCTCGGCGGCGTAGCGCAGCCGCGCGGTGACGAGGGCCCGGTACAGCCCTCGTCCGCGGAAGGCGGGGAGCACGACGCCGCCGAGCAGGTACACGGAGCGCTCGAAGGTGACGAGCCCCGCCGTACCCGCGGGTGTCCCCTGGTACCGGGCCAGGAAGAGGCGATGGCCGCGGCCGGATTGGGCGAGAATGGTCCGGTTGTACGCGGCGAGCGGCGCTGCATCCATCTCCCAGCCCTCGGCCATGGTCCGCGAGAACTCCTCCACCGTGCGCTCGTCCACCACTTCCGCGGTGACGTCGCTCCCGGCTTCGGCCGGTGCCCCCTCGGTCTCGCGGATCATCCCCAGCACCTCACTCTGGCGCAGGCCCCGGCGTGCGAGCCGCTCGGCCAGATCCGCGGGCCGGCTGTCGGGCCCCACGTTCCAACGGAAGCGCAGCCCGAGCCGGCGGTAGAGCTCGAGCGTCTCGTCGATGACGGTATCGGCTTCCGTCTCGTCCAGCGCCGAGTACGCCACCTCATTGAGTCCGCCCTGGCGCAGCGAAGGGGTGACGAGCTGCAGCCAGCCGGGACGCTCGATGACCTGCGTATCCGGTAGCGGGATGAAGGCCCGACGGGGAGCTTCGAGCACCTCGCGGAGGCGCTCGTTCCCGGTCTCGAAGTCTCTGGTCGGCATGGGGCGACGTTGGCCTGGCCCGCTCAGAGCATGACGGTGTTGACGTCCAGCCCGAGCAGGACGCCCCCGATGAGCTCCAGGGTGGGGGGGGCCACCATGGCGTGCTGGGTGGCCACGTGGATGTCGCGCAGGCAGCGCTGCAACGGGCTGGCGCGGTAGACGGCCGTGCCTCCCGCCGCCTCGTACATCCGGTCCACCACGCGCGCGGCGCTCCGCGTGGCATGCGTGTAGGCCAGCCGCAGCTCCGCCCGGTGCTTCACCGACACCTCACCGCGCGAGCCCGCCTCGAACGTGGTGTTCACCGCCTCGAGCAGGAAGGCGCGCCCGGCACGCAAGGTGGCCTCGGCCTCGGCCACCGCCTCCTGCACCGCGGGCCGCTTCGCCAGCAACTGGCCGCCCTGTGCCATGAGCTTCTTCTGGTTCGCCAGGGCCGTCAGCTCGTCGATGGCGCGGCGGGCGATTCCCAGCGCGACGGCCGGAATGCCCACCGCCAGCAGCCCGAAGGCGGGGAAGGCGTAGAGGGGCCCCTCGACGCGCGGGCGCTCGAGGATCGACAGGCTCCGCTCGGCGGGCACGAAGACGTCCCGCACCTCCATGTCGCCGCTGCCCGTGCCGCACAGGCCCGAGACATGCCAGGTGTCGTGCAGCGTCACGTCCGCGCTGGGGAAGAAGAACAGGCGCACCTGGGGCACGGGCCCGCGCATCTGGGGGACACCGTCCTTCGTCACCACCGCGCCTCCCAGCAGCCAGTGGCAGTTCTGACTGCCACTGGCCCACGGCCAGCGCCCCGTCACCCGGTAGCCACCCTCGACGAGCTCGGCGCGGCCCATGGGCGCGGCCACTCCGCCAGTGATGACGTCCGGGACACCGTAGATGGCGCGCGCCTGCGCCTCGGGCAGCCAGCCCGAGCACATGGCGGTGGCGGCGCCGATCATGACGCACCAGCCCGTCGAGCCATCCGCCCGCGCGAGCGTCTCGAGCGCCTCGATGACGAGGGCCGGATGCATCTCGAAGCCTCCGTAGGCCTCGGGAACGATCATGCGGAAGAGTCCGGCCTGGGCCAGCTCGTGGGCGAGATCGGCTGGCAGCCGGCGGGCGGTTTCAATCTCCTCGGAGCGTGCGGCAACCCTGGGAGCGAGTTCACGGATGGAGGCAAGCACCGGGTGCTCTCCAGGGAACTTCGCGGCAACGGAGGAGGAGATCGTCATGCCGGGAGCGTACGGGGAGCCGGGCCCGGCTTGCCAGTGACGCCCCGCGCCTCGCCGCGCTCCGGGCGCGCTCTTGAAAACGGAGGAGGGCACTTGATGTAGGCGGTGGTTACATCTTGCGCGTGGACGCCCGTTGAGCGAGGAGGGCGGCATGGCCATGCGCGGCACCCGGAAGAAGACGGCGGACAAACCCCAGTACCACCATGGAGATCTGCGCCGGGCGCTCCTGGATGCCTCGTTGGCCCTCATCTCCGAGGAGGGTTTTGGAGCGCTGACGCTCCGGGAGGTGGCTCGGCGGGCAGGGGTGACGCATGCAGCGCCCTACCGTCATTTCGCGGACAAGGAGGCGCTGCTGGTGGCCGTGGCCCAGGAGGGCTTCCGCGTCATGACGGCCCGGATGAAGGAGCGCATGGCCGGGGAGACGTCACCCGAGGGCCGTCTGGTGGCCTGTGGTGTGGCCTATGTCCTCTTCGCCATGGAGCACCCCGCGCATTTCCGGGTGATGTTCGGCCCGCACTTCACCCAGCCGCCCAAGATGGGCCCGCCCGGCGGGGACACCGATGCGTTCGGTCTGCTGGTGGACTCCATCACCCAGGGCCAGCGGGCGGGCGTGTTCCACGAGGGCGAGCCGCTCATGTTGGCGCTGACGTGCTGGTCCCTGGTGCACGGGCTGGGCTCGTTGCTGGTGGACCGGAAGCTGGAGTTCTCGGGCGTCACCACCGTTCAACAGGCCGAGGCATTGGCCCTGGAGCAGACGCGTCTGTTGCTACGCGGGCTGACGCGCGCAACGAGCAATTGACCGGGAGAGCGCCTCGGCTAGGTTGGCGCCCCATGGCCAACCCACCCGAGAGCGAGCCCACCGAGAAGCGCGTCCGAGCCCGGGATCTGGGCATTCCCCTGGGCCGGTTCAAGACGGGCCGGCACAACGCCATCACCGACGTGGAGGGCGTGCTCGTCGGGCACAGCACCATCATCCGGGGCGAGGGGCCACTGCGGCCGGGCCAGGGCCCCGTGCGCACGGGCGTCACCGCCATCCTCCCCAACCGCGGCAACATCTTCATGGAGCGGATGAACGGGGGCGGTTTCGTCCTCAATGGGGCGGGCGAGGTGGCCGGCATGACCCAACTCATGGAGTGGGGCCTGGTGGAGACGCCCATGCTCCTCACCAACACCATGTCCGTGGGCGCGGCGTCCGATGCCCTGGCCCGCCACATGGTGGAGAAGTACCCCGGCATCGGCGACGAGCACGACGTCATCATCCCCATCGTCGGCGAGTGCGACGACAGCTACCTCAACGACATCTCCGGCCGGCACGTGCGCGCCGAGCACGTCTTCGAGGCCATCCGCAACGCCTCGGAGGGCCCCGTCCCCGAGGGCAACGTGGGCGGCGGCACCGGCATGGTGACGTGCGACTTCAAGGGCGGCATCGGCACCTCCTCGCGCAAGCTCCCCGAGGCCCTCGGCGGCTACACCCTGGGCGTCCTGGTGATGAGCAACTTCGGCAAGATGCACAACCTGCGCGTGGGCGGCCTGCCCGTGGGCGAGGTGCTCGCCGAGAAGTTCAAGGGCACGCCCCGGCGCGGGCAGACGTACGGCTCCATCATCGCCGTGGTGGCCACCGACGCCCCCCTGCTCAGCCATCAGATCAACCGCCTGTGCAAGCGCGTGTCGCTGGGCATCGGCCGGGTGGGCAGCTACGCGGCGCACGGCTCGGGGGAGATCGTCGTGGGCTTCTCCACCGCCAACATCATCCCCCGGCGCACCCAGAAGATGGTCTACAAGCTGAAGATCCTCCTGGATCAACGCTTGGATCCCCTCTACGAGGCCGTCATGGAGGCCACCGAGGAGGCCATCCTCAACTCCATGTGCATGGCCACCTCCATGAAGGGGGTGAACGACAACTACGTCCCGGCGCTGCCGCTGGACGAGGTGCGGCGCTTCGTGCAGGCCTGCCGGCCCATCTTCGCCTCGGTGAAGAAGCGCCCCCAGCAGACGAGCGCCCCCGTGGGCCGGGAGAAGCCGGCGGACGTGGACAAGGAGGGCGAGGTGACGGCCGGAGCGGCGCTCCCCACCGAGGTCCGGGGGGCGGAAGGCATCCCGTATCCCACCCGGCCAGCACCGGACGATATCGAGGACTCCTCATCTGGCGGATCTTCTGGTAGTTAGGCGCCCCTCGTCTGTCCTACCTCTCTCAGGAGACGCCTACATGGCCCGCAGCAAGAGCAAGCACCGCCGCGTTCAGAACAAGATCAAGCAGAAGTGGAAGCGTCAGTTCAAGCGCAAGGCGGCCAAGGCGGCCGAGGGCGAGAAGAAGTAATCTCGCTCGGTTGCCTCGGACCCGCTCCGCGCGAGCACGCTCGCCTGCCTACTGGCGGGTCGCCGTGAAGGAGCGGGTCACCGAGCATCGCTGGGTCCCCCCGGCCGTGGTGCTCGAGAAGTTCCCCTGCCAGTCTCCCACCAGTCTGGGCACGCCGCCGTCCCCGATCGCCGGGATGTAGCGTCCGGAGAGGATGGTCGAGTCGGGCCCGCCGGTCCCCCCATCCGTCTGCTGCCCCAGGCTGTTGCCCACCAGGCTGAAGTCATAGGTCTGGAAGAGCGTGCCGCGCAGCGTCATGCCGTCCAGTGTCGCGTCGAGCTCACTGCCCTGGCGGTTCACCTCCAGGCGCCCCTGGGGCAACGCCACCGTCACGCCCTCGCAAGAGGAGGGAGTCGTCCCCGGCTCCAGGGCCAGCCCGTAGGTGCCCTCCATGGGCGGGCAGTTGGTGCAGCCCTGCGAGGAACCCCCGCACCCGGAGGCGATCAGCAGCATTCCGGCCAACGTGAGGGGGAAGGTGGGGAATCCGAAGCGTCCAGAAGTCATGGATCATCTACCTCGTGCAGGGGCCCAGGCTTCCCGCTGGGAAGCGAAGTTCCTACGTTCTGTCGCGTCCTGGGCGGGGTGTCGTTGTTGAGGGTGGTGGGGTGGTGGGGGTGGAGGGGTGGGCGTGACTGGGCTCGACACGAAACGGTGGTCCAATCTTATCTTCGCCGGGCTCTTCGCCCTGGCGCTGATTCTCTTTTCGAGAATCCTGCTTCCTTTCCTGATGCCGGTGCTGTTGGGCGGCTTCCTGGTGGTGCTGTTCCGGCCCCTGCAGGATGTTCTGTTCCGGACCCGGCTGAGGTCTTGTCCGTCGCTGTGCGCGGGCCTGTCCACGCTGGCCGTCTTCCTGCTCATCCTGGTGCCGCTGGCGGTGGTGGGCTGGCTGGTGGCGCGTGAGGTGCTGGGGCTGCTGGAGCATTCGCAGGTGCTGTTGGACCGGATGGAGCAGCAGCAGCTCGCCGCGAGCCTGCCGAGGGGGCTGCGGCGCTTCGTGCCGGCCCACCTGCATGGCTCGCAGACGGAGGAGGCGGTGCTGGGGGCGATGACCAACGGGGCCTCGGTGGTCAAGGACGTCCTGGGGGCCGGCACGGAGCTGATCATCGATCTGTTCCTGATGGCGGTCGCCATGTACTACTTCTTCCTGGACGGTCGCCGCCTGTGGGCCGAGTCCACGCAGCTGGTGCCCCTGGACAAGCGCTACATCCAGGCGTTCGCGCAGGAGTTCACCGACGTGGCGCACGCCATCGTCTACGGCAACACCATCACCGCCTTCGTGCAGGGGGCGATGGGGATGGTGGGGCTGATGCTGGCGAAGGTGCCGCACGCGGGGGTGTGGGGCGCGGCCATGGTGCTGGTGTCGCTGGTGCCGGTGGGTGGCACGGCGCTCGTCTGGGGCCCCATCGGCGCGGTGCTGGTGATGGCGGGCAAGGTGAACGAGGGGGTCTTCCTGCTGGCCTGGGGCGCCTTCGTGGTGGGCAGCATCGACAATGTCATCCGGCCGAAGCTGTGCGGCTCGCGCATGGCGCTCCACCCGCTGCTCGTCTTCCTCTCCATGTTCGGCGGGCTGGCGGTGTTCGGGATGATGGGGCTGCTGGTGGGGCCGCTCATCGCCTCGCTCTTCATGGCCATGGTGCGCATCTACCGGCGTGACTTCCTGGGCATCCACCAGCCGGCCGTGCTGCCGGCGGTGGCCGCGCCCGCGCCCGTGGTGGTGGCCCAGACAATTCCCGTGCCGCAGACAGTGATCGCTCCTGGACCAACGGTCGCCGAGGTTTGATGCTCCGCTTGCGCGAGCCTGGACAAGGGCCCGCGCGCTGGGTGAGTCTGCTGGCCATCCATGATGGCCTCTGGACGTTGGTTGTCTCGCTGGGGCGTGGTGCTCGCCCTGGCCCTGATGCTCACCTCGCAGGCCGCGCGCGCCGAACGCGTGGCCGTCTCCGCGATTGAAGGAGACAAGAACAACAAGCTGCGTGCCCAGGTGACGGGGCTGTTGCGCAAGACGCGCAAGGTGCAGGTGCTGCCGCCCTCGGCCTGGGCCACGGCGGCCGCGAAGCAGCGGCTGCGAGGCCCCGCCTCCGTGGATCCCCGGGTGGTGGCGCGCCTGGCGCCGAAGCTCGAGGTGGACGCCGTGCTCACGGGCTCGGCGGGGCGGACCTACAGCACCTTCAGCGCCCGGCTCCTCGACGCGGAGGGCCAGGAGCTGTGGACCGGGGAGTTCGTGCTGCAGCGCGGGTTGCTGCCGAAGTACGAGGCCCGGAAGTTCACCCAGGCGGTGATCGACGCGCTGCAGGCGGCGAACGCGCCCGAGCCGGAGTCCATGGCCGAGTCCGTTCCCGAGCCCCCACCGGCGCCCGCGGTGGAGCCGCCCGCGGTGGAGCCGCCCGCGTCCGAGCCCCACGCGGTGGGCGCGGGAGAGCCGGAGGCGGTGGAGCCGGCCCGTCCGGTGCAGCCCGAGCCGCCGCCCGCCCAGGGGACCTCCTCCGCGCCGAGGGCCGAGGCCACGCCGCCGGCTGATCCGGAGCCGGCGCTCGTTCCGGAGTCGAAGCCCGTTCCCGCGAGGGAGGAGCTGGACGCGGAGTCGCACACGTACCTCACGGAGCTCGAGGGCAGTGGCGGAGGTTTCCCCGAGGAGGGGGGCGTCATGCCGGACGGGGGCGGGATGCCTTCGCGGCTGAAGGTGTTGCTCGGGGCGGTGGTGACGTGGCGCCGCTACTGCGCGCGGCCGGGCGTGACGTCGTGCAGCGCCTACGACGCCCAGCCTCCGGAGCAGCAGGTGGGGGACATCTCGGACTTCAGCTCGAATGCGCCTTATGCGGGCATCGCCCTGGAGGCGGAGGTCTTCCCCCTGGCGCACTGGCCGACGCTGCTGCGCGGGGTGGGGCTCACGTTGGGCTACCAGCGCAGCTTCGCGCGGACGACGGTGCAGGTGTCCTCGCCCGTGGGCGAGACGCCCGAGCGCGAGGTGTACGCGACGGACACGGCCTATGGGGCCATGCTCGCCTACCGTTACTTCTTCGATCTGGGCAAGGTGGGGACGCCGCTGTGGGGCCACGCCGGTTTGCGGCTGGGGGCGCTCGGCCGGGAGTTCGACGTGGGCGAGCGGATGGACGTCCCGCTGCCGGTGGTGCACCGCTTCTCTCCGGCGGTGGGGCTGGACGTGTCGGTACCGCTGATGCGCGCGGTGCGCATCGAGGGCTCGGGCCAGCTCTTCTTGCGGCCCAACCCCGGGCAGTCGCTCTGGGGGGACGAGGATGGCTCGCGGGTGGCCGAGGTGCGCGACTACGGCGAGGCGGTGTCGAGCCTGGGCTGGGCGGTGGAAGTGCGCTTCGCGGGAGACCTCTGGGGCCCGCTCGGCTACAGCGTGCGCTTCCGGCTGGATTCCTACCTGGACCGTTTCACCGGGCAGGGCACCCGGCGCGGCTGGACGGAGAGCGGCGTGGCCGAGGAGTCCTACTCGAGCATCGTCGCGGGCGTCACCGCCTCCTGGTGAGGCTCCGCGTCAGACCAAGCCCGTCGAGTCCTTGCGGATGCCCTGCCACAGGGCAATGGATGAGACAACGCCTCTCGGAGCACCCGCGCCGGGCGCCTGCGTACGGCTGGAACGCGCTCGCCTGACTCGCAGGGGCCGCACTGTTCTCGCGCGATGCATCGTCAAGAACGCCTGTTCCCATCGATTGGCGAGTGTCTTCCATAGGACAAAGGAGCTTGTTACTTTGTCTGAAACCCGCCTGTCTCGTCCGGGCCCTCGATGCGTCGGAGCCACACCTCCGACCAGCGCCACCTGCTCCCAACGTCTCTCCCTTGCGCACCATGAGAACAACGATCTGGCCCGTGCTCGCCCTGCTGTGGGCGGCCAGCGCTCGCGCGGATGAATTGCAGAAGATCCAGCTCGACGACGCAGGCCCCAACCAGCCGCTCCCCGTGAGGAAGTCCTTCTACCTTGAGGGCGCCGTGGCACCTTCCGTCTCCGAGGTCTGGCCGATCTTCGTGCGCTACAGCCGCCCTCCCTTGATGATTCGCGGCCTTGAGTCCAAGCGGGCCAGGAGCTGCGTCGAGGTGAGGGAGGCGCTCTCGCTCGATCTGACGCCGGCCACCTCTCCGCTCGGCAAGGTCACGGGACGCATCAAGATCAACCAGCTGTGGAAGAGCGGCAACAACCCTACCGTCTATAAGAACCTGCAGGACGCCCACGAGGCGTTCGTCCCGCAGGGTTGGAAGCGCGAGGAGAAGGAGGAGAAGCCAGCCACCACCTACCGCGTGCTGGTGTCGGATCCCACGTTCTTCGTCGACGGTGCCGAGTACTGCTTGTTCGTCTACCGGAAGACCCTGGAGAAGGCCAACGACGCCACCACCGTCCGCGAGGTGGTCGTCGCGTACACGGACTGGAGCCAGAAGAACAAGTGGCCGGACCACTGCGCGAAGCAGGGGCCGGAATGCCTGGAGACGGAACTCACCAAGAGGCTGGAATTGGCGACGAACTCCTCCGAGCTCAAGTCCTACGCGCAACAGACGCTCGGAAACGCGGTGCTCCGGCTGCGCGACCAACCCACCCAGCTCACCCACGAGCTCCAGGAGTGGGTGCGTCTGCTCCGCGCGGATGAAAAGAAGATCGAGCGCGGCTGGCGGCCCTCCAAGGATCTCCGGGAGATCGACACGGACCCGCTCGCCCACGCGATCGCCGAGTCGCTGCTGGCCCACGGCCGCGAGCTGTCGTGGAACGGCAGCAACTACCTGTTCAAGAAACTGAAGGTGACGCACCTGCGCGTCCGCGCGGACTTCAAGGCGGTGACCGTCGCCTCGAGCGCCGCGCCCAAGACAGCGGATGAGTTCGAGGACCTGGAAGTGGACCTGGCCAAGCTCCCGGTCCCCGGCACCCGCCTGTCGATGCGGGATGTGCTCGAGTACGGGGCCGCCCGGCTCCGGGTGGGCACCCGGTACGAGGAGGAGACGGCGCTCCGGGGAATCTTCAAGGAGAGCCTCGGGCTCGAGCAGACCCGCCTCAAGAGCGACAACGAGCAGCTCGCGACCGACCTGTATACGCAACTGCTGGCGCTCCAGGACTTCGAGGTGGCCGCGCGAAAGGTATGCGAGAAGGCCAGCCCGCTTCCGCGCGCCAGGCCGCTGCCCAACACCGAGAAGGAGGTGCTGGCCTCACTCGGGCAGTGGGTCTCGGCGTCGCTGCTCGCGGACCCGCCCGCCGCGGGAACCAAGACGGCCTGTCCCGCCGTGAAGGACGACACGCGGGCCTGGCCCACGGGCCCGCTGACTTGGGACGAGGCGAAGGAGGAATACCTCGTGGACGAGAAGGGGCCCATCCCTCTGGCGGCCGGAGCCCTGCAGTCCTACCGCACCCAGGCCGCAGTCTGGCGGGCCTCCGAGCGCGAAGCCGTCGCCACCGTTCGCAGCACCCGCATCCAGGCGCCGGTGGTCACCCCAACCCCGCCGGTTCCCCTCACCCAGGGCGGTTACATCGAGCAGTTCATCACGCCCATCGTGGGCTACGGCTTTCTGCCGGACCGGGACCTCGGCAGCATCGCGAAGGTGAGCATCGGCCTGGAGCTGAGCTTCTACCCCAACCCGGTGGACTCTCCGATGTGGACCAATGGGTTCTGGCAGGATCTGCCGCGCGCGGCCGCCCTGCAGTTCGGCGCCCTGGCGCCCGGGTTCGGCCCGCAGGGCCGGTTGGGCAGCCCTCCGGAACTGCCGGTGCCCCTCTACGCCGGGTTGGCGCTCCACCTCGTGCCCTACGTCAGCCTTGGCGGCGGCTTGGCGTTCGTCGGCGAGCGTCACTCGACGCTGCCGGATGAGCGGCCCCATTGGCTGGTGACTCCCTTCTTCAATCTCAGCTTGCAGGCCAACATTCCGGCGCTGATCGCGGGTCGCTTCCCCGGCGCTGTCCCCATTCAGTGAGATCGACATGCCCAACGAGATCAAGTCAGCCCTGGTTTCTCCGTACCCGATGCGCTCCGGCGTGGGTGGCACCGCGACGGTGAAGTACGTGAAGGGGAGCGCCGACCTTCTCCGTATCGAGCTCAGGGATCCCAGCAGCTTCAAGGTCACCCCGAATCAGGTGAAGCTGCCGGACGGCGGCGACCACTCGTTCCCCATTACCTTCGAGCGGTTGAGCAACGCGTCCGGAGACATGTGTGCCGTGCATTGGGAGCTGGGCGCGGCCCCCTACGATTCGCAGGTGAAGGTCCTGCCCGCCCAACTGGACGTCGTTCCCGTGGCGCGGGCGCTGCGCTCCAACGTTCCCGTCAACGTCACGGTCCGGCATCCGCTGGGGGCGGGCCCACGTGTCAACGTGAAGGGCACGACCTCCTTCTCCGTGGAGGCCAGTCCGCTCGGTCCCGAGAAGCCGGTCGCGGGCTCGCCCTTCGCCGAGACCGAGCTCCAGCTACGGGTGAAGCGGGAGCAGCACGCCAAGGGGCGCCATGTGAGCCTGGATTTCGAGCTCGACGGAGAGCGCCTCTCCGTGGGCTTCACCCTGGAGAAGAAGCGATGAGCCCGCGCGTCGGTCTCCTGTTGCTGCTGTGCGCGGCCTGCACGCCGTCGGGGCTGAGCCCCGGTCCCACCGTCTACGTCCAGCGCTGGGACGCCGTGAACAAGTGCTTCGCAACCTGCGGCGAGCTGGCGGCGCCGCCCGCCGGGTTCCCACTCACGCAGTCCTGCGCGGTCCCGAGCATCCCTGACGGCTCGACCTGCCGCCTGAGCCAGGGCACGGACCTCCTCCGGGTGGTGGCCCATTACGAGAAGTTGGAGTTCGATCGCCTGGACCAGGTGACCGCGCCGGCCGTGGAGCTGCGCGTCGATGGGCAGACCCAGCCCGTTTCGGCGGCCATGATCCGGCTTCCGCTGTCGGGCGAGCGCGCCCAGGACTACGCCGCGGTGGCGGACAATGTGGTGGTCCCCGCCGTGCCAGGCCGCGAACTCACCCTGGTGGTGGGGAGTGACTCGTACAAGACCCCTCTCAAGGCCATCCCGCTCGACGCGCCCGATGCTCTCGCCGTGAAGGTGGACGGGTGCGACACTGCCATCTGCCCGAACCGGCCGGCGGGCGTGGGCGAGGTGCTGATCGAGATCACCGCGCCCAAGGGCTTCGGGCCGAATGTGAAGCTGGTGCAGCTCTGGGGCGAGGAGCGCAAGGAGAGCGACATCGTTCTGGACACGATGCCCGATGGGCTGATGAAGCGGTTCCCGCTGCCCGTGCCCAACAGCCCCGGCAAGGACTGGAAGCTCGAGGGCCGCATCGGCCTGTACCCGCTCCCTAGCCGCGAGGTGAGGCTGGTGGAGCCGGACGTCGTGTTCACCCTGGGCGACTGTCCGGGCAACGACTGCGAGTTGGTGGCGGGCAGCGGGGAGATCTCGGCGGTGATCAGCGTCCCCGCCGGGCTCCGCGAACGCACCAGCTTCCTGACCTCTGTCATCGATGGGATCGAGGACCCGACGCCCATCCCCATGGACATCAAGATCCGCGAGGGGGACTTCATGATCGGGCAGAAGACGCTGAAGGCGCCCAACCGGCCGGGTAGCACTTGGCGTGTCATCGCGCACATCGGGAGCAACTCGCCGGTCACCGCTTCGACGGTCATCCACTTGCGGCCGCCCGGAAACGCCCGGGTCGTCTTCGTGGAGCCGGGCGTCCCACTCGCCGAGGTGGACTTCGCCGCACCGCCCGCGCCGCCGCAGCGGGTGGCGGGCGAGGTGCTCGACCGTTGCCGCGAGGTCAGCGTGGCGGTGCGGATGGCGGACGCGCCTCGCGCCACCGTCCGGCTGCGCGCTTCACTGGGCACGTTCCTGGGTGGCGTCCAGGAGACGCAGGCGGTGCTCGATTCCTCGGGCCAGGTGCTGGTGCCCATGGTTCTGGACGGCGCGTCGGCGGGCCGACTCGTCAGCGTGCAGGTCTATCAGGGCGACGTGGTGAGGGGCTCGGCGAGCTGGCGGCTCGGCGAGATCTGGCCCACCCGGGGCGAGCTGCTCGCCCTGGCGCCGGAGGTCCAGGTGGGGGCTTCGGGCTCGGAGGCCTTCAGCATCACTGGCCGACTGGTGCCGCCTTCGGGCGCACAATTCCCGCCGGGCACCCAGGTCTCCCTCTCCGCCGCGGCGACGGTGGGTTCGTCGAGCACGGCCGCGAAGTGTGGGCGGCCGGTACCGGTCTCGTTCCTGGACTGCCAGCCGGGCACCGGGTGCCTGCTCACCCCGCGCACCGTGGCGGTCGAGCCGGACGGGAGCTTCACCGTGCCGCTGACGCAGGGCCTGTGCTTCCTCGGACAGGTGACCGTGACCGCCATGGCCCGGAGTGGCTCGGACGCGCCCGCCGACACCTGCCTCGGCGAGCGCGCCATTTCCGCCGCGCCCACGGCCGTGGGGTTCGTGACCTTGCAGTTCGTGCCGGCCAGCGAGCCCTGAGCTCCTGGCCCACCGCCGAAAGGACCACATGTCGAGACCACTCCACCTCGCCAGCGCCTTGCTCCTGGCGCTTGCCTGTGCGCGGGCTTCCGCCGAGGAGAGGCCCGCGTTCGACCTGCGGGTGCCTAACCCGCTCGCGAGCGGCAAGACGGAGCACCGGCTGCTGCTCATGAACAACACCGGCAAGGAACTCTCGCTCAAGTTGGACGTCACTCCGCTGCGATCGGAGGATCCGGCGAAGCAGGTCACGTATCAGGTAATGCTCCGCGGCGCCGGCAAGACGGCGCTGGACCTCGCGTACCCGGTGAAGCTCGCCCCGGGCGAGTACCACGCAAGTCCCCGGAGCTGAGCCCCAAGCGCCCTCTGCGGAGGCGCAGGCGCGCTAGGCTGCCAAGGAGTCCATGCTGGCGGACTGGATCATCGGCGTGAGCACCGCTGCGTGGTGCTCGTCACGTACTTCCATGACGTTTACAACGTCACCTGGGGCGACGATTACACCGACTACCTGGTGGCGTTCAGCACCGCGTACGGCTCACAGCTCGTCGCGGCCCTGTTGGTCACAGTGCTCCAGCGGCAGTCGTCCTCGACGCTGCTGAGCCTGATCAAGCTGCCGACGAAGTAGTTCGCGGGCGTCACCGCCTCCTGGTGAGACGCCGGGTCATGCCCCGGCCCGTCACACCGAGATGAGGCCCTTGCGGATGCCCTCGGTGACGGCCTCCACGCGGTTGGTGACCTCGAGCTTCTGGTAGATGTGTTCGAGGTGGGTGCGGATGGTGGCCTTGGAGAGGTTGAGCAGCCGGGCCGCCTCGCTGTTGGACACGCCCTTGGCGATGAGCTGGAGCAGCTCCGTCTCGCGGTTGGACAGCGGCTTGAGGAGTGGCTCGCTGGCCCCGGCGGGAGCGGGCTCGGGGCTCTTGGGCGCGGGCGGCGGGGCCACGGGCTCGGTGGGCACGGGGCCCGCGTCCGGCTCCACGCGGAAGTGGCGCAGCAGCCGGCGCGCCAGGCTGGGCTGGATGACGGAGCCGCCGGCGCGCACATCCTTGATGGCCTCGATGATCTTGTCCGCGGGCGTGCCCTTGAGCAGGTAGCCCGAGGCCCCGGCCTTCACCGCCTCGAGGACTTTGTCCTCCTCGTCGAAGATGGTGAAGATGAGAATGTCGATCTGGGGCCACCGCGCCTTGACCTCGCGGGTGACGTCGATGCCGCTCATGCGCGGCAGGCCCAGATCCAGCAGGAGGACGTCCGGGTTCACCCGGGGCACCTCCTCAAGCGCCGCCTCGCCGGATAGCGCGGTGCCGACGATGGTGATGTCCTGGTTGCTCTCGAGCAGGCGGAGCTGGTTCTTGAGGATCTTGGTCTGATCCTCGACGACGAAGACGCGGATGGGGGAGGGCGCGATCGCTTCGGTCATGGGCTGGAGGGGATGGAGAAGGATACGCGGGTGCCGTTACCCGGCGCCGAGTCAACGATGAGGGTACCGCCGAGCTTCATGGCCCGCTCGCGCATGTTGAGCAGGCCGTAGTGGCCGCGAGGCGTCTGCTTGGGATCGAAGCCCTTGCCGTCGTCGCGGACGAAGAGGTGCACCCGGTCCAGGTCGTAGTCGAGCTTCACCTGCACCTGCTTGGGCTGGGCGTGCTTGACGGCGTTGGAGAGGCACTCCTGGAGGATGCGGAAGAGGGCGAGCTGGGCATCCGGAGTCAGCTTGCGCGGCAGGCCAGTGCGCTCGAAGCGCAGGTCCACCTGGGTGCGGTCGCCGAACGTCTTCACGTATTCCTCGAGCCCCTGGGTCAGCTCGAAGTCCTCGCGCATCATCTGCAGGTTGCGGCGCAGCTCCTCGATGGACTCCTCGGCGGTGGCCTTGAGCTCCTGGATTTCCGAGCGCAGCGAGTCGTCCTTCGCCATGCCGAGGATGAACTCGGACTGGATGATCATCGAGGAGAGCGAGGCGCCCAGGCCGTCGTGGATCTCCCGGGCCAGCCGGCTGCGCTCCTCCACCACGGCCAGCTCCTTGAGATCGCCCTGGAGCTCCACCACCTCGCGGTGGGCGGCGGCCTCGCGCTCGCTGAGGTACACGAGCACGTAGACGATGGTGAAGTTGAGCGCCGAGTACCAGAGGAGGGTGAGGACCTCGACGGCGGTGACCTCGCGGTTGAGGAGCAGATCCAGCCGGGCGGTGATGGGCAGCGCCAGCATGGAGGGGAGGATCGCCAGCGGCTTGGGGAAGAGGATGGCGAAGAGGGTGGTGAAGAGCAGCTGCGTGCCGAGCAGCGGGCTCTGCAGACCGCCGCCGACCTGGGGCTTGGCGATGAGCACCACGGTGATGATCAGGTCGAAGCACAGGGTGATGTACGTCACCCAGCGGCCGGCACTGGGATGGTCGATGACCATGAAGTTCGCGACGCTGTAGAGGAGCATCGCGAAGTAGCCGGCGAAGGCGAAGGTGCCCTGGAAGCCGAAGTAGGAGGACCACGCGGGCACCGCGAGGATGGCCAGGCCCAGGGTGAGGAAGCAGAGCCGCGCGTAGAAGAGGGCGCGGGCCCGGGCCACGAAGCGCTCCTGCTCCCAGGAGGCCGCGGCCTGCTCGGCGGAGATGCTGTCCGAGAGTTTGCGCCGTTCGAGCACCGCGCGCACGCGAGCACGCCGGTGCGAGTCGGGATTGTCGTCTTCGAGCGCGAGAGCAGGATCCATCGGGCCGACAGCTTATGGGACCTGCCGGGTTTTCGGGAATACCACCACTCCGGACGCCTGCCTCCCTGGTACCGGGAGGCGGCGGGGACTACTGCGCCTTCTGGGTGACGCAGGCCTTACGGGCCTCGGGCTGGCGCTCGAAGACGTACTCGAGGCGGTCCCGGGACTCGCCGGTGGCCTCGTTGAAGAGCGGGGTGCCGCCCGCGTACATGGTGCCCTCGGCGTTGCCGTAGCGGTCCAGCTTGTGCTCCTGGAGCCAGCGGTCCACGCAGGCCTCGACCGCCGCCTGATCGCCCCCCTGGCCCTTGGGGCCGCCAGCGTCGGTGGGGGCGGTGAGGGTGGCCCCGGTCTGGCCGGCATCGTTCTGCCCGGCATCGTTGGCGGCGGGGTTGTCGGCGGGCTGGTTCTCCCCGGTCTTCTTGGGGCAGCCGGTGGCGAGCAGTGCGACGGCGAGGAGGGCGAGCGCGTGTCTCATGGATCCTCTAGACGGGAAGGCGGTGTAGGGGTGCGACGGAGCGGGGCGGGAAGATATTCGTTCGGGTGAGGGGCGGGAGGCTTTTCGCGGGGCGGAGTTGACGGCGGACGGAGGCTCGGCGAGGGTCGCGCGCGTGGAACGAGTGGCTTCGGCACGGGTGCTGGAGGTGGTACTGCGGGGGGACGAGCCGTTGAAGAACGTCCCGCGCAACGCGCGCGAGGAGGGCCACGAGGTGCTCGCACTGGAGCCTCGGGGCGATGGAACCCACCGGTTGCTGCTGCGCAAGCAGGGAGGAGTTTGAGCGATGGCCACGATTCGCATTCCCACCACCATGCGGAGCCTGACGGGCAACAAGGGCGAGGTGCGCGTCGCGGGCGCGACGGTGGGCGAGGTGTTGAACAACCTGGAGAAGGCGCACCCGGGGATCGGCGCGCGCGTGTTCGACGACAAGGGCGCGGTGCGGCGCTACGTCAACGTGTTCCTCAACGACGAGGACATCCGCTTCCTGCAGGAGCTGTCGACACCGGTGGCGGACGGGGACCGCATCACCCTCATCCCGGCCATCGCGGGAGGGTAGGGCGATGGCGCTGCGCGAGGAGCAGCTCCTCCGCTACTCGAGAGCCGGCCCTGGGAGTGTGCGGGGGGGAAGCGCCGGGTGTGCTGACGGACCTGCCAGTGCGGCGCTGCGCCCGGTGTGGCTGACCCACGAATCCAGGTGATCCCCACGCTGCCAAAAGACTTGTCGGACGTCATCCGACACCTGGAGTCCTCCTATCCGCGGGAGGGCTGTGGGGTGCTGCTGCGAGCGGGGGAGTCAGGGCCCTGGCGGGTCCGCCCCCTGCGCAACGCCCAGGACGAGTTCCATGCCCGGGAGCCTGTACGTTTTCCTCGCACCTCGCGGACGGCCTACTCCTTTGAGCCACGCGAGTGGCTCGGCGTCCTGATGGAGGCGGAGGTCCGGGGCGAGCACGTGGCCTGTGTGTTCCACTCCCATGTAGACAGCGGTGCGGAATTCTCCGACGAAGACCGGCGCCAGGCCGCCCCGGAGGGACATCCGCTGCTTCCCGGCGTTTCCTACCTCGTGATCGCTATCCACTCGGGGGGTGTCAGGGATGCGAAAATTTTCTGGTGGGAGTGCGAATTTTTCCGGGGAGAGAAGGTTTTACTTGACTTTGAGTCTGTCCAACCCTTGGAAATCCCTTGAGAAGGCGGGCACTTGGCCGGTTGCCTCCCCTACCTGCGGAAAGGTGGGTGCGAATTGTCAAACGCCGGGATCTTCGTCTATAACGCCCCGGACTTTTGATCTGCCGAGCTCTTGGGGGGCCGGATGTAACCTCCTGGAGGCGCAGGGAGTTTGGGACCCGTTATGGCGCAGACGACTGGTTTTACCGTTTGGCTGACCGGCATGTCCGGGACCGGCAAGAGTACGATGGCTGCCTACATCGCGGCCCGGCTCAGGCAGGTGGATCGCAACGTGGAGGTTCTCGACGAGAACGAGCTCCGGGACGATCTGTGGCAAGGACTGGGAGACAGCAAGGACGAGCGCAACACGATCGTCCGCCGGCTGGGGTATGTGGCCGGGCTGCTCACCCGTAACAACGTGGCGGTGCTGGTTCCCAGCGTGAGCCCGTACAAGGCGGGGCGCGAGGACAACCGCAGGACGATCGGCCGCTATATCGAAGTGTACGTGGACTGCCCGACCGAGAAGCTGATCGAGCGCGACAGTACGGGCCGTTACAAGAAGGCGCTGAGCGGGGAGATCCCCAACTTCATCGGCATCACCGAGCCGTATGAGCCGCCGGCCTCGGCCGAGGTGGTGATCCACTCGGACGTGGAGAGCGTGGAGGACGGCGCGGGGAAGATCTTCCAGTCGCTGCTGGACCTCGGGTACGTGACGGTCGAGGAGCTGAAGATCATCACGGGCAAGAAGATGAAGGCGCAGACTCCGACGAAGACCGAGGTGACGCGCGTGTCGTCGGCCCCGAAGTCGGGCAAGGCGGCGCCGGCGGCCAAGGCGGCGGCTCCCGCGGCCAAGGCGGCGGCGAGCGCGGGCAAGGGCGCCAAGGCGCGTCCGGCGGCCCGGGCGGCGCGTGTGGCGAAGCCGGCGGCCAAGAAGGCGTCTGCTCCGAAGCGCAAGGCCCGCTAGCCGGGCGGCCCATCCCCCTCCTGGCGAGGGAGGGGCGTGGACCCGAGAGCCTCGAGGACCCTCAGGTTGCACGGGCAACCCGGGGGTTCTTCGTTTATAGAGGTGCCCCCATGCTGACCCCCGAGCGCATCCAGGCCCTGTGTGATTCCTCCCGTCCCAAGCTGGAGGCGATGCGTGCGGCGTTGCGTGCACACGGCTCGGCGCTGGTGGCGTTCTCGGGAGGAGTGGACTCCACCTTCGTGCTGAAGATCGCGGTGGAGGAGCTGGGCGAGCGGGCCCTGGCGCTGACGGCGCTGTCGGCCTCGGTGGCGCCGGAGGAGGAGCGGGAGGCGCGGGAGCTGGCGGCGAAGCTGGGCGCGCGGCACGTGGTGGTGTCGAGCGACGAGCTGGCCAACCCGAGCTACGCGGCCAACCCGACCAACCGCTGCTACTTCTGCAAGACGGAGCTGTACGACCTCTGCGAGGTGAAGCGGAAGGAGCTGGGGCTGGAGGTGGTGCTGGACGGCTTCAACGCGGACGACTTCAAGGATCACCGGCCGGGGCACCAGGCGGCGAAGGAGCACGCGGTGCAGTCGCCGCTGGCGAAGGCGGGGCTGACGAAGGAGGAGATCCGGGCGTGGAGCCACGCGCTGGGGCTCCCCACGTGGGACAAGCCGCAGATGGCGTGCCTGGCGTCGCGGATTCCGTACGGCACGTCGGTGACACGGGAGCGGCTGTTCCAGATCGCCGGGGCGGAGTCGGAGCTGCGCAAGAGGGGTTTCCGGCAGTTCCGGGTGCGCTACCACGACGAGATCGCGCGCATCGAGCTGGCGGCGGAGGAGTACGAGCGCTTCCTGTCGGCGGAGGTGCGGCGCGAGGTGGACAAGGCGCTGAAGGCGCTGGGCTTCAAGTTCGTGGCGTTGGACCTCGAGCCGTTCCGTTCGGGGCGGATGAACGACGCGGCGGGGATTCAGAGGCCGACGGATGCCCACCCCCTGCCGGTGGTGAGCTGATCCGCGCCTGATCCACCAGGTGATCCTGCGCTGATCCCAGGCTGATCGCCCCACTGATCCGTTCCTGATCCGCGCCACCCCCTCCCTCGCCCTCCGGGAGAGGGTCGGGGTGAGGGTATCTCGCACCTCTGGCTCCACGCCTGTGAGAGCAGCAGGTATTTGGATCCACGAGCGGATCGGACGTAGAGCAGAACGGCTGCGTGCGCGGCCCTCCTGTGATCCAGTTCTGATCCCAGGTGATCACCAGGTGATCTGACGGGTTCGGGGATTTTCTTGCGATCCGATGCGTCTGTGGGATTCTGTGCGCACCTGTAGGAGACAACGCACATGGACATGAATCCTCGCCTCACCTCGGTGGTGTTCCGTCTCAGCCGCGAGAAGCTCGATGCGCTCAAGGAGCTGTCGCGCTCGACGAGGATCCGCCAGAGCGAGTACCTGCGGGAGGCGATCTCGGATCTGCTGACGAAGTACGAGGATCGCCTGGTCGACTAGGCGGCGGCCGCGGAGTCCGAGTCAGCCGGGTAGAAGGGAGGCGCCAGGGGGAGACCCGGGGCGCGGGCCCGCTCCTCGGCGGGGAACGGATCCACGGCGGACGGGTAGAGCACCTCCCAGAGCAGGAGTCCCTGAGCCGGAGCCTTGAGGCCGGGGATGGAGGTGCCCTGCTCCAGCGCGGAGCGGTAGAGCTCCTCGGAGAGGACGCCGGCGGCGGTGAGCAGCGCCGAACCCACGAGGTAGCGCACCTGGTAGCGCCCGAAGCCATCCCCTCGGAGCCGGGCCTCGAAGAGGCCATTGCCCAGCTCGTGCAGGGTGGCGGACTCCAGGGTGCGCGGCTTGCGCAGGCTGGAGTGCTCGTGGAAGGCGTAGAAGTCGCGGCAGCCCACGGCGGCGCCGAGCAGCTCCGCCACCCGCTCGGGCTTCAACGCGCTCCCCTCCATCAACCGGGGCTCGGTGGAGGGCTCCATGACGAAGGGCCGCCACGCCTCGGAGACGGTGCCGCCGAGCTGGATGCGGTAGCGGTACTCCTTGCCGGCGGCGCTCCACTGGGCATGGAAGCCATCGGGCGGACGCCGGGCGACACACAAGCCGAGATCTGGCGGGACGTGGGGCGGGAGCCGCTCGGACAGCATCTCCGAGGTGTAGCAGGGAGGCAGACGGACACTGACGACCTGCATGCGGGCATGGACGCCGCGGTCGGTGCGGCCGGCGGCCATGACGGTGTAGGGGACACCGGTCTTGCGGAGCGAGGCCTCGAGGGTCTCCTGGACGGTGGGGCCTTCCGGCTGACGCTGGTAACCACGGAAGTGGGTGCCGCGGTACCAGATCCACAGAGCGGCGGGGGTTCTTTTCACGGAGGGTAGGGGCGAGCGAGCGGAAGGAAGTGGAAGGGGCGTTGTGATGACCCGTGCGGCCTGGGATACTTCCCGGCCCATGTCGGCCGCACAAGACCTCCATGACCCCGAGAGGGAGCAGCTCGATTCCCATTGGCTCTACCGCCAGGGGGATCTCGTCCTCGGTCCCCTGACTGGCCACCAACTGGTGGAGAAGCTCTACGCGGGAGTGCTGACCGGGAAGACGGAGGTGTCCTCCACCGGCCCGAGCGGCTTCCGCAAGCTCGAGGAGCTGGAAGCCTTCCGGCTGCACGTGTCCAAAGCGGCGGCGAAGCAGCGGGTGGAAGCCGAGGCCCGAGCACTGCGTGCGCGGCGGACGCGCCAGCGGCTGCTCGCGGGAGGCGTGGCGCTGATGGTGCTCGGTGGGCTGGGGGCGGGGGCGTGGCAGATCGCCCGCTACTCGTCGGTGTACCTGCCGGGAGTCGAGCGCGACGAGCTCTCCATCGAGATGTCCGTGCCGGTCATCACCGTGGCGAAGCGCTCCGGGTCCGAGGAGCTGTTCGAGTATCCGGGAGAGCCGAAGCAGCGGACGCCGGATAGGACCCCCACCAGCAAGCCCACCGAGACGGTGCCGGACAAGCCGGACAAGGTGGCCTCGGCCGCGCCGGTGGCGAAGCCGGATCGCCGTCCCACGGGCGGGCGCGCGTCGGGCAAGGTGATCACCGACTCGGATGGCATGTCCACGGAGGTCAACTACGACCAGGCGGCCATCAACCGGGTGGTGAAGCAGAGCCAGTCCACGCTGCACCGGTGCTTCAAGGAGGAGGCCGAGCGCCGTCCGGGCTTCGCCGCCAAGGTGCCGCTCGAGTTCACCATCGGCAACGACGGCCGGGTGGCGCAGCTGTGGGTGGACCATCCGCAGCTGAAGAAGGGACCGCTCTTCGACTGCCTGCTGGGCGAGATGAAGAAGTGGCCCTTCAAGCCCTACACGGGGGAGCGCGCGACGGTGAACCTCGCGTTCACCATCGGTAAGAAGTAGGGCGGGAGATGGAGGAAGCAGCGGGCCGCTTTTTTGCCCCCCCGGTTTTCCTGCCCGATACAGGGGGCATGGTGACCGCTGCTGAAATCGACATCGAGAAGAAGGCCGCCTCCGTGCCCCCGGGCACCTTCCGCCACACCGTGCTGGTGGCGGCCAAGCGTTTCAAGTCCACCTGGGCCGAGCTGGGCAAGCTCCTGGTGCAGGTGCGCGACGAGAACCTCTGGGAGCCGTGGGGCTACAACTCCTTCGAGGCGTACGCCCTGAAGGAGCTGCACATCAAGAAGCAGACGGCGCTGAAGCTGACGCGCTCGTTCAGCTTCCTGGCCAAGCACGAGGCTCCCGAGGAGGTGTCCCAGCCGGACTTCCCCCAGAAGGCGCCCCCCTTCGAGGTCATCGAGGTCCTGGCGGACGCGGAGGAGCGGGGACAGCTCTCGCCGCAGGAGTATCGTTCACTGCGTGACAGTATCTGGAACGCGGAGAAGCCGCCCAATGAACTGAAGAAGGAGTTCGTGGAGCGCTTCCCGAAGCCGCCGCCGGAGCCCCCCCCGGAGAGCCTCCAGGTGAGGAAGCTGGCGCAGTTGGCCCGGAAGCTGGCCGCCGAGGTGTCCGGGTGCCGCCGGGTACCCCATGCCATTGCCGAGCGGGCGGGCGCCCTGGCCGAGGACCTGGAGGAGCTCGCTTCGGGCGTGAATGACGCCTAAACGAGTGTTACTCAACGCTGACCTCGTCCGGCGGTGCACAGCTCGCCGGGCAACACATCCGAGATGGGCTTCCTGCGGATTCAGTCGGAGCCTATATTTTGTCGGACGGCTGTTCGAGACGTGGGCAGCCAGGCAATTTCGGTGTGGTGAGGGTGTCGGCTAGGTAGGCTCCGGGGAACCGGGGTCGGTGAACTCGGAGGCGGCAGTGAAGAAGGAGCACCACGTCAACCTGTCCTGCTCGTTCTGTGGCAAGTCCCAGCGCGAGGTCCGCAAACTCATCGCGGGCCCGACGGTCTACATCTGCGACGAGTGCATCAAGCTCTGTAACGACATCATCGCGGATGAGAACGAGCGCGAGGAGGGCAAGCCGCAGGTCAGCTTGCCGACGCCAATGGAGATCAAGGCGTTCCTCGACGATTACGTCATCGGTCAGGACCAGGCGAAAAAGGTCCTCTCCGTTGCCGTCTACAACCACTACAAGCGCATCTATCAGAAGAAGCCGGCTGCGCGGCCGCGTCCGGGGATGAAGGCCTCGGGCTCGGATGACGTGGAGCTGAGCAAGAGCAACATCTTGCTCGTGGGCCCCACGGGAAGCGGCAAGACGTTGCTGGCGCAGTCGCTGGCGCGCTTCCTCAACGTTCCTTTCACCATCGCGGACGCCACCAGCCTCACCGAGGCCGGCTACGTGGGTGAGGACGTCGAGAACATCATCCAGAACCTGCTCCACAACGCGGACTACGACGTGGAGAAGGCGGCGCGGGGCATCGTCTACATCGACGAGATCGACAAGATCGCCCGGAAGGGTGACACGCCGAGCGCCACGAGGGACGTGGGCGGCGAGGGCGTGCAGCAGGCGCTCTTGAAGATCATCGAGGGAACGCGGGCCAATGTGACGCCGCGGGGTGGGAAGAAGTACAACCAGCAGGAGTACGTGCAGGTTGATACGACGAACATCCTGTTCATCTGCGGCGGCGCGTTCCACGGCATCGATGGAGTGATCAAGCGCCGGGTGGGCGAGAAGGGCCTGGGGTTCGGGGCGAAGATCACCCACCGGGAAGAGCGCAGCGTGGGCGAGCTGCTGGCGATGGTCGAGCCGGAGGATCTGATGAAGTTCGGGATGATTCCCGAGTTCATCGGCCGTCTGCCGGTGGTGGCGACGCTGAACGACCTGAAGGAAGAGGATCTGATCACGATCCTCACCCAGCCGAAGAACGCGCTGATCAAGCAGTACCAGAAGCTCTTCGAGATGGAGAAGGTGAAGCTGACCTTCACGAAGGAGGCGCTGAAGGCGATCGCGAAGGAAGCGATGCGGCGCAACTCCGGAGCGCGCGGCCTGCGCGCCATCCTCGAGGACGCGATGCTGGACATCATGTACGACGTCCCGTACCGGGATGGGGTGAAGGAGTGCAAGATCACCGAGACGGTGGTGACCAAGCACGAGCCACCTCAGCTGGTGATGGAGAAGGAGAAGAAGTCGGCGTAGCCCGGCGTCTCTCCGCGTAGAAAAGCCCCCGTTGCCCACCGAGGCACGGGGGCTTTTCCATTTCATCGATCACCGTGCCAATTTCCTCTCTGCGCCAACCCGCCCTGTGCCAATTTCCCACCAATTTCCCACCAATTTCCCCTCTCCCCTCGGGAGAGGGACGGGGTGAGGGTGCGTGTACAGATCGTCCCACGGTGAACTGGATCGACTCGGGTTGCTCGCGCTGTGCCGGCGGCTCCGGGCGGACACCACGGATGCCGAGTCCCTGCTGTGGAGACTGCTGCGGGCCCGTCGGCTGGTGGGGGTGAAGTTCCGGCGCCAACACCAGTTTGGTCCGTACATCCTCGACTTCTACTCGCACGAGGCGAAGCTGGTGCTCGAATTGGACGGGGACGGACATGCGCAGCCGGAACAGCAGGCCCGGGACGCGGAGCGCACAATGTTCCTGGAGGCCCACGGGCTGACGGTGCTGCGGTTCTCGAATCGGGACGTGCTGCAGGAGACGGAGGCCGTGCTCACACGGATCTGGAACCAGATGAGCACGCACCCTCACCCCGTCCCTCTCCCGGAGGGCGAGGGGAAATAGGCACAGAGGGAGAGCAGGCGCGCGGGGATGGAGGTGGGCGCAGGAGCACCCGGGCGCCAGAAACGGGTCAGCTCACCCGCACCGTGGTCTTCATCTCGCGGCCGGTGGCCGGATCCCTGGCGCGCATGGTGAGGATGCCTTCCACGTTCACGTCGAAGGTGATCTCCACCTGCACCGTGCCTGCCCGGGCCGGGCGGATCCCCGAGAAGGTGAACTCGCCGAGCATGTCGTTCTTCGCGACCATCTCGTGGTCGCCCTGGAAGATGCGCATGGCCAGCTCGGTCTGGTTGTCCATGCTCGTGGTGGCGACCACCTGCTTGGCGTTCGGAATTGGAGCGTTGCGCGGGAACACCGTGTGGAATGCCCCGCCCGCGCGCTCCAGGCCAATCGCCATCGGGATCACATCGAGCAGCTGCAGCCGCAGGCTCGAGTTGTCCTCCAGTGACTTGGCGTACAGCGCCGCGCCCACGGCCACGGCCTCGTCCGGGTGCACACCCTTGCTCGGCGTCTTGCCGAAGAACTTCGTCAGCCGGTCCTGCACGACGGGCATGCGCGTCTGCCCACCCACCAGCAGCACCTCGTCGATGTCCTTGGTGCTCAGCCCCGAGTCCACCAACACTCGCGCCACCATCTGGAGCGTGCGATCCACCAGGTGGTTCGTCAGCTTCTCCAGCAGCTTGCGCGTGAACTTCATCTCGATGTTCAGCGGCTGGCCCTGCGCCGTCATCGTGATGAAGGGGATGTTGAACTGCACATCATCGCGCGCCGATAGATCGATCTTCGTGCGCTCGGCGAGGTCCTTGATGCGCTGCATGGCCACGGGATCCGTGGCCAGATCGATGCCCGTCTTCGCCGCGAAATCCGTCAGGACGTGATGGATGATGGCGTTGTCGAAGTCGATGCCGCCCAGGAAGACGTCGCCGCCGGTGGCCTTCACCTCGAAGACGCGGTCGCGGATCTCGATGATGGAGACGTCGAAGGTGCCGCCGCCCAGGTCATAAACGAGCACCTTCTTGTTCACGCTCTTGCCGGCGCCGTAGGCGAGGGCCGCGGCGGTGGGCTCATTGATGATGCGGACCACTTCGAGGTCGATGAGCTTGCCCGCCTCCTTCACGGTCTGGCGCTGCCGGTCGTTGAAGTAGGCCGGCACCGTCACCACGGCGCGCTTGATGGGCGTCTTGAGGTAGTTGGCGGCGACGTCGCGGATCTTGTTGAGGATCTTGGCGCTGATCTCCTGGAGGGAGAACTCCTTCTTGCCCACGTCCAGGACGACGTCGTTCTTCTTGCCGGGGCGCACCGAGTACGCCACGACCTTCTTCATGGCGTCGACGATGTCGCTCTTGTAGTGCCGCCCGACGAGGCGCTTGGAGCCGTAGATGGTGTTCTTCGGATTGAGCTGCCACTGGCGCTTGGCCTCGTAGCCGATCAGCTCGTTGCCCTTGTCGTCGATCGCGAAGATGGAGGGGATGGTGTACTCGCCGCCCTTGTAGGGGATGAGCTTCACGTTCCCACCGTCCTCGACGATCGCGGCGCACGAGTTGGTCGTGCCGAGGTCGATGCCGATGATGGGGTCCTTGTGCATCGCGCGTGGACTCCGAAGAAAAGGGGGCTCGGGGCGAGAGGGAAAGCGCCCCGGCTTATCAACTCGCGAGGTTAGTGCAACTTCACTGGGGTCGCGAGCGAGAGTAGGCGTCCAGCACGCCCGGGAACTGGAGCAGGTTCACCCCGGGAGCATCCAGGAGGCCCTCGGCCGAAACTCCCGGGGACAGCCGCAGGGCCACCACCTCCAGCGACACCCCGGTCTCCCCGGCGGGATCCGTTCCGGCTCCGGCGGGCGAGTCCGGTACCTGCACGGCCCCACCGCCCGCCTCCAGGGCGAAGAACACCACGTGCCGTCCCTGGGCGCCGGTGAGCGTCACCCGGGCGAGCCCCGCGCCCGCTCCGGCCAGGTTGCTCCAACTCGTCGGAGAGGGGGTAAGGGTGCGGCTCGCGGGCGTGTAGGCGGCGGTGGGTACGGGCAGGAAGGCGGGCACGGAGACGCGGGTGGGGAGGGAGGGGGCGCGGACGATGCTCCCGCTGACCGAGGCCCCCGAGGTACCGGACGTGGCGAGCACCCACACTCCGGGTGTGCCCACCTCCGCCCCACCGTATGGCGCACCACTGCGCAGCAGCACCGGCTGGACGGGCCGGGTCCCATCCGGCTGGGCCGCTCCGGCTGTCTGGGAGGCGAGCCCCAGGGGCATGAGACCTGCCTCGGGGGAGAGTTCCACGGCGGTGACCACGGCCGTATCGAAGCCGGAGGGGAGGTTGGGGATCACCACCTCGGTGCGGCGGAGCTGCTCGCGGCGGGGGCGGTGGGTGAGGCCGGTGAAGCGGCTGTAGTCCGGGAGATCCTCGCTGCCCACGCAGCGGGTGGTGTCCGAGCACAGGCCGTCCCCATCGAGATCCGTCTCGTCCGGCACGTAGGGCAGGTGGGTGATGGGGGTGAAGGACTGGAGGGCGTAGTCCATCGCGCCGGTGTAGGCGAGCAGGTCCGTGGGGCGGAGGCTCGTGGCCCGGGCGAGCGGCAGCTTGCCGGCGAAGGCCACGGCGGTACGGCGCCCGGCCTGTCCCAGTCCGTACGAGCGCGTCTTGATCTCCGTGTTGCCCGCCAGCCCGAGGGCCGCGTACGCCACGAGGCTGCCAGGAGCGGGGACGCGCTGGGTGAAGCCTGGGAGGGGAACGAGGAAGGTCTCCCCGAAGAGGTTGGTGAGGTCCACCGCCGTCGGATCCCCGGCGGACAGCACCGAGACGCCGAGCGAGAGCTCGCCGGAGGAATGCACCTCGTTGAAGCTGATGCCCGCGTTGAAGCCGGCGGCGCCGTGGACGGGGTTCTCCCCGAGCGGCAGCAACACGTCGCGCGCGGGTGTGGAGACCACGGAGACGCGGTCATACCGGGGGCGCGCGTCCGCTCGCGTCTCGCCCGAGGCGGCGGAGAAGCTGGCGGTGGCCCCGGTGAAGCCAGGGAAGAGGGCCACGCCGAACACATCCGTGGTCACCGTGACGGGGGTGGGGCAGGGGCCGGAGGGGGGAGGCGCGTCACAGCCGAGCACCTCCACGCCGGCGAGCGGGCGCCGGGAGGCCGCGTCCACCACGATGATCCGCCGGCCGCTCTCCAGGGAGGGCAGCACGGTGAGGGTGGCCTCCTGGGGAGTCACCACCGAGCCCACGGGCCGTGCCTGCACGCGCACCGTTCCGGAGGACACGGCCGTCACCAGGCCCGAGGGCGACACCCTCACCGCGCCACTCGCGTCCAGTGGCGAGAAACTGGCCTCCGAGAGAGGGAAGCTGGCGCCGTCCAGCGTGAAGGCCACCAGCGAGAGCTGTGCGGTATCACCCACCACGAGCGTGAGCACCCGGGGGCTCAGGGCAATGGAGACGATGTTGGCCGTCGGGGGCGCGGGGCGGCAGGCACCATCCGTACAGGCCTCGCCCGGAGCGCAGTCGGCATGTCCCCGGCAACCGCCCGGCACGCACCGTCTGGCCACACAGGTGAAGCCCGAGGCGCACTCGCTGCCATCGGTGCACGCGGCGCCCGGCTGGCAGTGCGAATCCCGGCAGTACGCGGTGGCGGAGCACTCCGTGTCCAGCAGGCATCGCGGCAGTTCCTGGCAGATCTTCGTCGCGCAGTCGAAGCCCGGAGGACAGGTGGCCGGGGTGAAGGCCCGGCACTCGGTGTTGGGGCCGCACTCCGCATTGGAGTCGCAGGTCTGGTACTCGAGGCAGCGGCCCGCGGTGGCGCTGGTGCAGTACTGGCCCGAAGGGCAGTCGGCCTGCGTGGCACACCCGGCGCGGGCGCACGTCCCGGCCTCGCAGACGAAGCCCGCGCCGCAGAGTTGATCATTCAGGCACTGGCGCAGACAGTCGCCCGCCCGGCAGGCGTAGAGCAGCGAGGCCACGCGCGGATCCACTCCGGGGGCACAGTCCGAGGCCTGGGCACAGGGGGCCTGACACACGCCCTGGACCACCTCGCAACGCTGTCCGGCCGGGCAGTCGGCCGCCGAGGTGCACGCGGCGGCCGTCACACACCGGCCCTCGCGGCAGGACTGGTTGGCGGCACAGGCCGCGTCCGAGCCACACTGGCACTGGCCCTCCATGCAAGCGAAGCCCTCGGCGCAGTCCGTGACCTGGGTGCACTCGGGACGGGGAGCGCACGAGCCCCCCGCGCACACCTGTCGACTTCCGCACTCGGTGTCGTCCAGACAAATCGGACCACAACCGCCCAGGCGGCACCGGCCTCCAGGACAATCCGTGTCCGTGTCGCACGGCGTCGTCGAGGTAGGCGGGCAGGCGGAGAGCACTGCCAACAACACAACGGAAACAAGAGCCCTGGACATCCCGCTCCCCGAGGGGAAAGTTCCGGGGGGTCCGCGCGACGTGGCGGCGACCGTCCGGTGTGGTTAGTGGGTTCCTGAACTACAGCACAGAGGAGTCATCCCGTGGAAGCCAAGCGATACCTGCAGGAAGTGGGCGCCCAGGTGTCCGACGACTTCGTGAAGAATCGCTCGATTCTGTCCTTCGAGGAGTACGTCACGCTCTTCATGGGTGATCCACGGGGCCAGTCGCGCAACGCCGCCCAATACCTGCGCGACGTGATGGACCATTACGGCACGGAGACGGTGCCGCACCCCACGGGGAAGCTCCGCCGCTTCAAGGTCTTCGACGTCCCCGCCAGCGACCGGGATGGCCGGGTCGGTGTCGCCGGCCAGGAGGAGGTGCAGAACGCCGTCTACCGGCTGCTCGGCAACTTCACGCGCGCCGGCCGCATCAACAAGCTCATCATGCTGCACGGCCCCAACGGCAGCGCGAAGTCCACGCTCGTCAACGCGCTCAAGGCGGGCATGGAGGACTACTCGCGCCAGCCCCAGGGGGCGCTCTACCGCCTCAGCTGGATCTTCCCCTCGGAGAAGCTCGTCAAGGGCTCCATCGGCTTCGGGGGGGAGCGTGCGGCGGCCACGGTCGGCTCGGGCACGGCGGGGGACCTGTCCACCTACGCGCACCTGGACGCCGAGTCCATCGACGTGCGCATCCCCTGCGAGCTGCGCGACCATCCGCTCTTCGTCGTCCCTCCCTCCGAGCGCCAGCGGCTGCTCGAGGGCGCACTGAAGAAGAAGGGCCTGGGCAACGGGGACGGGCAGGGCGACAGCGACTTCGTCCTCTCCGACTACATGGTGCACGGGGAGCTGTGCCACAAGTGCCGCAGCATCTACACGGCGCTGCTGGCCAACTACAAGGGCGACTACCTCCAGGTGCTGCGCCACGTGCGCGTGGAGCGCTACTACATCTCGCGCCGCTACCAGGTGGGCACGGTGACGGTGGAGCCGCAGATGAGCGTGGACGCCATGTACCAGCAGGTGACGGCGGATCGCACCCAGCTCAACGTCCCGCCCGCGCTCCACAACGTGGCCCTCTTCGAGCCCCACGGCCCGCTGGTGCACGCCAACCGCGGCCTCATCGAGTACTCGGACCTGCTCAAGCGCCCGCTGGAGGCCTTCAAGTACCTGCTGGGCTTCAGCGAGACGTCCCAGGTGCCCCTGGAGCACTTCGTGCTGCAGCTCGACGAGGTGCTCATCGCCTCGTCCAACGAGAAGCACCTGGGCGCCTTCAAGGAGCTGCCGGACTTCGCCTCCTTCAAGGGCCGCATCGAGCTGGTGCGCGTGCCCTACCTGCGCCGCTTCAAGCTGGAGCAGCAGGTCTACGACGCGCAAATCACTCCCACCACCGTGGGCAAGCACGTGGCCCCGCATGCCACCGAGGTGGCCGCCATGTGGGCCGTGCTCACCCGCCTCAAGAAGCCCATTCCGGATCGCTACGCTCCCGAGGTGAAGGAGCTGGTGGATCAGGTGACGCCGGTGGAGAAGATGCACCTGTACGAGGAGGGCGTGGTGCCGGACCGGCTCAGCCTCTCGCACGGCAAGGAGCTGCGGAAGCTGCGCACGGACATGTACGAGGAGTCCGACGCCTACCCCAACTACGAGGGCCGCAGCGGCGCCAGCGCCCGGGAGATCAAGACGGCGCTCTTCAACGCCGCGCAGAACGCCGACTACAAGTGCCTCAACGCCCTGGCGGTGCTCGAGGAGCTCGAGGCCATCTGCAAGGACAAGAGCGTCTACGAGTTCCTCCTGCAGGAGGTGGTGGACGGCTACCACGACCATGAGGAGTTCGTGCGCGCGGTGGAGGCCGAGTACCTCGACCGCGTGGACGAGGAGGTCCGCGAGTCCATGGGGCTCGTCTCCGAGGGCCAGTACCGCGAGCTGGTGGAGCGCTACGTCTACAACGTGAGCCACTGGGTGAAGGGCGAGAAGGTCCGCAACCGGCACACCGGCGCCATGGAGCGCCCGGACGAGCAGCGCATGGCGGAGATGGAGGCCATCGTCATGCCGCGGGGCGAGGATCCGGGCGAGTTCCGCCGCGGCCTCATCTCGCAGATCGGCGCGCACAAGCTGGACAACCCGGACGTGGACATGGACTACCCGCGCATCTTCCCGGACATGTTCCGCCACCTGCGCGATCACTACTTCGAGGAGCGCAAGCGCGTGCTGCGCCGCAACAAGGAGAACGTCCTCAAGTACCTCTCCGAGGAGCGCGGCTCGCTGTCCTCGCGCGAGCAGACCCAGGTGGAGAGCACCCTCAAGACGATGCACGAGCGCTACGGCTACTGCGAGCACTGCGCCAAGGACGCCATCCTCTTCCTCATGAAGAAGCGTTACGGCTGATTCCACGGAAGCAGCCGGGCGGGCGGGCGCCCGGTGGCCGTGATGCTTTCCGAAAGCGCGTTACAGCGGGGATGATGGGGACTCTTTAAAGGTAGAGGGTTTTTGTTCCCTCCACCCCCAGCATCGGAGCGTCGATGAACCGTTTCTCCCTGGGCCTGCCCGCCCTCTTCGCCCTGCTCTCCTGCGCTGCCTCTCCGACTCCGACTCCGCTCTCCGAGGCGGCGGGCACCGGTGGGGCGGGCAGCACGCCGGTGGTGATGCAGCAGGTGGGCGCCTTGACTCCCCGGCTCACGCGCAAGGAGCAGGTGAAACGGATCCTCCCCCACAACGTCCGGCTCTCCATCCTCGAGGAGGGCAAGGCCCGGCGCACCGCCTCGGGCGTGGTGATCGGCAGCGAGCAGACGCCCGAGGGGCTCGTCAGCTACGTCATCACCAACGCGCACGCGGTGGAGATGGGCGACCTGAAGGACCCGCGCCTCGTGGCCATCGTGGACGATCGCGCCAACTCCACCGAGTACCAGGCGCTCGTGGTGGCCACGGGTGTGGTGCCGGACATGGACCTGGCGCTGCTCAAGGTGCCGGGCCTGCCGCTGCGGCCCGCGCAGCTCGCCGCGGACGCGGAGCTGGAGCTGGGCGATGACGTGGTGGTGGCCGCCTCGCCCTTCGGCCGGGCCCTGTCGCTCTCCGGCGGCATGGTGTCCCAGGTGGAGTGGGACAAGGAGAGCAAGACGCCGCGCATGGTGAAGACGGACGCGGCCATCGGCTATGGGGCCTCGGGCGGCGGCATCTTCAGCCTCGAGTCCGGCAAGCTGCTCGCCATCGTCGAGGGCTACCGCACCGCCAAGGTGGGCTTCGCCGTGGCCGAGCAGAACTTCAGCTTCGACGTGCCCATGCCCGGAGAGACCTTCGCCGCTCCCAGCTCCAAGGTGCGCCTCTTCCTCCAGCAGAAGGGCTTCGCCCGGTTGCTCGCCAGCGGCCCGGTGGAGCCGGGCACGGGCGGCTCCTCGCAGACCGCCAGCCGCTAGCCCCTGTCGCGAGCCTCCCTCGCGCTTCCGGCCGGAAATTCGACTGCGGGCCCCGCCACGGTACATCCGCCGGAGGCGGAGGCACGCATGGGCAATGACCGGAGCTCGTGGGATCAGTACTTCATGGACATCGCGCGTCAGGTGGCCAGCCGCGCCACCTGCGACAGGAAGCACGTGGGTGCCCTCCTGGTACGCGACAGGACCATCCTCTCCACCGGTTACAACGGCTCCATCCGTGGCCTGCCGCATTGCAGCGACGTGGGTCACATGATGGAAAACGGACACTGTGTGGCCACCGTCCACGCCGAGGCCAACGCCATCATCCAGGCGGCCAAGAACGGCGTGCGGATCGACAGCGAGCGGGACAAGCCTACAACGCTCTACACCACCGCCAGCCCCTGCTGGCCGTGCTTCAAGCTGATCGCGAACGCGGGCGTGCACCGCATCGTCTACGGCGAGTTCTACCGTGATCCGCGCATCTTCGAGTACGCGGGCCGGCTGAACATCGAGCTCGTGGGCCCGGGCCCCGCCGAGCAGCCGGGCGAGCGCTGATCTCGCCGCGCGTACTGTTGTCCGCTGCACGAACCAGGCGTGGACTCCAACCGCAGTACGAGTGAAGCGTCTGATCGGGGACATCTGAACAGCCGAGGGTCCGACGGTTCGTTGTGGGAATTCCTCCCAGCCAGCAAGAATTACCGCCCCAGGGTTGACGGTACTTGGGCGGCTCCCTAAATCCTCGCAGCGACAGGGCGGCGGGTGTGAAGGGCGCCGGTCAATCTCTAGGAGCTTTCGTGATTACCTCCACGGCTGCGAACAGCGGTGCGCCCTCGGTGCGCGAAGGGGCGGATCCGGTGGTGGATGCCGCTCGTTACAGTGCGGTGCCCTCGCTGATGGATAGCCTGCTGCACGATGTGCGCAATCCCCTCAACGCGCTCTCCATCCACCTGGAAGTGCTGTCCGAGAAGTTGAAGGCCGAGACGGGCCAGGTGCCTCCCTCGCAGGAGAAGAACCTCAAGTCCATGCGCGATCAGATCCAGCGCGTGGACGGGATTCTCCGGCGCTTCGCCGAGTTCATCGTGAACCGCCCGGGCGTGCCCGGTGACGCGGATCTCTCGGAGACGGTGACGCGCGCCCTGGAGGTCCTGGCGCATGAGAGCCGCAAGCGGCGCCTCCAGGTGCGTCAGGCCATCTCCACCGGGGTACGGGCTCGGCTGTCGGACACCGGCGAGCTGGGCTTCCTGGTGGTGCAGGCCCTGATGAGGGGCTACGGCCGCTCGGAGCAGGGCGCGGACGTGCTGGTGGCGGTCCGCGCCGAGGAGTCCCGGGCCGTGCTCGAGGTGGTGGATGCCAACACCTCCCCCGCGGAGTCCTCTCCGGAAGCCGCCGCGGCCCTGGAGCTGCGGTGTGCGCAGCTCGGCGTGGAGCTGCAGCTGCGCCCGGGCCTGTGCCGGCTTTCGTTCCCGCTCGTTTGATCCAACGAGTGGTGGTGGTCGCAACGTTTCCTTTATCTGGGTTGTTCTAGATGTCTGGAGGTATTCACGTGGGCAGCGCGCGAATTCTGGCCGTGGACGACGAGCGCGATACGTGTGAGGCGCTGGCGGAGATGTTGACCGCCTGGGGCCACAAGGTCGAGACCGCGTTCGACGCGCACGACGCTCTGCGCAAGGCGGGCGAGTTCCGCCCGGACGTGGTCCTGTCCGATCTGGCCATGCCGGAGACGGACGGTCTGGGCTTGCTGCGCGCGCTGCGCGACGAGCTGCCGGACTGCCCGGTGGTGCTCCTCACCGGTCATGGCACCATCGCCGCCGCGGTGGAGGCGATCCGCGAGGGCGCCTATGACTTCATCGTCAAGCCGCTCGACACCGCGCGGCTGAAGGTCTGCATCGACCGGGCGCTGGAGAAGAAGGAGACGATGCGCGAGGTGCAGGGGCTGCGCCGGCGCCTCAAGCAGCTCGGCTCCTCGGACTTCATCGGCCAGTCGACGGCCATGCGCAAGGTGTTCGAGCTCATCGAGAAGGTGGCCCCCTCCAAGGCGAGCGTGGCCATCTCCGGTGAGTCCGGTACGGGCAAGGAGGTGGTGGCGCGCTCCATCCACAACCTCTCCCAGCGCCGCGACAAGCCCTTCGTCGCCATCAACTGCGCCTCCATCCCCGCCACCCTGATCGAGTCGGAGATCTTCGGCCACGAGAAGGGCGCCTTCACCGGCGCGGATCAGCGGCGGCCCGGCGTCTTCGAGCTGGCCCATGGCGGCACGCTCTTCCTGGACGAGCTCGGTGAAATCCCCATCGAGCTGCAGGCCAAGCTGCTGCGCGTGCTCGAGGAGAGCCGTCTGCGCCGGCTGGGCGGCAAGGTGGAGCTCGAGGTGGACGTGCGCGTGCTGTGCGCCACCAACCGCGATCTCAAGAAGGAGATCGAGGCCAAGCGCTTCCGCGAGGATCTCTACTTCCGCCTCAACGTCTTCCAGATCGCTCTGCCGCCCCTGCGCGATCGGCGCGATGACGTCCCCATCCTGGTGCAGCACTTCGTGGAGAAGTTCCGCGGGGACTCGGCCAAGCGCGTGACGGGTGTGCACCCGGACGCGATGGAGACCCTGAAGAACCACGAGTGGCCGGGCAACATCCGCGAGCTGCGCAACGCCGTCGAGCGCGCCGTCATCCTCTGCGATGGCGAACTCATCATGCGCGAGCACCTGCCCCCCGACATGGCGGGCAAGAGTCCCGAGCGCCACACCTTCCGCCTGCCCTACGGGCTGTCGCTCGACGCAGTGGAGCGCGAGTACATCCTCGGCAGCCTCCAGCGCAACGGCAACAACAAGGCCCGGACGGCCGAGGTGCTCGGGGTGAGCGAGAAGACGCTCTACAACAAGCTCAACCGCTACGCGGCCGAGGCGCGCCAGCAGGGTGGCAAGGATTCCCAGGGCAACACCCTGTCAGGCCATGGCGGCCCGTTGCTGGGCAGCAACCCGGAAATCCGCTGATCGCCGTCCCACTGCGTCCTACCTACTTCGGCGGAGTCTGACCCGGAGCCGACCTGTGCGGTTGGCCCGGTCATGCACTCCCCGGCCACGTCCAGATACCGGGAGAGCGGGCGCCAGGGCGCATGTTCCTCAGGTGGACGAGGCTTGACGCGGTGCGCGAAGCACAGGGGAGGATACCCCGTCTTCGCTTGACTCACAGGGTCACTGCGGGCGATCCTTCCGGTACACACACCCACGGGGTAGCCGGTGCCACAGCTCCCTACCCAGGAGCACCGCCGGTGTGCCCTCTCCGCTGTTGTCCAGAATACGACGGAGACCGGCCACGCCCGTGGGCGTCAAGGAAGGCCACGTTTTCATGAGCGACGCGCGAGTTCTTCACTTCTTCGGCGGCAAGGGCGGGGTGGGCAAGACCACTCTGGCGGCGGCGTACGCGCTGCGGCTCGCGGATGAAGCGCCCAAGGAGAAGGTGCTGCTCGTCTCGTTGGATCCGGTGCGTTCGCTGTCGGATCTGCTGAACAAGAAGCTGTCGGCGAAACCGGTGAAGGTGGAGGAGGACGAGGCGGCGGCCGCGAAGGAAGCCAAGCCGGAGCCGAAGGGCAAGGGCAAGGCGGCGAAGGGCAAGGCGGACGGGGGCGTGTGGGCGATGGAGGTGGAGCCCGCCGCGCTGGCCAAGGGTTTCCTGGCGAAGTACGTGCCGGCGCTGCAGAAGGCGGCGGTGAAGGGCCAGCACCTGACGGAGGAGGACCTGGGCAAGCTGTACGGCCAGGCCACGCCGGGGCTGGAGGAGCTGCTGGGCCTGCTGCACGTGGTGGAGCTGGCCGAGAGCGGCGAGTTCGACCGGGTGGTGGTGGACACGGCGCCCACGAGCCACACGCTGCGCCTGTTCGACATGCCGGTGGGGCTGCGCAAGTTCCTGAGCATGGTGAAGGCGGGGGCGGAGCGGGCCGCTGGCAGGGGCAAGAAGGCGGCGGCGCCCTCGGAGGAGCAGGTGTTCCTCGAGGAGTTCGCGGCCAAGGCGGAGAAGCTGCTGGCGCTGCTGAAGGATCCGGCGCGCTCGGCCTTCCACCTGGTGACGCTGGGCGAGCCGGTGCCCGAGGCGCAGACGCGCATGTACTTCACGCAGTTGCGTGAGCGTGGGATTCCGGTGGTCGAGGTGGTGGTCAACCAGGTGGAGGACAAGGAAGGCTGTACGGCCTGCCTGGGCCGCCGCGGGTTGCAGGCGCCGCATGTGCGCAAGTACCAGGCGCTGGACAAGAACGTGCCAGTGCACCTGGTGCTCAAGCGCGAGTTGGCTCCGCGGGGCCTGGAGCTGCTCAAGCCCTTCGCCAAGGAGTGGGCAAGCGGCAAGGAGACGAAGACGATGGAGTTCGCCGCGTCCGAGGGCCCGCCGGCCCTGGTGCGCGCTCCGTCCATGCCGCCCATCGCGGCGCCGCCGCTGCCTCCCACGCGGCTGATCTTCTTCGTGGGGCAGGGTGGGGTGGGGAAGAGCTCGTGTGCCGCGGCCGCGGCGGTGACGCTGACGGAGAAGGAGGGGCCGGTGCTCCTCATCTCGACGGATCCGGCGCACTCGCTGTCGGACGTGCTGCAGAGCCGGCTGACGGACGTGGAGACGCAGGTCAAGGGCACCAAGGGCCTGTACGCGCGCGAGCTGGACATGGCGGGTTGGTTCGGCAACCTGCGCAAGCGCTGGAAGGAGAAGGCGGAGAGGGCCTTCGAGGGCGCGCCGAAGACGGGCAACGAGGTGCCGGCGGATCTGCTGCTGTTCCGCAACATGCTGGACGCGGCGCCTCCGGGCATCGACGAGCTGGCGGCCATGTCGTGCCTGACGGACGCGCTGGTGCAGGAGCGCTTCAAGCGGATCGTCGTGGACGGGGCGCCCATGGTGAATTCCATGCGCGTGGTGGAGCTGGCGGACACGGCCAAGGGCTGGTTCACGGCGCTGCACGGGGTGCTGTCCAAGTACAAGTCCAAGGGCCTGGGCGAGCTGGCCGACGACATGGCGGCGTTCCTCAAGCACATCAAGCGCTTCGAGGATGCGCTGGCCTCGCCCAACGAGTCGCGCTTCGTGGTGGTGACGCGGGGTGAGGATCTGGCGGCGGCGCGCAGCGAGCGGCTGGTGGAGTACCTGAAGGAGCGCAAGCTGCAGGTGGAGCGCGTGCTGGTGAACCGGGTGGGTCCGAAGGCGGACTGCCCGAAGTGCGAGAACCGGCGGAAGAACGAGCTCAACGCGGCGAAGGTGATCGAGAAGAAGATCGGCCTGCCCGTCACGGTGGCGCCGGCGCTGGGCCGTCACCCGGCGGGTCTGCGCGAGCTGAAGGCGTTCCGGACGGCCTGGTACGCTCTGAGCGCCACGGCGAAGACGAAGGCGGCCTGAGAGCCTTTCTCGCTGACCTTTCTCGCTGACCTTTCCATCCCCCTGCGCAACCATTCCCTCTCCCCCCGGGAGAGGGTCGGGGTGAGGGTATCGAGACCCTGGGTTGAGCCCGTGCTACCCCCTCGGGTCACCAGGAGCCCAACCGCGGCATCCGCGGAAGCACCCGGGGCAACTGGTACTTGAGCCGTTCCGCGAACTCCCGAGCCGGATGAAGCCGCTCCTCGCGAGGCATCACCGTGCCGCGCTCGAGGCGCATGGCGAGCGCCGGCCCCGCGAGCAGCAGACACAGCGCGGGGATGATGCACAGCCCCAGCGGGACACTGGACGCGAACACGAGCCCGAGGGCGCGCCGAATCGGCGAGCTGCTGAGCCCGGGCGACTGGGCCAGTGTGCCGAGACAACCCGCGAACAGTACTCCGCCCAGCAGCCCCAGGAGCGCGGCCAGCACCCAGCTCGCGCCGCCGAGCGCCGTGCCGAGCACGGGCTCGACGAGGCCCGGAGAGGCAGCCGCGAGCAGGAAGGCGAACAGGAACGGAGTGCTCGCCACCACGGCCACCAATCCCCACTGACGCCCCGCGAGTCGCACCATCCCCCGTCACCTCCTTGAAGGGAGGGTGAGCAGGGGGCGCTCGGCCGCCAAGTCCCCCGGGGTGGCTTCCGGACGGAATTCGTCCTAGGCCTCGCACTCGGACGGAGAGTCCTGAAACGCCCCCAACTCCTCGAATTCCAGCACTCCGCGAGCGGTCATCCGGCCCGGGAGGGGCTTCTTGCCCGGGAAGGTCAGGGTGATGGTCCGGCCCTTGATCGTGTACGTCCCGGTCTGCTCCTGGGTGCGAGTGGGATCCTTGATGATCCGCCGCCAGAGCACGACGCGCTTGCCATCGGGGAAGGTGAGCTTCCGGGTGGAGCCGTAGACGCCCTCGCCGGGGGAGAACCAGGTGACGCGGCGCAGGAGCTCCGGGACATCGCCCTGTCGATCGGGGGAGCGGCCTAGCAGCTTCTGCCAGCCCAGGGTGTCGCGGATGGGATCCAGGTCTGCGTCCTGCCTGGCCCGGGCGAGTCGGCGGGGATCCAACCGGACGGCGGTGTTCAACCGCTCGAGGATCGTCTGCCGGTGGGCCGAATAGGGGCAGATCTGCCCCTGCTTGCGCAGCACGCCCAGGGTGGCGGCCACGTTGTAGTGGGCAAGGGCGAACTTGGGGTCGGCCTGGGCGGAGGCTTCGAACTTCTCCAACGCTTCAGGGTACTTACCGGCCTGGTAGAGGCGGAAACCCTCGGTGTTGAGGGCGCGGGCCGGCTGGGCGAACGAGGGGGCGGCCAGGACGAGGGCGAGCAGGAGCAGCAGGCGGTGCATGACACTCCGACGGATGGGAGGGAAGGGGGATTCTACGCGCCGCGTAACCGGTTGCGCGTTGTAAAGGCCCACGGGCAGGTGATAGGGGTCCGGCGCCATGGCGAACGGCATCAACTATCCACTCGATTTCGAGCGCCCGCTCATCGAGCTGGAGAAGAAGATTGACGAGCTCAAGGCCCTCTCGGCGAGCGGCTCGGTGGATTTCACCTCGGAAATCTCCAAGCTGGAGAAGAAGGCCAAGAAGCTGCAGACGGAGATCTTCAGTGATCTCTCGCGCTGGCAGGTGGTGCAACTGTCGCGCCACAGCTCGCGTCCGTACTTCCTCGACTACGTGCAACACCTGTTCACGGACTTCACCGAGCTGGCGGGGGATCGCCGCTTCGGGGAGGATCCGTCCATCGTGGGCGGCTTCGCGCGCTTCGACGGTCGGACGGTGATGCTGATCGGCCACCAGAAGGGGCGCAACACGAAGGAGAACATGGCGCGCAACTTCGGCATGCCGCGCCCCGAGGGCTATCGCAAGGCCCTGCGGCTGATGGAGATGGCCGAGCGCTTCGACAAGCCCATCTTCACCTTCGTGGACACGCCGGGCGCCTACCCGGGCATCGGCGCCGAGGAGCGCGGCCAGGCCGAGGCCATCGCGGTGAACCTGGAGGTGATGAGCCGGCTGAAGGTGCCCGTCATCGCCACGGTCATCGGCGAGGGCGGCTCCGGCGGCGCGCTGGCCATCGGCGTGGGCAACCGCGTGCTGATGCTGGAGAACAGCGTCTACTCGGTGATCTCCCCCGAGGGCTGCGCCTCCATCCTCTTCCGTGATGCCACCAAGGCGGACAAGGCGGCGGACGCGCTGCGGCTGACGGCCAAGGATCTCATGGAGATGAACGTCATCGACGAGCTCGTCCCCGAGCCGGCTGGCGGCGCGCACCGCGATCACGTCAAGGCCGCGGACAACCTGGCCAAGGTGCTCCGCAAGAACCTGGCCGAGCTGTCGCAGCTGTCGGGCGACGAGCTGATCCAGGATCGCTACCAGAAATTCCGCGCGCTCGGCGTGTTCTCCGAGGGGCGCTAGCCGTACCCAAAGGAAGCCACACGCCCATGAGACCGCTCGTCCCGCCGTACATCGAGACGCTCAAGCCCTATGTTCCGGGCAAACCCATCGAGGAGACGGAGCGGGAGTACGGGCTCACGGGCGTCATCAAGCTGGCTTCCAACGAGAACCCGCTGGGGCCCTCGCCCAAGGCCATCGAGGCCATGCGGGCCGCGTCGCAGAAGGTGCACCTGTACCCGGACGCGAGCAGCTACGCGCTGGTGCGCCGGCTGGCCGAGCACCTG
Source organism: Archangium sp. (assembly GCA_035645295.1). GTDB lineage: Bacteria > Myxococcota > Myxococcia > Myxococcales > Myxococcaceae > Archangium. Next base: position 45,725 of record DASQMW010000210.1, read on the forward strand.
GGCGTGAAGCCGGAGGAGGTGGTGCTGGGAAGCGGCTCGAACGAGATCATCGAGCTGCTCATCCGCACCTTCACCACGCCCGAGGACGAGGTGCTGCTGTCCAAGGGCTCGTTCCCGGCGTACCGCATTTCGGTGCAGGCGCATGGCCGGCCCTTCGCGGAGGTACCCATGCGCGAGGGGCACCGGTATGACCTGGAGGCGATGGCGAAGGCGATCAACCCGCGCACGCGGATGATCTTCATCGCCAACCCGGACAACCCCACGGGCACGACGTTCGGCCGTCAGGAGTGGGAGGCCTTCCTGGCGAAGGTGCCGGAGCACGTGTTGGTGGTCCACGACGAGGCCTACTTCGAGTTCGTGGACTGGCCGGAGTACTTCAGCGCGGTGGAGTACTTCCGCAAGCACCCGAACGTGGTGGCGCTGCGCACGTTCAGCAAGATCTACGGGCTGGCGGGGCTGCGGCTGGGATACGGGGCGATGGACGCGCGGCTGGTGGCGTACCTGCAGCGCACGCGGATGCCCTTCAACCTGACGATTCCGGCGCAGATGGGTGGGCTGGCGGCGCTGGAGGACGTGGAGCACGTGCGACGCACGCGCGAGCTCAATAGCGAGGGGCGGCGCTACTACCAGACGGAGCTGCCGAAGCTGGGGGCGAAGCTGGCGGAGAGCCACGCCAACTTCGTGCTGGCGGACTTCGGGCGGCCGGCGATGGAGCTGTACGAGAAGCTGCTGCGCAAGGGCGTCATCGTGCGGCCCATGGTGGGCAACGGCTACCCCACGTCGCTGCGCATCTCGGTGGGGACGCGCGAGGAGAACGTGCGCTGCGTGACGGCGCTGCGAGAGGTGCTCGCCTCATGAGCGCCCGCCCCTTCATCGTGGCGATCGACGGCCCGGCGGGCGCGGGCAAGTCGACGGTATCGAAGGTGCTGGCGCGGCGGCTGGGCTTCGCGCTGGTGGACACGGGAGCCATCTACCGCAGCGTGGCGTTGAAGGCGCGGCGCGAGGGGCTCGCGTTCGACGACGACGAGAAGCTGGGCGAGTTGCTGAGCCGGGTGCACATCTCCTTCCAGGTGGTGGGCGAGGACAACCACGTGTTCCTGGATGGCGAGGACGTGTCGGGGGAGATCCGGACGCCGGAGAACTCGATGGCGGCCTCGCAGGTGTCGAGCCGGCCGGTGGTGCGCGCCGGGCTGCTGTCGCTGCAGCGGCGGCTGGCGCTGGGTGCTCCGAAGGGCGCCATTTTGGAGGGCCGCGACATCGGGACGGTGGTGTTCCCGGACGCGGACGCGAAGTTCTTCCTGGAGGCGGATCCGGACACCCGGGCGCGGCGCCGCTTCGAGGAGCTCTTCCAGAAGGGCGTGGAGCGCTCGCTGGAGGATGTGCTGGCGGATCAGATCAAGCGGGACCAGGACGACGCGTCGCGAGCAGTGGCGCCGCTGAAGCCGGCGGAGGACGCGATGAGGCTCGACTCGACGAGCATGCCGCTGTCCGACGTGGTGCGGATCCTGGAGCAGACGATCCTGGACCGGATGTCCAAGCGCTAGGCCCGTAGGCCAGCGGCCCCCAATTTCCCCTCTCCCCCCGGGAGAGGGACGGGGTGAGGGTGCCACGGGCCCGTGTGCACCCCTCGCCCCAACCGAGTCCCTCTATTTCCGGCGCGAGAACCAGCCCATGAGTTCCTCGAGGGCGCGGCGATCCACGTCGTCGAAGGTCGCCTTGTGCTCGGAGTCGATGTCGAGCACGGCGATCAGCTCGCGGTTGGGCCCGAAGACAGGGACGACGATCTCCGAGGCGGAGCGGCCGTCACAGGTGATGTGGCCGGGGAAGGCGTGCACATCGGCGACGACGACGGTCTCGCCCTTGGCGGCGGAGGTGCCGCAGACGCCCTTGCCGAAGCGGATCTCCAGGCAGCCGAGGGTTCCCTGGTAGGGGCCAACGCGCAGCAGCTTGCCGGGCTCCACGACACGGTAGAATCCGGTCCACAGGTGGCCGAAGGCGTGGTGGAGAAGGCAGCTCATGGTGGCCATGGCGGCCACGTCGTCGTTGATGCCCTCCAGGATGGACTCGGTGTGCTTCTTGAGCTCGGCGTAGGCCTCGGCCTTGGGCAGGCCGCGCAGATCCAGGGTGACTTCAGCCATGGTGTGTAGTCCTCGAAACGGGAGCCGGCGGGGGGTCGCACCGGCGCGCGGCGCATGTTTAACCTGATCCGGATCCAGCCGCGATACCGGGGGGAAACATGAACACGCTGCGAATCGATGAGGGAACCCGACTGCTCGTCCTGACGGGGGCGGGTGTGTCCGCGGAGAGTGGCATTCCCACCTTCCGGGGCTCGAATGGACTCTGGGAGAACCACCCCGTGGAGCGGGTGGCCTCACCGGAGGGCTTCCGGGATGACCCGGGGTTGGTGTGGCGCTTCTACTCGCAGCGAAGGGCGGGGGCGGCGCCGTGCGAGCCGAACCCGGGGCACCGGGCGATCGCCGAGTGGGAGAAGAAGCTGGGGGACCGGTTCCTGCTGGTGACGCAGAACGTGGACGGGCTGCACCGGAAGGCGGGGAGCCAGCGGATGGTGGAGCTGCACGGCAACCTCTTCACCACGCGGTGCTCGCGGTGCAAGCGGACGCCGTTCGAGGATCGACTGGAGTACCCGGACGGGACGGTGCCGCTGTGTGGCGAGTGTGGAGGAGCGCTGCGCCCGCACATCGTGTGGTTCGGCGAGATGCTGGACCCGCGGGATCTCATCAAGGTGGGGGATTTCCTGCAGCGGCTGGACACGCGCCTGGTCTTCATGGCGGTGGGCACGTCCGGGGCGGTGTGGCCGGCGGCGGGCTTCGTGGACGGGGCGCGGAAGGGGGGAGGACAGACGTGGCTGGTGAACGCGGATCCAGCGGACAACGCGGACCGGTTCCACCACTTCGTCCAGGGCCGCAGCGGCGAGGTGCTGCCGACGCTCGTGACCTTCGAGTAACCACCACCCGCCAAGAACCCCTCTCCCCTCGGGAGAGCGACGGGGTGAGGGTGCCACGCCCCCCGGGTTGAACCCCGGGGCCCGGAGCTACTCGAAGATGGGGACGGAGTCGTCCTTGTCCTTGTTGTCCCGGCTCTGCTTGGCGGGGCGCGAGGGCCGGGAGGGCTCCGCCACCGGCGCGCTCTTCACGGGCTCCAGCCTCACGCTCACGGTCTCCGCGTCCGACAGCACGCCATTGAAGTCCAACTTGCGCTTCAGGTCCTGGTGCCCCGCGAGCTGGAAGGTCAACTCATGCATCTGGTCCCGGCGCAGCCGGCGCTCCGTCGGAGTGCTGCCAATCTGCAGATCGCCCATGAAAACGGTGGCCCCCTCGGGCGTGGAACTGATGCGCACCAGGATCATGCTGTCCACAGCGGGCGCCGCGGGCTTCGGCTCCGGCTTCACCTCGGCGGCGGCAGGAGGAGGCACCTCGACCGGGGCGGCGGGGCGCATCACCACGAAGGCGCCACCCGCGGCGATGAGCAGCAGCGGCACCGCCACGAGCACGATCTTCCTGCCCAGGGAGCCGCCCTGCGTGTCCTCCGCGAGCGAGTGGGTGTGGTGGGGCGCGGGAGCGGCGGCCTCGGGGCGCGGAGTCCGCTGACGGGCGGCCGCGGCGGCTCCACTGCCTGACCGGGCGGGGGCCGGACTGGACGGCTGGGAGCCGCGGGAGGCGGGCGGGGCGGCGCGGGCCGCGGAGGGCTGCGAACCTCCGCGAGCCGCCGGGGCGCCGGGCCGGGAGCGCGATTCGCTCGGAGACGAGCGGCCCGGCTTCGACACGCTGCGCTGGCCCGGCTTGCTGCTGCTGCCCGCCCGGCTGCTCTTGCTGGCGTTGCCCGCCTCGGGAGCCGAGCCGGTGGGGATCGCATCGAGCTCCTCGGGCCTCGCGTCCGCCACCGCGTCCAGCATGGCGTCGATGAACTCCTGGGCGTTCTGGAAGCGGTCCTCCTTCTCGCGGGCGAGGGCCTTCTGGAAGAACTCCTCGACGGCCGGTGGCACGGGAGCACCCTGGCGCTTGGCGGCCACCGTGGGCGCCGGCTGCGTCAGGGCGGCGGTGAGCGCCTTGCGCACCGTGTTGGCCCCGTACGGCGAGGTGCCCGTGAGGCAGTAGTAGAAGACGCCGCCCATCGAATAGAGGTCGGAGCGGTGATCCACGTGCTCGCCGCCGGCCTGCTCGGGAGGCATGTACTGGGGCGTGCCGAGCACCTGTCCGGTGGAGGTGAGCTGATGCTCGTCCTCGGCCTCGAGCGCCTTCACCAGGCCGAAGTCCAGCACCTTGACGAAGTCCCGCTTGTCGAGTTGCTGCACCATGATGTTGTGCGGCTTGATGTCGCGGTGGACGGCGCCCTGCTCGTGGGCATGGGCGAGGCCGCGGCAGGCCTGCTCGATGACGTCCACGGCGCGGCGCAGGGACATGGGGCCGTCGCGCTTGACGAGCTCGCGCAGGCTCTCGCCCTCCAGCAGCTCCATGACGTAGTAGCAGGTGCCGTCCTGGGCGCGGCCGAAGTCGTAGATGGTGATGACGTTGGGGTGGCGCAGGCGGCTGGCGATCTCCGCCTCGCGCCGGAAGCGCTCGAAGAACTGGGGCGCGGCCGCCAGCGAGGGGTTGAGCGTCTTGACGGCCACCGGGCGCTGGACGGACGTCTGGGTGGCGCTGAAGACCATGCCCATGCCGCCCTGGCCGATCACGTCCTCAATCTTGTAACGGCCATCGAGCACCTGGCCGATGAGCGCCATCTGGGAGGCGCTGCACAGGTGATCGGAACCATCGGTGCTACCGCAATGCGGGCAGGGGGGAGCCATCAGGAGGCCGAGTATAGACAGAGCCGGGCATCGCCGGGCAGGGGTCCTGGCGGGGGGCCGCCCCAGGCCTGGGGTGGGGGAGGGAGCGGGCGAGCAGATCGGCCGTTCCCGGAAGGCCGCTGGACTGTTACACCCCCGAATCCGCCATGAGTCTCGTCATCGCCCAGGACATCTGCCTCTCCTACGGGAAGAAGGTTCTCTTCGACAACGAAAGCTTCGCCCTCAGCCCCAAGGACCGCATCGGTCTGGTTGGAGCCAACGGTACGGGGAAGAGCTCGCTGATGAAGATCCTCGCGGGGGTGCAGCACCCGGACTCGGGGTCGCTCACCTTCCGGCGCAAGGCACGCATCGGCTACCTGCCCCAGGAGCTGGCGGGCCTGCCCGAGGGCTCGGTGGTGGACGCGGTGATGAGCACGGTGCCCGGCCGCGATGCCCTGGAGGCACGCCTGCGGGAGACCGAGGAGGCACTCGGCAAGGCGGCCAACGAAGAGGAGCAGCTCGAGCTGGCCCAGACGCTGGCGGACCTGCACACGGAGCTGGACCACTTCGAGGAGCACTACGGCCGGCACCACGCCGAGCGCATCCTCAAGGGCCTGGGCTTCCGCGAGGCGGACCTGGCCAAGCCCACGGGGGCCCTGAGCGGCGGCTGGCGCATGCGCGCGGCGCTGGCGGGCCTGCTGCTCCAGGACCCGGACCTGCTGCTGATGGACGAGCCCACCAACCACCTGGACGTGCCGACGCTGTCGTGGTTCGACGGCTTCCTCAAGCGCTCGAACAAGGCGGTGGTGCTCATCTCGCACGACCGGGACTTCCTCAACCGGCAGGTGGACCGCATCCTCTCGCTGGAGATGGAGGGACTGCGCTCGTACGTAGGCAACTACGACACGTACAAGCGGCAGCGCGCCGAGGAGATGGAGCAGCTCAAGGCGCAGTCCGAGCGTGTCGAGGCGCGCAAGGCGGAGCTGCAGGCGTTCATCGATCGCTTCGGCGCCAAGGCCACGAAGGCCCGGCAGGCGCAGAGCCGCGCGAAGATGCTGGAGAAGATGGAAGACGTGCAGGTGCTCGAGGAGCGGGCCACCATGCGCTTCCGCTTCCCGGAGGTGGAGCGCTCGGGGCGTGACGTGGTGACGCTGGAGGGCATCCAGAAGCGCTACGGTGAGGCGGTGGTGTACTCGGGGCTGGAGGCGCGGGTGGAGCGCGGGCAGCGCATCGCGGTGGTGGGCGCGAACGGCGCGGGCAAGACGACGCTGCTGAAGATCATCGCGGGCGAGTTGGTGCCGGATGGCGGCACGGTGAAGCTCGGGCACAACGTGGTGATGGGGTATTACGCGCAGCACCACGGCGACAAGCTGGACAAGCACAACAGCATCATCGAAGAGGTGCGGCCGCTGGCGGCGGACAAGCCAGAGAGCTTCGTGCGCGGGGTGCTCGGCGCGTTCATGTTCTCGGGTGACGACGTGGACAAGCCGGTGGGCGTGCTGAGCGGTGGCGAGCGGGCGCGCGTGGCGCTGGCGAAGCTGCTGCTGGTGCCCTCCAACCTGCTGCTGATGGACGAGCCGACGAACCACCTGGACCTGGACTCGACGGAGATGCTCATCGAGGCGCTGAAGGGGTACGGGGGGACGTTGGTGTTCGTCTCGCACAACCGGAGCTTCGTGAACGGGCTGTCGACGCACGTCTGGGACGTGGTGGGCGGGAAGGTGGTGCCGCACCCGGGCAACCTGGACGACTACCTCTACCACCAGGAGCAGCAACGCCTGGCGGCCGAGGCCGCGGGGCTGGGCGAGAAGGTGTCGGAGAAGGGCGCGGCGGCGGGGCTGACGGAGAAGGACCGCAAGCGGATGGAGGCCGAGGCGCGGCAGAAGCGCAGCGTGGTGGAGGGCCCCATCAAGAAGGAGATCGCGAAGCTGGAGGAGGCGATCTCCAAGCTGGAGGCGGCGCAGAAGGAGCGCGAGACGCAGCTGGCGGATCCGGTGCTCTACAACGACTTCGCGAAGGCCAAGCCGCTGATGGACACGCACCGCGAGGGCAAGGAGCAATTGGAGCAGCTCTACGCGAAGTGGGAAGCGGCCCAGGAGAAGCTGGCCGAGGCCTCCGCGTCCCTCTGAGCGACGGCCTGTCACCCGTGTGCGGGAGCGAACAGGGCGTCCGTGCCGCCCATGCTCCCGTCCCGTGAGACCGCGCTACACTGGCGTGACTCAAGGAGGAGACTCGTGCTCCGTCGATCCACGCTGGTGCTGATGTTGGGGTTTGCCGCGCTCGGCGCGGGAGGGTGCAAGTCCGCGCACCCAGCCGTGAAGGAACTCACCGTCCCCGAGTCCGTCGCGGCGCACAAGGCGGGCGCCGTGTTCGTGGATGCGAACGGTGAGGACTTCCGTCAGAGCAACGGCAAGGTTCCTGGCGCCATCCTGCTCGACAACTACCGCAAGTACGACGTGGCGGCCGTGCTGCCCCAGGGCAAGGACACCCCGCTCGTCTTCTACTGCAGCAACAAACGTTGAGGGGCTTCCCACACTGCCGCCGGTCGGGCGGCTGAAGCGGGTTACACCAAGGCGTCTGTGATGTCCGATGGGCTCAAGGGATGGAAGGAGGCAGGCAACCCCACCGAAGCGGTAAAGTGACGGACCGGCCTTCTACCGGTGATGACCGCCACCCCGATGGCCACCGCCTCGACCGCCTCGATGGCCGCCCCGGTGGTGGTCACGGTACGGGCTCGCGTCGTGGTAGCGGTGGCGGTGATGGCGGCCCCAGCCCCAGGGCCGGCCCCAGTGTTCGTGATGGCGCATCATCGGGTAGCGCCGCCAGGTGTGGAAGAAGTAGTTGGGATGCCCCCACCTGACGGCGACCCTCGCGTGGCGGTACTCCGGAACGACGATCCGGACCGAGCCCCGGGGAGCCCAGCCCCCGTCGATGAAGATCCACGAATGGCCGCGCCGGGCCCATCTCGGCGCGACGAAGACCAGGTCCGGCTGGGGAGGCGCGACCCAGGTTCCCTCCACCCAGACGTACTGGGTCCCGGACCAGTACCAGTAACCGGGTGCCCACGTGAGGTTCTGCGCGGGAGGGGGCGGGGGAGCCTCCACCTGGAGCTGGGGAGGCGCTTGGGTCGTCGCGACCTCCTCGCTGCTCACGTCGATGGGGATCTCCACGTCCGTCGAGCCGGGTCTCGCCCAGCCACCGGAGATCCAGCGCCAGACGTCTCCATCCTGTTGCCAGTAGCCGTTGACGAACTGATAGCCCGGCATCCGCGCGATCCACGCTCCGGGCTTGAAGCGCCACTCGCCGCCGTCCCAGTACCAATGTCCGGAGGTCCACACCGCATCGGGGAAGGGCCGCGGCGCGGGCTGCTCCAGGGGAAGCGCCGGGGGCGGTGAGGGCGCCAGGGGCTCCAGATCCAGGTCCTCTTGCTCGGTGTACCCGGACTCTGGCGCGGCGACCGGAGCCGTCTGCGCATGGACGGCCGGAGCCGCAAGACCAAGAACCAAACAGACCAACCATCGAGGCGTCATGACGTCGTCTCTCCCCGGAATGCCGCTTCATGGGTGGGACGTTCCCGGCCTCGATTTATTCACGCCCCCTGTGGGCCAGTACCCCTGATGACGCGCCCGTGGCGGTGCGCTAAGCGGGGGCCATGAGACCGACTACCGCGTTCCTCAGCCTCTTCCTGCTCGCTACCACCTCTTGCACCCATGGCTCGAACCGCCAGG
>DASQMW010000211.1:0-15885 GCA_035645295.1 Archangium sp.
GCCCGGAGAGGCCGGCGTCGGGGCGCTCGCCGCGGGAGAGCTGGGCCACGCTCGTCACCAGGGAGCCCAGGTACACGTAGAGCGTCGTGGCGGGCAGCATGCCGGGGAGGGTCGCGAGCACGTAATCGCGCAGGCGCACGCGGGTGAGCGACAGGGAATAGTTGAGCACGCTGAAGGGGAAGATGGGCGAGAGGCGCAGCAGCAACACCACCTTGAAGCCCCGTGCGGCCACGGCGGAGTCCACGGCGGTGAATTTCGGCTGGCCCACGAGGCGGCGGCCCACCCGCTCGCGCAGGACGGTGCGCCCGAGCAGGAAGGAGCCCAGGGCGGAGAGGTTGCTCGCCAGCAACACCAGCAGTGAGCCGTACACCGGCCCGTAGGCGAAGCCCGCGCCCAACGTCAGCACCGTGGCGGGCATCATCAGCATCGTCGCCACCGTGTACACGGCGATGTAGAGCACCGCGCCGGCCACCCCCATGCCGCGGATCCGCTCGACGAGCCCGAGCAGCCACGTGTCCACGGGCAGTTGCGTGAAGGCGAGCACCAGCGCCGCCACCCCCGCCGCCGCCACCACCGCCGCTGCCCATCGCCCGATGCCGCGTGCCATGCCCTGCTCCTGACGCCCGTTGAGGCCCCAGTCGTAGCCCGGAAGCCGGGCCGCCGGACCTTCTTTCGTCCATTCCCACGCGTCGCGCGTGATGCCCGGAGGTCCCGGTGGTTTCCCGGACGGCTCCGCCGTAGAAGAGGGGCTCCATGCCGCCCCAGAAGATCCCCGTTCCCCGCGAGGCCGCCGGCGAGCGGCTCGACAAGTTCCTTTCGGCCCAGGTGCCCGGGCTCTCGCTGGAGCGGGCGCGCGCGGCGGTGTTTCTGTGGCTCATCCTGCTTCAGGCTTGCAGTGGCATGGCCGCGGCACAGCGGGACGAGCTTCGCGCCGCCGTGGAGAACAACCCGGATCAGGTGGCGATGGGGCCTCGTTTCTTCCGGCCCAAGCCGAAACCACCCGTCACGAAGCCACCCCCCTCTCCAGCACCAGCCACGAAATCCTCGGCGGCCAATGCTCCCGAAGCATCGATGAAGACGGAGGCCCCTCAAGCATTCGACGACAGGAAGAAGCTGCTGGGCACGGATCCCAAGAGGGGCTACCTGGAGCACGAAGGGCAGGTCGGTGCGGAGATCGAGCACCAGTATGGTGGCTTCAAGAGGGAGCCGAGCGGCTCTGGGGAGTGGGTTTCCCTGGGGGGCCCCTACAAAGATAAAACGTTCGATCTGCTGGGTATTCCGCCGGGCAAAGCCCGGTTCCATAGCCCGAAGTTGGAGAAGTTCCTGCCTTCGGTTGATGCGCACTTCAGGAAGTCCATCGACTACGTGGTCCTGGACGCCCGGTACATGACCTTGGAGCAGAAAAAGACGCTCATGGAGTACATCAACGCGAAGTGGAAGTCGGAAAAGCACCGTCTCATCATCCTCCCGCATCCATGAGCGTCTTGTTTACTGAAGAGCAGGCGTGGTTGGTGAGTAATTGGATTTCCCGCGGGTTCTTCGAGGACTGCTTGCCTCATCTGGAGCGTGCTCCGCTGCTGGCCGGAGAAATACGATTCTGTATGGACGCAGGTGTGGACACACTCGACTTGCGTGACAAGGGGCGGGCTGAGCTTCAGGAACTGCGGTCTCTTGTGGAGTGGGTCATTCGCGACAACGAGCTTTCGAGAGGCCGGAACTTCCATTCACCTGAGCAGTTTCCTCTCTATGAATTGAAGCTGAAGGAACTGGCAGCGCTCAACGAGCAGATGCTGGACGATCCTCTGCCATAGACTACGAGTTCCCATGCCGCCCCAGAAGATCCCCGTTCCCCGCGAGGCCGCCGGCGAGCGGCTCGACAAGTTCCTTTCGGCCCAGGTGCCCGGGCTCTCGCTGGAGCGGGCGCGCGCGCTCATCGAGAAGGGCCATGTGCTCATCCGCGGGAAGAAGTGCCAGTCCTCGCGCAAGCTGTGGGGAGGGGAGGAGATCGAGCTCAGCCGTCCTCCGCCGCGCGCCCAGACTCGCGCCGCGGTGAGCCGCTCGGCCGAGGGACCCGAGCTGCCGGTGCTCCACGATGACGCCTCGCTGGTCATCGTGAACAAGCCGGCGGGGCTGGTGGTGGAGCCCGCGGGGGGAACCGTGCCCTCGGTGGTGGAGCTGCTGGCGGCGAGGCTGCGACCGTTCGACGTGGAGGGCCTCGCGCAGCCCGGCGTGGTGCACCGGCTGGACCGGGAGACGAGCGGGTGCCTCGTGCTGGCGCGCACGGATGCGGGGGTGGCGGCGCTGGACCGGGCGTTCCAGGAAAAGCAGGTGGACAAGCGCTATTGGGCGATCGTGCTGGGCGAGACGCCCGAGCGGGACCGGCTCGAGGCGCCGTATGGGAGGGATCCGAGGAACCCGAGGCTGTTCACGACGAAGGTGCGCTCGGCGAGGCGCGCGGCGCTCTCGTACGAGGTGCGCGAGCGGTTGAAGGGCGCGACGCTGGTGGAGGTGAAGCTGGAGACGGGGCGCACGCACCAGATTCGCGTGCAGATGGCGGAGGCGGGGTACCCCGTGCTCGCCGACTCGTTGTACGGCCCGGAGGAGCTGCGCGCGCACCCGGCGGCGAAGGAGATCGGCCGTCATGCGCTGCACGCGGTGCGGCTGTCCCTGCCGAGCCTCGCCACGGGAGGAGTGGTGAGCGTCGAGGCGCCGCTGCCCGAGGACTTCCAGCGCGCGCTCGCGATGCTCCGGGGGTAGGGGGCGTCAGGCGCCGTCCTCTCCCTGCGACTCTTCATCCAGGGCCATGGAGAACGGGTAGAGCGCGCGGTGATTGACGTTGCGATGGTACACCGCGAGGTAGTCGTCGCCTGCGACTTGGATGACGGTCTGTTCAGGCGGCTCGGTCTGGTTCATGAACCAGGCCTCCGCCTCCTCGCGTGCATTGAAAGAGGCCGCAGTTGGAGGGAGACCTTCGCGCTTGAGTCGGCCGAGATGGAATTCGATCACGGTGAGTGGGAGCAAGCGACGGTGGTTCAGCTCGCGGAGGTACGCGACGGTGTAGTACCGGTCCGCGATCAGCACGAGCGTCGAATCGGGTGGTTCCGGGTGGCTGCTCAGCCAGGACTCCGCCTCCTCGCGTGTCTTGAACGAGGCGACCACGGGCGGGGGCGCGTTGGATCCGAGGTACTCAAGGAAGTCCGCGAAGGCGTACCGCTGGCCCGTCGAAGTGATGAAGAGAAGCGCGTTGATGGCGGTCGCGAGGAGTGCTTGTTCTTCTGCGGATGGCGTGTGGGCGCGAATCCGCGCGAGCAGGTTCATCACATCCACCGTGAGATCGCGCTTGTTCATGGCGACACCCCCGCGAGGTATGGCTCGGAGGGGACTGCTGGCGAGGCCACGAGTGCGATGGGGGCGAGCACGACGAGACCGGCCCCGGCGGAAACCACAACGAAGACCACCCCCGCGATCATGACGACGCTGCCCGCCAGAATCGCCTTGTGGTTGCGCTTCAACCAATCGACGGCACCGTTTACTGCCGTGAACTCTAGGGGCTGGAGTTTCTGAAGCTCTACGCAGTCCTGGTAGGACTGCCAGCACGTCTCCCGGCAATATTCCGACTTTCCACCGCCCTTACGTGGGGTTTTGACGTGTCCGTAACCCGGGGCAAGGGGACGACGCATGCAGTTCTGGTAGCAGACCTGCATTTCCTGGTCGCAATCGCGCGGTCGGGCCACAACGGGGAGGATGGGCCCATACGGGCTGTTGGCACTCAAGTGGAGACCGTACCGCGAAAGGTCGAAATCCTCGGCTCGTTGCCAGGAGTGGGTGACCTGGCCGTCGGGCAGCTCGTTGAGGATGAGCACCATCTGGGCGAGCTCTTCGGTGCTGGCAGGTGCGGTGTTGCGGGTGGTGCTACATGAGACGAGCAGCACGCTGAGAACTGCGGCAACGAGCTTTCTCGGAGTCGTACGGGTTGTCATGCGGGAATGGGTTTGGTGTCCGGGGTCGAGCTACTCCGTAACCGCGCGCAGCGGGCTCGCGCGTCTACCATGGAGCGAGTGCTACAGGGGGGCGATCCGGCTCGTGCTCCCCAGGCCAGGTGTTCGACTCTGGGCACCGTCAGAGATCCGACGAAGACATGACCGCTGGAGTGGGCCGGTGTGATCCCGCCCTCGCTGGGTGGCCTCGTAAGTGCCTGAAGTTACAGGGATGAAATGGATGTCCGGCCCCTGAGAGGGAGTGACTCCACCGTGCTGGATGCGTCGGGGTATGTCAGACCCGGCGAGTAGTTTGCGTCCTTGCCGCTGAACCGGAACCGACGCGCCATCGGCGTGAAGGAGGGTGTCAGCCGGCAAGGGGGTTTCATGCGAACGAAGCTGTGCGTGCTGGGGGCGGTGTTGGGGACGGCGTCGGTACTGCCGGTGGTGTGCATGCCGGAGGTTTCGACGCAGCAGACGAAGGAGGAGCAGCCGCGAGGAAGCGTGTCACGGCAGGCGAGCCAGCCTTTCAACGGCCAGGGAGCCGAGCCGCTCTCGCCGGTCGAGGTGCCAGCGAGCCCTGTGCTCGACGAGCCGAAGCACCCGTGCGAGCTCGTCACGGTGATGAGGGTGCCGTGCGATCCCGCGGCGGCCACGTGCGAGTACACCTACTGGGAGTGCCCGCTGAGCGTGAAGCCGCTGAGGGCATGACGAAGTGAAAGCGCGGCCCGTGCGCGGGCCGTCAGGGGCGCGGCGGGTTGGGCTCTTCGGAGCCTGGCTCGCCGCGTCGGCGTTTGGAGGCCTGGGCACAACCCGTGAGGACCCAGCAGGTCTTATTGGGGTTTGCGGCACTGGTGGGTCGGGATAAGGTCGTGCTCGATTTCCTCCAAGAACATGGTCAGGGACGAATTCTTCACTCCGGGGCGCGACTATCGGGACAAGGGAGCCCCGAAGGACCCTGACGACCAGTTCATGCGCTGGATCAATCTTCCGCGCAGTGGGATGGCGAACGCTCCGGGGATTCGACCGCTCCGGTATTTGGCCAAGCGGCCATTTACAAGGCTCCCTGCCGTCCTGGTCTTGGTGACGAAGAAGTCAACCACGGGTGGTAGCTACAACCCCTGGAATGACGTCATCGATCTGGAGCAAGGGACGGTCCTCTACTGGGGTGATGCGAAGCTGCATCCAGAAAAGCGCTTCACCGACTTTCCTGGCAATCGCACCCTTGAGAAGGTCTGGGCGGCTGTTAATGCTGGCAGGCGAGAGGAGTTACCTCCGATCCTCCATTTCGTGAAGCACAAGAGCGGCTGGGTCACCTTCACGGGGCTCTGTGCGCTGACGGCGCTTTGGCCGGATCGCTTCAAGGAAAAGGGAAAGTTTGTTGTCAACTACCGTTGCAGATTGCGCATCCTCGGTTCGGATCCTGTCTCCGTATCCTGGCTCCGCTCACGTAGACGGGCGGGGACCTCAGAGGACGCTTTGAGCGGAGCCCCCGATGCGTGGACTGCGTGGGTTCAGGGCTCCGAGGCCTCTCCATCCATGATGTTGGATGCCGAGTCGATGAAACTGCCATGGGCTGCTGATGTCGTCAGTAGGTCCGTGGGTCAGGGGTTCTCTTCCGATCCTCGGATTCGCCAGGCCGTTGAGCTGGAGGCAATGAAGCGGGCCAGGGAGTATTTCGAGAAGAAAGGCTTCACCGAGATTGAGGATGTCTCGCGCCATAAGTCCTTCGATCTTCACGTGAAAGACGGGAAGCAGGAGGTCTTCGTCGAGGTGAAAGGTACGAGAACGGCAGGCTCCCGCGTCTTCCTGACCCGCAGCGAGGTTGAATTTGCAAGGCGCAACAAGGACAAGATGGCGCTGTACGTGTTTCATTCAATGCAAGTTCGAAAAATGAATGAACAGGTGGTCATCGAAGGTGGTGAGGCGCAAGTGCTTTGTCCATGGGATGTGGATGCCGGTACCCTCGACATCGCTTCCATCACGTACTCCTACGAGGTTCCGTAGCAGGCAATCTGGGCCTCGTCCGTGTCTTCGTATGGGAATAGGACAGCGGATGCTAATGCCGCCCCAACTCCCTGGACCAGGCCCACAATCGCCCGCTCACCGCGTATCGGTCGGCGCTGGAAACATCCTCGAAGTCCTCCGGGGGAAGCGCGCGGAGGCGCTCGCGCAGGAAGTCCGGGTCTCTGAGCACCTCGCGGTGCTTCAAGTCGGCGTCCATCTCCACCACGACAGGCATCACCCGGAGCACGGCCTCCGTGCACTCTTCCCGGGTAGCGCGAGCCATGCGCTCCACCGTCAGGGCCAGGTGCTCGCGGACCGAGGCCGGGCCTCCGGGGCACCAGGCCTCCAGGGTCTTGCCGTAGATATCCTCCATGAGCTCTTCCAGCGTGTACTTCCTACCGGGCCAGAACGCGTAGCGAGGGCTCTGGAGCACGTCCCAGAAGCGGAGCAGCGAGGCGAGCCGGTTCGCCATGCGCTCTGCGCTCCGCGGAGGGTGCGGAGACACGGCATGGTAGAGAGCCCCCCACGGAGTGCTCAGGCAGAAGGACTCGAAGGACTCTTCCGTGCGTTGACGCTCCTCCTTCGGGACGCCTTCATCCAAGCCCATGAAGACGTCGCCGAACATGTGCACCCACCAGCGCGTGCGGCCCAAGTCGAAGTCGCCCCCCGAGCGCATGACCAGCACCTCGCCGGGTGACACCTGTCGCATCTGCCGGGGCTGGGGAAAGGCACCGGTCTTCAGGTACTCCCGAGCCCACCAGCGTCCCTCGGCTCTCCCCTTGCGGAGGATGGCAGCGGTGGTGCCGTGGAGCCACGCTGGAAACTCGAGCACCTGGGAGTGTTCCGTGTTCATGGCTTTCTCTAAGTCGCGTCCTTCCTACGAGTTCCTTTTGGGCCTGTGAACTTGAAGGAATCAGGGAAGAACTGAAGACGCGCGGCTTTATGTGGGGTGACTAGCCGCTTTCGCCTGGGATGAATAAATCGCCCCGGCCCTTCGACGCTCAACGGCTCCGGTCATGGTATACGCATGAACCTTCGAGGTCATGCGCATGCCATCTCTTTTCTACCGGGCCACCGTGACGGCCCTGCTCTCTGTCGCCACCGTCGCGCAGGCCCAGCAACTCGTGGTCCGTGTGCGCCGCGAGCAGCAACTCGTGCTCGCCCAGATGCCCGCGGGGAGCGAGCCGGAGCTGCGGGTGGCTCCCGGCATCCCCACCCTCGTGCGTTTCGATGCGGAACTGGTTCACGCCGAGGTGAAGCGCGAGGGCGCCGGGCGCTCCGTCTCGGTGGACCCGGCCGGGCACTCCTTCCTCATCGAGGCGCAGCGGGAACTGGACGCTGGCGAGAAGCTGCCCTTGGAGGTGGTGCTCGCGCAGGGACAGACTCGCACCCGGCTGGTCTTCCAACTCGTCTCGCACCCCGGTGAAGTGGACGCGCGGGTGGACGTGGAGTTGCGCCCGCGCTCGGCCCGCTCGGAATCGGGGCCGGATGCTGTCTCCCCCGGGCGCCAGGTGGGTCCGTTCTCCCAAATGGTGTTCTCGGGGGTGATGGGCGAGTCGGGTGTCACCCCCCGCGTGTTCCCAGGAACGGCCATCGGGAATGGGGTGTTCGCGACCAATCCGAGGGAATACCGGGCGGAACGTGGACGGGCCCTCGTCTTCCACGTCTACAACCCCGTGGGTGCGCGGCCTTGGCTCGCCGCGGACGTTGTGCAGCTCCCGTTGGCGGGTGCGCGCCGGGAGGGGGGCGCGCTGTGGATGGTCTCCATGGCTGGCCCGATCGAGCCGGGCGGCAGTGGGCGGCTGGTGGTGGAGTCGGCGGAGGCGGGGGCCGGTGCGCCCGTGCGCTTGGAGGTACGGGAGGAGGGCGGAAGCCGTGGTGTGAGGGTGGAGGAGTCGCGCTGAATGGATGCCCAGGCCGCGTGGAAGTTGGACCCGATGGACCTGCCCGTGGGCACTCGCGTGGGCCACTGGCGCATCATTGGCCGGTTGGGCTGGGGCGGCTATGGGGCGGTGTACCTCGTGCGTGGGGAGCGCGGGTTGCGGCGCCAGGCCGCGCTGAAGCTGGCGCTGCGGCCGGGCACGGTCTCCCTCCGGCTGGAGCGAGAGGGGGAGCTGCTGTCACGCGTGAAGCACCCCAACGTGGCGCGCCTCATCGATGCGGGTCACTGGCTCGTGCCGGGCGCTCGTGAGCGTCTGCCCTTCCTCGTCATGGAGTACGTCCCGGGCCCCTGTCTGTATGCATTGCCCTCCCTACGCGACGTCCAGGTGCGCGAGGCTCTGGACCTCTTCAAGCAATCGGCACTGGCGCTGCACGCGGTGCATGGGGCGGGGGCGCTGCACCGGGATGTGAAGGGGGAGAACCTCCTCGTCCGTGAGGACGGGCGGCTCGTGTTGGTGGACCTGGGCGTGGGGGACTACGAGGGCGCGGCCTCGCTCACCGGCACCCAGCTCCCACCGGGCACGACGCTCTACCGCAGCCCCGAGGCCCTGCGCTTCCAGCGGGAGCACCTGGGCGACTTCGAGTCCCGCTACGTGTTCCGTCACGCGGATGACCTGTACGCGCTGGGCGTCACCTGGTACCGGGCCTTCACCCTCTCGTTTCCCTTTGGAGCCGAGCGGCCCGAGGACTCCTATCGGGCGCTCCTGGAAGGCCGGGCGCCCGAGGCTCCCGCCGCCCTCAATCCGCGCGTCCCCCAGGAGGTGAGCGAGCTGTTGTCCCGGCTGGTGTCACCCCGGCCCGAGGAGCGCCCGGCCAGTGCGCGGGAGGTGGCCGAGGCCGTGGACGCGCTCCTTTGCCGTGGAGGGCCCGGGCTGGCGGTGCCCCTCTTTGCCCAGAGCGAGGCCGTCACGCCGCACTCGCGTGCCACGGAGGCGCGCACGCCGAGCCCTCCCGCCCGCGAGAAGGTGCCACGGCTGAAGAGGCCCGGCGCGCTCCTCCTGGTGGCCGTCCTGATGGCCGCGCTCACGGTGGGAGTCGCTACCTGCCTCGGCCTTCCCTTTGAATCGAATCACCCGACACAGGAAGATCCCTCCATGAGTGAATCGAAGACTCCCGCCAGTTCCTCTCCGGCTTCCCAGGCGCGGCCCTCCACACCGGACATGGCCTTCATGAAGTCGCTCGCGGCCGCCGTGTGCCTGGTGACGGCGGGATGCGCGGGCGTTCCCGTGAATCCCACCTGGCCTCAGGACTGCCCCCAGGAGGCGCTCAGGGCCATGAGCATCCGGGGCTTCGGGCCGGGCAGGGATGGCCACGTCACGCTCGACATCAACCGTCCTCTGACCGCCGAGAGCCCGTACGCCGACTTCCGTGCGGGCCCCATCGTGAGCGTCATCATGGAGTATGACAGTGCGGTCAGCCTGTTGCCCGTGGGCACGAAGTTGTACGGGCACATGTGGACGGGCGGAGAGAAGATTCACGCCTACTGGACGCGGGCGGAGATGCCCGGGGGGGTGGAGATGCCGGTGTGCATGGTGCTCGGCGCCGACGAGCGGGGGGGCTGGTTCTGGAAGGAGCCAGGGACGGAGCCGGGCACCTTCAAGATCACCAGGCAGGTTCCCTTTGTGGTGACGCGCCGATTCGAACGGCCCGAGTGAGAGCGGTTCAGAGACAGGCCGCGAACGCTCCAGCGTGACTGGCCAGATGCGCGAGGAACCGCTTGCCGCCGAGGTCGCGAGCGGGCTCGCGGTAGTGGGCGGAAGGTTGCCGCTCCTCGGGGCACAGGAGGAGCGCGCAGGCGTCGAAGAGCCCCTCGCGTTCGAGCTTGCGCAGCAGCAACTCGTACCACTGGGCATGGGTGCTGTGACGGTACTCGGGGACGACCTGGAGGAGGGTGGGGGCCACGGCCGCTGGCCGCGTGAGGGCTGAACCTTCCTCCAGGAGGACAAGCCAGCCGAACCATGGGCGGAGCCCGGGCCCGAAGGCTTGTTTCCGGCACAGGGCATCCATCTCCTTGCCCGTGCTGAGGGCCTCCTCGCCCAGGGCGACGAAACCGTTCTCCAGCGACCGCGCCGTCCGCGACCTGATGGCGAGGGCGGCGACGAGCCTTCCCTCATGCATCACGACGAGGTCCCAGGGCCGCGTGGGCAGGAAGTAGCCGGGGAGCTCCAGCCCCTGGCGCGTGTGGACCCGGGCCTCTGGCAGGCCGTTGTCCGCCAGAATCCGGCTCACGAGCGCGTGGAAGCCTTCCAACCGGCTGGTGGGCTGGTTCAGTGCCCTCCAGTACCAGGCGATGGCCTCACCCAGGCGGGCCTCGTCATCCGTCAGAACAGCTCCCATGGCAAATGGGCTCCGGGGCGATGTATCAGGTCAAGTCCTCTGGGGTGACCTGGGAGATCATCCCCACGGAATTCGTTCTTGGCAAGAGGTGACCTTCGTGCCGCGTGACGTGCTGCCCCCCACTGTGGGTGTGGCCCGCTGTGTCCACGAATGTGTCTACAGCGGACACTCCGGCCAGAAAACTACCGGTGTCAGGGAGCGCCGCTACAGTGGTTCACAGGTCGCCGTGAGCCCCTCGAACCTCGCCTCCGTCGCAGTCGGCCGTCCCGTCCGGGGCGAGTTCACCTATGTCGTCCCCGAGGGCCTCACGGGGAGGCTGTCGCCGGGTCAGCGCATCCTCGTGCCCTTCGGCCGCAGCATGTCGCTCGGCTTCTTCCTCGGGCCCGCCACGCCTCCTCCCGAGGCCGAGAGCGTCAAGCTCAAGCCCATCATGAAGGTGCTGGAGGAGTCGCCCTCCCTCCCGCCCGACCTCATCGCGCTCCTGCGCTTCGCCGCCGAGCACTACCGCTACCCGCTCGGCGAGGTCATCAAGAGCGCGCTGCCTCCTGGCCTCACCAAGACCGAGATGGAGAAGGAGGCGAAGCCCGACGTGCAGGAGTTCGCCGTGGCGCTCGTCACCGAGGCGCCCGCCATCCTCCGCCGTGCTCCCGCGCAATCCGCCGCGCTGGCCTATCTCCTCGCGGTGGGAGGCCGGGCCCCCATGGAGGAGGTGGCCCACGCCATCCCCGGCGCCCGCGAGACGCTGCGCAAGCTGGTGGAGCGGGGCCTCGCGCGCATCGACGAGGAGGTCATCGCCCCCGGGGTGAAGGAGGGGCTCGCCCAGGGCCGTCCCGAGCAGCTCACCCCCGAGCAGGACGCGGCGGTGAAGGAGCTCCACACCGCCATCGACACCGGCGGCTTCCAGCCCTTCCTCCTCCACGGTGTCACCGGCAGCGGCAAGACCGAGGTGTACCTGCGGGCCGTGGAGCGCGCGCTCGCGCACGGCAAGGGCAGCCTCGTGCTGGTGCCGGAGATCGCCCTCACGCCGCAGCTCGTGGGCCGCTTCCGCAGCCGCTTCGGCGCGGACGTGGCCGTGCTGCACTCGGGCCTCAAGGATCGCGAGCGCCTCTTCCACTGGCAGGCCCTGCGCAAGGGCACGGTGCGCATCGCCGTCGGGGTGCGCTCGGCGGTGTTCGCCCCCGTGGAGAACCTCGGCCTCGTGGTGGTGGACGAGGAGCACGACCCCTCCTTCAAGCAGGAGGACAAGCTGCGCTACCAGGCGCGCGACCTCGCCGTGGTGCGCGCCAAGCAGGCCGGGGCGGTGGTGGTGCTCGGCTCGGCCACGCCCTCGCTGGAGACGCTGGAGAACACCCGCCGCGGGCGCTACCGCAAGCTGGAGCTCAAGAACCGCGTGGATGACCGGCCCATGCCCACCATCGCGCTGGTGGACCTGCGCCAGGAGCGTCCCCGCGAGCCGCTCGTGCAGGAAGAGGCGCCCATCCTCTCGGCGCCGCTGCTCGACGCCATGGCGGAGACCATCGCCAAGGGCCAGCAGGTCATCCTCTTCCTCAACCGCCGCGGCCACAGCACCTTCCTCATCTGCGAGGTGTGCGGCACCTCGGTGAAGTGCTCCGAGTGCGACGTGTGCCTCACCTACCACCGCTCGCAGAACCGGGTGGTGTGCCACTACTGCGGCGTGGCCCACTCGGTGCCCGAGCACTGCCGCGAGTGCACCGGGCCGCTGCTCAAGATGGGCGTCGGCACCGAGCGCGTGGAGGCGGAGGTCGCCGAGCGGATTCCCCAGGCCCGCGTGGCCCGGCTGGACCGGGACTCGGCCACCAGTGCCGAGCGCCTCACGGAGATGCTGGCCTCCTTCGCCCGCCGGGAGATTGATGTCCTGGTGGGCACGCAGATGGTGGCCAAGGGGCACGACTTCCCCGGGGTGACGCTGGTGTGCGTGGTGATGGCGGACACCTCGCTGGCCATCCCCGACTTCCGCGCTGCCGAGCGCACCTTCCACCTCCTCACCCAGGTGGCGGGCCGGGCCGGACGCGGGAAGGACCCGGGGCGGGTGCTCGTGCAGACGTACAACCCCGAGGCGGACCCGGTGAAGCGCATGCTCGTCCATGACTTCGACGGCTTCGCCCAGCGGGAGCTGGAGCGGCGCAAGGTGCTCGCCTGGCCGCCCTACACCCGCATGGCGGCGGTGCGCCTGGAGGGCGAGAGTGCCGAGCAGACGGCCAGCGTGGCCCGGCAGCTCGGGGACTTCATCGCCCGCCAGATGCCCCCGGCTTCGTGGGGGGTGCGCCTGCTGGGGCCCGCCGTGGCGCCCATCGCCCGGATTCGGGGCCGCACCCGGTGGCAGTTGCTCCTCAAGGCTCCCACCCACGCGGCGCTCGCCCCGCTGCTTGCCCGCCTGGAGGCGAAGCTGGTCGACATTCCATCCGCCGTGCGTGTCACGATCGACGTGGATCCGGCGGCCATGCTGTAGACTCGCCCGCGATTCCAATGGCCGAATCGGTCCTCCTCGTTCACGACGACATCGCCACCATCGCCACCGTGCGCCGGCTGCTCGCGCGCGAGGGCTATGAGGTCATTCTCGCTACCTCGGTGGCGGATGCCCTCATTGCCTTTGGCCACCACCTGCCCGCGCTCATGATTCTGGCGCCCGGCATGGAGGGCGGGCGCGGCCACCTCGTGCTGGATGAGCTCGGCCAGCATCCGGACATGCGGCTCGCCCGCGTGCTGCTGCTCGGCGAGTCCGTCCCCGGCAGTGCCGCCCCCATGGTGCCGCTGCCCCTGGATGGCTCGGGTTTCGTGGAGCAGGTGTCCACGGTCCTCCGTTCGCCCGCGGGGCCGGAGGCCTGGTTCGCGGTGAAGGAGGACGTGGAGGTGGTGGCACCGGCCTCCGTGCTGTCCGGGCCGCCGGGACTCGTCCACAAGTCCTCCGCGCCGGGCCGCAACGCCGTGCTGGAGCACGCGCTCTTCGATGACCTGCCGAAGGCGGACGAGCCGCGGCGCTCCCGGTCCTCCCTCGACGCCGAGGATCTCTTCTCCCAGACGGAGCAGGCGGTGGAGGCCACCGTCCCGGCGTCCACGTCCGTGCTGGAGGCTCCGGTCCCGAAGGCCCCGGTGGTGACCGAGCCGGACCCGGGCGCCGAGGCGGAGTCGCTCTTCGGTGCGACGGAGCAGGCGGTGGCCGGCTCCGCCCAGGTGCTGCCGCCGGTGCCCTCCGGCCCTGACGAGAACGAGCTGCGGCGCATGGAGGACGAGGTGCGCCGTGAGGCCGCCGCCCGGCGCCGGATGAAGCAGGACGAGTCCTCGCTGCCCGAGTCGTCGTCGGCGGGGCTCTTCGCGCGGACGCCCGCGATGGGCATGGCGATTCCCATCATCACGGCGCCGACTCCGGTCGAGCTGGGGCCGGTGGCGGGCGTGGTGCCGGAGCCGGTGGTGCCCCTGGCTTCGCTGCCTCCGCTGCCCGCGGTGAAGGTCGTCGATGTCGAGGCGCAGGCCCGCGCGGAAGCCGAGCGCCTCGCCCAGCAGGAGATCGAAGCGGCGCTGGCGCGCGAGCGGGCGGCGTCGGGTGTGCCCGAGGCGATGCCTTCCGCCGAGCCGCCCCGGAAGGCCGGGCCGCAGCTCGGGGAGGCGGGATTCTTCGATCTCGAGCCGGCCCCGGTGGAGCCCGCGTCCGCGCGGCAGTTGGACTCGGACCTGGAGCCCGTGCCCGAGGATGCGCCGCTGCCGCCCGAAGGCGACGCGCCAGAAGGGTGGGAGGAACCGCACCAGGAGAGCGTGGGCTCGGACTGGTTCGACTCCGAGTCCACCGAGCCGGCGAAGGCCGAGCCCGTGAAGGCCGAGCCGGCACCGGGAGAGGAGCTGGAGGACGGGGAGGGCGCCCGGTCCGAGTCGAAGAAGGCGCTCGAGACCACGGCGAAGTTCCCGCTGAGGCCCGTGCCAGGGGAGGCGGATGCGCCGGATGTGACGGCGCTGCCAGCGGATGACGCGGTGGCGCTCCTGGAAGTGCGCTTGATGCGGGCGGAGCGCCGGATCTCCCAGGTGTTGTCCGAGAGGGACAGCGCGGTGGCTCGCCGGCGCGAGGCGGAGCGCAAGAGCACGGAGCTCGAGGAGGAGGTGGCACGGCTGCGCTCCTCCCTGGAGACGCGGCCGGAGGCTTCGAGCGCGGGCGAGGAGGTCCGGGCGCGGCTGGAGTCGCTGCAGCGGGAGATGGAGGCGTCGCGCGAGAGCGAGGCCTCGCTGCGTGCCGAGGTGGAGCGGCTGAAGCAGGAGGCGTGGGCCCGCGAGGAGTCGCTGCGGCGCGAGGCCGAGGCCCAGCGGACGCGGCTCACGGCGCTGGCGGAGGAGCGGGGTCTGGAGGCCTCGCTGCGGCTGGAGGTGGAGCGGCAGCTGGAAGCGGCGCGGGCGCGCGAGGCGGAGCTCGAGCAGGCGCGCACGGACGAGGCGCGGCGGCGCGAGGCGATGGAGGCCGAGGCGGCCGCGGTACGCGAGCGCGAGGCCCAACTCCAGCCGAGGCGGGAGGAGCAGCTCTCCCAGTTGGGCCAGAAGATCGAGGCCCTCGAGCAGCAGCTCACGGAGTGGCGGGAGAAGGCCGGGGCGCAGGAGCGGGGGCGGGCCGAGGCGGAGCAGCGCGCCACGTCCGAGGCGGAGGCCCGGGCGCGGGTGGACGCGCGGCTCGAGGAGGTGGAGGCGAGGGCCCAGGCGGAGACGAAGTCCCGCGAGCAGTGGGAGGCCCGGGCGCATGGGGAGGCGAAGGCGCGCAAGGAGGTGACGGCGCGCGCCGAGAAGGAGGCGAAGGCCCGGGCGGAAGCGGAGGCGCGAGCCGAGGCGGAGCTCCAGGCGCGCACCCAGGCCGAGTCCCGTGTGGAGGCCGAGTCGCGGGCCCGGGTGGCGGCCGAGGAGCGCCTGGCCGCCGCGGAGAAGGCCCTGGCCGAGGCGGAGGCGCGGGTCAACGCCGAGAAGAAGGCGAGGGCCGAGGTGGAGGCCCGTGCGCGCACCAGCGCGGATGCGCGCGTGCAGTCGGAGATGAAGGCCCGCGCCGACGCGGAGGCGCGCGCCGAGGCGGCGGAGCAGGCGCGGTCCGAGGCGGAAGCGCGCGCCGAGGCGGAGTCGCGGACGCGGGCCAAGGCGGAGCTGAGCGCCGAGGCGATGGAGAAGGCCCGTGCGCGGGCGGAGGCGCGGGCCGTCAAGGCGGAGGCGGAGCGGGCCGAGTCGCTCGCGCGGGCCGAGGAGCTGGAGCGGGAGCGTGCCGCGGCGGAGACGCGTGCGGAGACGGCGGAGCGCTCGCGCGCCGAGCTGGAGGCCCGCCTCGAGCGCGTGGAGAAGGCGCGTGCCACGTCGGACGGGTATGCCGGCGAGCTGGAGCGGGCGCGGGCTGACGCGGAGACGCGGGCCGTGACGGCGGAGCGGCTGCGTGTGGAGCTGGAGGCCCGGATCGAGCGCGCGGAGAAGGCGCGTGCCGCCGCGCAGGCGAAGGCCGCGGAGGAGAAGCAGGCCCGAACCGAGGCGGAGGAGCGCGCCGAGGCCGCGGAGCAGGCGCGCACCGAGGCGGAAGCCCGTGCCACGGCGGAGTCCCAGGCGCGCGAGGCGCTGTCCGGTGTGCGCTCCGAGCTGGAGTCCCGGCTGTCCG
>DASQMW010000212.1:0-2283 GCA_035645295.1 Archangium sp.
GCGCTCCTCGGGCTCCTTGGCCAGCAGGCGCATGCACACGGCACTCAGGGCCTCGGGGACGCGCGGGTTGAGCACATGGGGCGGCTTGGGCGCACGGTTGAGCACGGCCTCCACCCCTGCGGCCTCGTCCGGGAGGAAGGGCTGCCTGCCCGTCAAGAGCCAATAGAGAACGACGCCCAGCGCGTACAAGTCATCCGAGGGGCCGGGCTGGTAGGAGCGGCCACGCTCGTCCCCGTGCTCCTGCTGGAAGCGCCATGCCTCGGGCGCGCGGTACTCCGGGGTGCCCGGTGGCAGCACGCCGCCGGTGATGCTGGGGGCGCTCTCGTACCCGCCCGCGCCGAAGTCCACCACCACTGCCTCGCCGTCCGAGGCGCGCTCGATGACGTTGCTCTCCTTCAGGTCTCGATGCACCACCTTTGCCTGGTGCGCGGCGCCCAGCCCGCGCACCACGCCGCGCACCTTGAGCACGACTTCTCGGGCCGAGGGGTTCTCCTCCCTGGCCCATACGTCCAACCGGCGCCCCTCCACGTAGTCCATGACGATGAAGAAGTATTGAGGCGCCTCGTCCGGCCACTGTCCGTGCCCACGGATGCGTACCAGATTGGAGTGTTTGAGCCGCAGGAGGATGGCCACTTCGCGCTCGGCCCACTCGGCCAGCCCCCAGAGTGGGATGAGCTTGAGCGCGTAGAGCCGCCCTCCACGCCGGGCGCGGTACACAGCACCGAAGCCCCCGGCTCCCAGCTTCTCCTCCACGAGGTACCCGCCGATGTCCGTGCCCGGGGGGACGACGGGATGCAGACGCGGGCTCAAGTGTCCTCTCCTTCAGCGGGGCGTGTGGGGGCGGCGTTCCTCGACATGCTCTCAACCGGTAGCGGACCTCGTACGAGGTCCCCCGCGAAGTGGCGCGGGAGCAGGGTAAACCTTGAGCGGATACTATCGTTGAACCTGATGAGCTGTATGCTCGGAGTGCCGCCCACGCGGCATTCTCCTCTTTCTCCCAGGTCTCCTCATGTACGCGAAGCTCTCCCAGCAGATCGGAACCAATGTCCGCGCCGCCCGGCATCGGGCGGGCCTGTCGCAGGCCCAGGTGGCCGAGGCCATCCACGTGCCGACGCTGGTGTTCAGCCGTCTGGAGCGCGGCCGGTTGCTTCCCAGCCTCCCCACGCTGGTGGGCCTGTGCGGTGTCCTTCGTGTCCCCGTGGACTTCATCCTGGGCGGCAAGGCCCTGGAGGCCCCTGCTCTCGATGGCTCCGGTACATAGGGGGAGGCGCCGCCACGTGACGGAGTGCGGATCGCGCATCGACACGGACGCCAAGATGCGGCAGGAAGGGGCGTCCCCGAGGCGCGGGCCTCCTGCCCGCGCCAGACCTGGTTCTCGGTGTTCCTGGTTCCCCGACGCATGAACGAAGAACTGGCGACCCGTATTGGAAGTGCCGCCCGTGAGGCTCGGACGCAGCTCGGGCTCACGCAGGCGGAGGTGGCCGAGAAGCTGGGCCTTGCGCACATGGTCTACAGCCGCCTGGAGCGCGGGAAGATGCTGCCCAGCGTCCAGACGCTGCTTCGGATGTGCTCGGTGCTGCGCATCTCCTCGGACGAGCTGCTGGGGATCGCGGACGCGGAGGAGGGGACGAAATCGGGCAAGGGGGAGCGAGGGCAGGGCGGGGCGCCCAAGCTGCGCCAGCTCACCGGCCTCGCGCGCAAGATGGACGAGGACCAGCTCGAGGC
The DNA here is from genome assembly GCA_035645295.1 of Archangium sp. Lineage (GTDB taxonomy): Bacteria > Myxococcota > Myxococcia > Myxococcales > Myxococcaceae > Archangium. Next base: position 1,726 of record DASQMW010000212.1, read on the forward strand.
CCTCGTGAAGGTGGCCCAGGTGTTGTTGCGCTGAAACGATGCGGGCCCGCACCTGGGGCCCGCTTGCTTCAAGGAATGTCCGGCCGCTAGTTCTCACTCTTCGTTCGGTGCGGGCGTCGGCTCGTCGGCGTCCAGGCCCTCGGGGAAGATGACTTCTTCGTCCAGCTCCACCCGATCTCGCAGGACGGACGCCTCCGACAGCATCCGCGCCAGCTCCTCGCTCGCCTCCTTCCGGCCGAAGGGCTGTGACTCCGCCGCGAGCGCCGCCCGCAGCGCATCGCGCATCTCGGCGGCCGTGGCGTAGCGCTCGGAGAGCTTGCGCTGGAGGGCCTTGTGGACGATGGCCTTGAGCGCATCCGGCAGGCCCGCCATCGCGTTCTCCACGTCTTCGGGGCGGTAGCGGTTGACGAGCGCGAGCATCTGCGTGAGGGGCACCGAGGGCGTCTCCTCCGTCTTCACGTCCACGGTGGCGTTGGGGGCCTTTTCGTCCTCCACGTCGAAGAGGTGCTTGCACGTCAGCATCTCCATGAGGACGAGGCCCAGCGAGAAGATGTCGGA
>DASQMW010000213.1:0-38834 GCA_035645295.1 Archangium sp.
GCAACGCGGGAAGATGCAGACAAATGGCTTGCCAGCGGAAACGCGAAGGACGCCGAGCGCGTCAGAATCGCCGGTAAGGGGTTCATGGTCGTTCAACTGCCAGGGAGGCTAACGTTTATGAGCGCACCTCTTGAAGACGAAGAGGTGGAGGAAGACGAATCGAAGGAGGATTCTGAGTAGGCGATTCAAGCTCAGTGCTACTTGGTCACTTCTCGATTTTTGGGAGTGGCTTTCCTGGGAGTAACTCCAAGCGTCAATTACCCTGACACAGGGGGGGCACATCCCTGGGCCACCAAGCCCTAAAGAACGTGCAGGTCGTCCACGTCGACAGTGTAGGTTTCGCCCTGCTTGATCGCCGTCACCGAAAGTGTCAGGTCGCTGCGGCCTTCCTCCCGGGTCCACAGAGGGACATCAAGTGTTACCGCATCCGGCTGAGACGTCTGCTCATAGGTATCCACAAGCATCTCACCGTCAGCTGGCAAGGGAACAAGAGTCCGCCCATACTGCTCGACAGCAGTTCTCAACTCCGCCTCGGTCAGGCGACCTGCTCGACCATCCGCCGCGATCTCCGCATACCGTCCCGCCGCCAGATCCTCTATCAGGCGCCGAACCTGACTCATCAATTTCACGTCCACAGTGCGGCCTCCTACCGATTGCCAGGGATTCTGGTCGGTGTTGATGGCGTGACGCCGATCGATTCGAAGTAGTCATCGGCGTGAGCCCGCCCCTCAGCGCTGTGCGCGTGGCGGGGGGAGGACGGAGAACTCCTTCACCAGCCGGGCGGTGGTGAGGGCGGTGAGCTTCACCGGATCGAACTCGGGGATGAACTCGGTGATGTCCATGCCCACCAGCTCATACCGCTCGGCGAGTGCACGCAGCAGCGCGAGCAGCTCGCGCAGGGTGGGGCCGCCGGGGTAGGGGGCCTCGACGGCGGGGACCTCGTGGGGCGCGAGGCCGTCGAGATCGATGGAGAGGAAGAGGCGCCGTGCGCCACCGAGCTGGGCGTGGAGCGACTCGAGCACCCCCGGCAGGCCGCGCTCGCAAAAGTCCATGGCGGGGATGATGCCGGGCTTCCAGTGGCGCAGCCCCTCGCGCTCGACCCGGGACACCTGACGCAGGGCGAGCAGGCTGGTGCGCTCGGGCCGGACGTGGGGCAGCTTCCAGGCGTGGTGGAGGATGGAGCCGAAGAAGAGGCGCTCGTCCAAGGCGCAGTCCGGGTGGGCGTCGAAGTACACCACGCCACAGTCCTCGAACGCGGCGCTCACCGCGCAGAGGGCCGCGTACTTGATGAGGTGATCTCCGCCCACGCAGATGGGCCGCTGGCCCTGGCGGAAGAGGCCGAGGAAGCGCTCCCGGGTGCGCTCCACCTGGGCTTCCGGCGGGAGTCCCTCGAGCGGCAGGTTTCCCGCGTCGAAGAGGGTGGCGCCATCGGCGAGCTGCTCGGTGAGGGAGGGGGACTCGTTGTCGGCGGCGCGCACGAAGTCCGCGGTGAAGAGCGCGCGGGGGGCGTCGGAGTTGCCACGGGCGCTCTGGGAGAAGCCCGCTCCCTGGGTATTGGCTCCGAACAGGACGGAGCGGGCCCGGCTCTCATCGGCGCAGGTGGCGAACTGGAGGAGGGAAGGAGACATGCCGGGCACACCACACCAGTCGGACCGAGCCGTGCAAGGGCCGCGTCACCGGCATGCCAGCCCGGGTGCCCTCCTGGGGAGCGGGGCGCCTGCTCAGAGCGGGCTGGCCACGGGGACCGGCGGAGCGGGGCGGGGCGCCGCGTCCAGCGTCCGCGCCGACCGGCTCAGCCAGAGGGCCACCGCGCAGAGGATGGGCATCAGTCCCAGCACGAGCAGCAGGAGCGCGATTCCCCGTCCGGGGCCCACGCCCAGCACCGCGCCCGCGCTGGAGGCCAGAGCGCCGTCCGGCATCATGAGCGGCTCGAAGAATCCATCCGCCAGCGGCCCGCCGAGGACGTAGGCCACGGGCATCGAGGCCCAGCACACCGCCATGCGCACGGCGAAGACCCGGCCCTGCAGATCCGGTGGCACCGTGGACTGCCACACCGCCTGGCTACAGGCCGCCATGGGGGGGTTGAAGAACATCATCCCGAAGCCCGCCACGGTGATGAGCAGCAGCGAGGGCTGGAGTCCCGCCAGCATCAGACACACGCCGTACAGCACCCCCGCGCCAGCGATGCCGTGGAGCCGCTTGGGGGGCCCTCGCCACAGGCTCATCACGCCGCTGCCGGCGATCATCCCCAGACCGCAGAACCCGAGCACCCAGCCCAGCCGGTCCGGCGCCTCCATCCTCAGCACCAGGGGGGTGACGAGCACCTCGGCCAGGCCCAGGGTGAAGTTGATGACGAAGAAGAACCCCAGCAGGGCGAGCAGCGCCGGCCGGGCGAGGATGTAGCGCCAGCCAAAGGTGAGATTGGACAGCCACCCCTGCTGCCGGGTCCGCTCGCCCTCTTCGCTCGGGGGTGGGGCGGGGATGCGCACCACGAACTCCGTGCCGAGGGCGAAGAGGAAGCTCGCCAGGTCCAACAGCATCGCCGCCTGCAGTCCCCACTTCATGAAGAGGGCACCCGCCAGGGGGGGCGCGAGGGTTCGCCCCGCGGCCTGGGCCAGCTGCACCATTCCGCTCGCCCGTCCGAGGTCGCGCTCCTCCACCAGCAGCGTCGTCGCCGCGGAGAACGCGGACTCCTGGAAGGCGCTGGCCACCGACGTGACACACACCCCGAGGTACACGTGCCAGAGCTGGAGCTGCCCGTTGCCGTGCAGGAGCACCAGGGACAGGGTGCTGAGCGCCGCGAGCGTATCGCTGGCGATCATCACCCGGCGCCGATCCCACCGGTCCACCAGCACGCCGGCCAGGGGAGCGAGCAGCACCAGGGGGGCCACCGCGCACAGGGTGACCAACCCGAACTCCGTCACCGAGCCCGTCTTCTCATAGGTCCAGACTCCCAGGGAGAAGGCGGTCAGCCCCGAGCCCAGGATCGTCACGAACTGGCCCAGCCACAGCAACCCGAAGGTAGACATCCAGGGACGGGCGGGAGGCGGAGTCGTCATGAGGGTGAGCCGGAGCGGGGCGCACTCTAGTCCATCGGGGCGGGCGCCTCCAAACGAGGTGGAGGGAGTCTTCTGGGACGGCGGGGTTTACCCGGTTCGGGGCTTGTGGTGGGGAAGAGCCTCATGGTAGCGACAAGGGACCGGTGGGCCGCAGTGGCTCCTGGACTTCCCTTCGCCTCCCTCGACATGTCCACCACCGCCGAAGCTTCTGTGGCCCCTCGACTGTTCCCCCTCTACCTGCACGGGCTCGCGTTCCTCGGCGGCTTCAATGTGATGTTGCTGGAGATGTGCGCCTTCCGCGTGCTCCAGACGACCTTCGGCTCGTCCATCTATGTGACGGGCGTGCTGCTGGCGCTGGTGATGATCGCGCTGTCGGGGGGCTACTACCTCGGAGGCCGGTTCTCGCAGCGCTTTGGCACGCTGGAGTTCCTGCTGGGCGTGCTGTCGGCGGCGGTGGTCTATGTGGTGCTGACGGGGCTGGTGCTGTCCGAGTCGCTGCTGGACCTGAGCTTCGGACTGCGCGGGGCCTTCAGCTCGTCGATCATGGCGCACGCGGTGCCACCCGCGGTGGCCACGGTGCTGCTGTACGCGGCCCCGATGATCGCCCTCAGCCACGTGTCGCCCTTCCTCATCCGCATGCTGGCCACGCGCTCGGTGGAGCCGGGCTCGGTGGGGGCCACGGCGGGCAATCTGATGGCGGTGTCCAACATCGGCAGTATCGCCGGGACGCTGCTGCCCTCCTTCGTGTTCATCCCGCTGCTGGGCGTGCCCCGGACGCTGGGGGTGTCCATCGGCTCGCTGATGCTGGTGATTGGCGTGGGCCTGCTGCTGGTGCGCCGCCGCACCGCGGTGGTGGCGCTCGCGGGCGTGGCCCTGGTGGGCGGCCTGGCCGTGCCGGCGCTGCTCGACAAGCAGGCTCCGGCCGACACCTCCGGGCGCCAGGTGGTGTTCGAGGCCGAGTCCCAGTACGGCAACGTGAAGATCCTGCGCTCGACGGACGACGATGGCGACGAGGTGCTGGAGTACATGCCGTCGCGCGGTTACGTGCACTCCACGGTGTACCCGGGCCGGCCGCTCAAGGATCAGTTCACCACGGCCTACGTGAACGTGGGGCTGGCGCGGGGCTCCAAGCGCTACCTGGTGCTGGGAGCGGCGCTGGGCGGCGTGATGGGGGCCATCCTCGCGGCGGATCCCCAGGCGGAGATCACCGCGGTGGAGATCGATCCGCTGGTGGTGGAGTTGGCCCGGCGCTACGTGCCGCGCCTCAACGCGCCGAACGTGAAGTTCGCGGTGGCGGACGCGCGCCTGTTCCTGCGCGAGGACAAGGGCGAGTACGACTACATCATCGTCGACATCTTCTCCGGCGAGCAGATCCCCGCCCACTGCATCACCCAGGAGTTCTTCGCGCTGGCGCACGCGCGGCTGGCGGAGGACGGGGTGCTGCAGATGAACACCAACCTGTGGGACTTCCACGTCACCACCGGGTTGGAGAGCCCGGCGCCCTTCGTGCCGGTGCGCCACATCCACTCGGCGCTGCTGAACGTGGGCTTCGCCTCGCTCTTCCAGAGTGATTTCTTCGAGCACGGCCACCTGTACGCCTTCCGCAAGAAGACGGACGTGGAGCAGGTGCGCGAGGCGCTGGCGCGCATGGCGCTCTCCGCGGACGTGGAGCCGAACCTGCGCGCCTCGGTGGGCATTGCCCACCTGTCGCTCGTTCCCATTCCGGACGAGCGGCGCGAGCTGCGGCCTTTCAACGACTCGTGGGTGCCCGAGCACAAGCTGCACCTCAAGGGCAACTTCGAGCACTACCTCGCCGCGCTCACCCGCGCCAGCCACCTGCCCGAGTGGAAGCAGGCCATGGAGGCCCAGGGGAGCAAGGAGTTGCGGCTGATCAGCGCGCGTCACTACGCGCAGGTGGGCGAGAAGGTCTCCCCGACGTTCAAGGGCTACCGGGACTACATGAAGGGGGAGGGGGGCGCGGCGTACTGCCGGGATGTGCTCGCGTGGGTCTCGCAGGCCCCGGCGGAGCGCCTCTTCCCGGAGGTGGCCAGGTACCTGCACACCCGCGTCATCCACGATTGTGAGGGCCAGTTCACCAGCTCGGGCGAGTCCCAGCAGGCGCAGGTCTCCGCGAGCCGCTTCCGTCAGTACGCCAGCGCGGCGGTGTTGGTGGATGGGAACCAGGGGGCACGCGCCGTCCCCCATCTCACCGAGATTCTCCAGGGGTCCATCTGAGGCCGTGGAAGGAAGCGCCCGAGGGCATTTCCACATGAAGACGCCCACCTCCCTCCTCGAAGCCGAGGTTCCGCGTCCCGTCCTGGACGTCATCGCCCGTCTCCACGAGCTGGGACACGCCGTGTTCCTCGTCGGCGGCTGCGTCCGGGACACGCTCCGGGGCGTTCACCCCAAGGACTTCGACGTCGCCACCAGCGCGCTCCCCGAGCAGGTGAAGAGCGCCTTCCGCAAGGTCATCCCCACCGGCATCCAGCACGGCACCGTCACCGTCGTCCAGGGTGGTACCCACGTCGAGGTCACCACCTTCCGCAGCGAGGGCGACTACCACGACGGCCGCCGCCCCTCCGCCGTCACCTTCGAGCAGGACATCGTCAAGGATCTCTCGCGCCGCGACTTCACCATCAACGCCATGGCGTGGAATCCCCTCACGCATGAGCTCGCCGATCCCTTTGGCGGCCAGGAGGACTTGAAGGCCCGCGTCGTGCGCTGTGTCGGCTCGGCCATCGAGCGCTTCTCCGAGGATGGTCTGCGCCCCATGCGCGCCGTGCGCTTCGCCGCCGTGCTCGACTTCACGCTCGACCCCAGCACCCAGGCCGCCATCCCCGCCACGCTCCCCGTCTTCCGCAAGGTCGCCCACGAGCGCGTCCGCGAGGAATTCGTCAAGTTGCTCCTCTCCAAGCGCGAGGCCTTCGGGCTCGCGCTGCTCGCCGACACCGGGTTGCTCGAGGTGTTCCTGCCCGAGCTCGCCCGCGCCGATGCTGAGGCTGCCCGGCTCGCCCGCACCGCCGCCGCCGCTGAGCCCGTCGATGTGGAGATCCGTCTCGCCGCTTTGCTCGCCGACCTCGTCAGCCCCCAACAGGCCGAGGAGATCGGTGTCCGGCTCAAGTTCCCCACCAAGACCATCGAGCGCGTCCGCCTGTTGATCTCCCACGCCGCGCTCGAGCGGCATGTCGGGGACCCGGATCCCGCGCTCCGCCGGCTTCTGGCCAAGGTGGGGCTCGCGAACGTCGAGGCGCTGACCTCGGTGGCTCGGGCCCGGATCCAGGCGAGGGAGCCCGCGCGGTTGCCTGAGCTGGATGTCCTTATTGGCCGATTGCGTGCACTGGCCGCCTCGAAGCCTCCTCTGACGGGCAAGGATCTCGCACTCAATGGGGGCGCCATCATGGCCGCGCTGGGGGTGGGGCCTTCGCCCATTGTGGGAGAGGCCACGCGGTTTCTTCTCGAGCAGGTTCTCGATGAGCCCTCGCTCAATGAGGCGGAGAAGCTCAAGGACCTGCTCCTGATCTGGCAACGCGCTCGTGGCTGCTGAAGTTGTCTGGAGGGGAGGGGAGTAGACCCTCACCCCAGCCCTCCCCCAGAGGGAGAGGGGGCAGACACGGTGGGCAACCTGGGAGACGTGGCACCCTCACCCCGTCCCTCTCCCGGTGGGAGAGGGGAGTTGTCCAGGGTTGTTTGTCCGGGGTTGTTTGTCCGGGGTTGTTTGTCCGGGGTTGTTGTCCTCTTCGTCAGTTGGGTCGCACCCGGACCGCCCGGCGTGTAGATAGGGGCGTCATGCGAGTCGTCGTTGCCATGAGTGGTGGGGTGGACTCCTCCGCCGCCGCCGCCCTGCTCAAGGAGCAGGGTCACGAGGTCATCGGTATCACCCTCCGGGTCTGGTCCTATGAGGGCAAGGCCCAGTGCGGCAGCTGCTGCAGTCCCGATGACATCGACGATGCCCGCGCCGTCGCCCAGACGCTCGGCATCCCCTTCTACGTCGCCAACGCCGAGGAGCTCTTCAAGGACCGGGTCGTCAGCCCCTTCGTCCAGTCCTACCTCGGGGGCAAGACGCCCATCCCCTGCGTCGCCTGCAACCGCGACGTGAAGTTCAACTTCCTCCTCAAGCGCGCCCGCGCCCTCGGCGCCCGGCTCGCCACCGGCCACTACGCCCGCGTCGAGCAGCAGGATGGCCGCTTCGTCCTCCGCCGCGCCGTCGACTCCGCCAAGGACCAGAGCTACTTCCTCTTCACGCTCGGCCAGCAGGAGCTCACCGACGTCCTCTTCCCCGTCGGGGACATGACCAAGTCCGAGGTCCGCGCCGTCGCCGAGCGCCATGCCCTCCCCACCAGTCACAAGCCCGAGAGCATGGAGATCTGCTTCGTGCCCGATGGCGACTACGCCGGCTTCGTCGAGAAGGTCGCCGGCCCCCAGCCCGGCGGAGACATCGTCGACACCGAGGGCCAGGTGCTCGGCACCCACGCCGGCGTGCACCGCTTCACCGTGGGCCAGCGCCGCGGCCTCAACCTCGGGGGAGGGGAGGCCCGCTACGTCCAGCGCATCGAGCCCGAGTCCCGCCGCGTCGTCGTGGGCCCCGCGGACGAGACCTCTCGCGACTCCTTCGGCCTCCTCCAGCCCCACTGGGTGGATGGGCCGCCGCCTCCCGAGAAGTCCGTCCTGGTGCGCATCCGCCACCGCCACCCCGGCGCTCCCGGCCGCGTGCACGTCTCCCCCCATGGGCTCGTGTCCATCCACCTCGATTCCCCGGCCCGCGCCGTGACGCCCGGCCAGGCGGCCGTGGTCTATGACGGTGATCACGTCCTCGGCGGTGGGTGGATTGTTTGATCCTCGCCGCATCCCCCAGGGCGTGACGCGATGCACGCACTGAATTTGACCCGCCTGTAGGGGGGGCGTACCTTCCGGCCCACCTCGGCGCTACAGGCCGCGACACTCGTGTGGCCGCGCCGGGTTGCCGTACACGCGAGGAACGCCACGTCATGCGCGATGCCCACCGGATGAAAGAGAAGTTCGATGTTTCGCTCGACAACCGGCAGATCGTCAGCCTGTTGATCGCGGGGATCATCGTGATGGGCGCCGTGTTCGTCCTCGGCGTCGTGGTCGGCAAGAAGCTCGCCGGCAATGCCCAGACCGCCACCGCGCCGGATCTCCTCTCCGCGCTCGACGCCAACGCCCAGGCCCTCCAGCAGGCCCGGGAGGCCGAGCAGCCGCTCACCTTCCAGGACGAGCTCACCCGCAAGAGCGTTTCCGACGCCTCCAAGCCCGGCACCGTCACGGTCGCCATCCCTCCGCCCGCCCCCAAGCCGAAGCCCGTCGAGCCGCCCCCGGCCGCCGAGCCCCAGGTCGCAGAGGCCCCCGCTCCCACGGACGCTCCGGAAGGCGCGGCCACGGCGTCGCCCACGGATGACGACTACGCGCCCCCCGCCACCGCCAAGGCCAACGAGCCCAAGGCGACCCAGCCCAAGGCCGCCGAGACGAAGGTCGCCGAGAGCAAGCCCGCTCCCACTCCGGGCAAGGTGGAGCCCGCTCCCGTGCCTACCCGCACCACGACTCCGGCCCAGGGCGGCGGTCTGAAGGATGCCATCGCCCGCGCCACCCAGCGTCCCACCGAGGCCGTTCCCGGCGGAGCCTTCACCCTGCAGATCTCCGCCTTCCAGAACCGTGCGGAGGCTGATCGGTTCGCGGCGAAGCTCAGGGACCGGGGCTATGCCCCGTACATCATCACCGCCGAGGTCCCCAACAAGGGCACCTGGTACCGCGTCCGCATGGGCAGCTTCCCCTCCAAGGACGCCGCGTCCCGGTACCTGTCGGACTTCAAGCGCGAGACCCAGCTCCAGGCCTTCGTGGCCGCCAACCAGGGCTGAGACCGCCGGTGGATGGTGGGGCGGCGTCCGGAGTGCTATGGGCGCCGCTGAATGGACCTCCTCGACAACGTCATCCAGCCGTACGCCTGGGGCTCTCGGACCGCCATCGCCGAGCTGCTCGGGCAACCCTCGCCCTCCGCCTCCTGCCAGGCGGAACTCTGGATGGGTGCCCACCCGGGTGCCCCCTCGCGCGTGAACCGGCCGACGGGGGGGGTGACGCTCCTGGAGGCCATCCGGGCCGCTCCGGAGCGGGAGCTCGGGGAGAAGGTGACGCGCCGGTTCGGAGCCGAGCTGCCGTTCCTCCTCAAGGTGCTCGCGGCGGAGACTCCGCTCTCCCTGCAGACCCACCCGAGTCTCGCCCAGGCCCGTGAGGGGTACGCGCGTGAGAACGCGCTCGGCGTGCCCCCGGGTGCCTCGCACCGCAACTACAAGGACGCCAACCACAAGCCCGAGCTCATCTGCGCGCTGACGCCGTTCGATGCGCTCTGTGGCTTCCGCGGCGCGGACGAGACGCTCGCGCTCTTCGATGCGATCGGCCTGGGTGCCCTCGAGCCGCTGCTCGCCCCGCTGCGTGCGTCGCCCGATGCGAAGGGCGTCGCGCGCATGTTCGAGGCGCTGATGACGCTCCCGCGCGAGTCGCGCAAGCCCCTGGTGGACGCGGTGGTCTCGGCCTGTGGCGCGCGCGCGGGGCAGGGGGGCCGCTTCGCCGAGGAGCTGCGGTGGGCCGTGCGGCTCGGCGAGCTCTACCCGGGCGATCCCGGCGTGATCGGCGCGCTGATGCTCAACCTCGTGCGGCTCCAGCCGGGCGAGGCCATCTACCTGTCCGCGGGCAACCTCCACGCGTACCTGAGCGGCGTGGGCGTGGAGATCATGGCCAACTCGGACAACGTGCTGCGGGGCGGGTGCACGCCCAAGCACGTGGACGTCCCGGAGCTGCTGCGCGTGCTGGATTTCCGCTGTGGCCCCATCGGCCTGGTCCCGGCGGCCACCACGGACGGGGTGGAGTCCGTCTACCCCACGCCCACCGAGGAGTTCCGCCTCTCGCGCTTTCAGCTCCGCCCCGGGGTGTCCGCCCGGCCGGAGCGCCGCGGGCCGGAGATCCTCCTGTGCACCGAGGGGTCCGCCCGGCTGTCCGCCGGGGGCGAGTCCCTCGCGCTGCCCCGGGGCGCCTCGGTGTTCGTGAGCGCGGCGGATGGGGCCTACACGCTCGAGGGCGAGGGCGTCGTCTACCGCGCGACCGCCGGCCTTTGAGCCGTCCGGTGGGCCGCCCGGTAAATCACTCGGCGGGGGTGCCGCGGCTCCACTTGTCGACGGTGCCGTCGCCATCCAGATCCTCGCCGATGCGATCGATCTGGTTGTTCTCCCAGTACTGCCAGTAGTCCACGCGGCCGTCCCCGTTGGAGTCCCGCTCCTTCCGGGCCAGCGTGCCCTTCTCGTAGAACACCCACTCGTCCGGCTTGCCGTCCCCGTTCAGGTCGCGCTCCCGCCGGACGTTGATGCCCTTCTCGTAGAAGAAGACGGAGTCCACCTTCCCGTCGAAGTCCAGGTCCATCGTCTCGCGCTCCCGCTCCTCGCGGGCGTCGTAGTACGTGGTGATGTCCACCCGGCCGTCCCAGTTGATGTCCATCTCCTTGCGGACCTTCCGCTGCCGGATCTCCCCATCCGCCCCGCGCTCCTCCACCGCGTACACCCACACGTCCGGCTTCTTGTCCCCGTCGGTGTCCTTCTCCGTCACCTTCTCGTGGGCGGCCCGCGACGGGCGGATCGGCTCCGGCGCCACCTGTTCCTGCGCCTGGGCCGCCTCCGGCTTCTTCGCCGATTTGTCGGACGCGCACCCACAGAGGCCTACCAGTACGAGTCCCAGCACCCACCGGCGTTTCGAGGGCTTTACGACAGGGCTCGAAAACAGCGCTTCAAGGGACATGTAAGTCCATATATTTTCACATATCGCCATGGCCCGAAAGAAGATCAGCACCACCATCTACATCACGCCGGAGCAGAACGATTTGCTCAAGGCGCTGAACCAGAAGACCAAGGTTCCCGTGGCCGAGTACATCCGGCAGGGGATCGATCTCGTGCTGGAGAAGTACAAAGCGCAGTTGCCGGGACAGGCCTCGTTCGACGAGCTGAGCTGAGCGCCGGGTCATGACCATGAGCAAGAGCATGAAGGGGCAGCGGGTGGTGGTGCTCGGGGGCGCGGGCTTCGTGGGCTCGCACCTGTGCGAGCGGCTGCTGGAGGATGGGGCCGCCGGAGTCGTCTCGGTGGACAACTACATCACCGGCGACGAGCGGAACGTGGCGCACCTGCGGGGCCGCGCGGGCTTCGAGGTGGTGCGCCAGGACATCACCGAGGGGCTCTCGGTGGACGGGCCGGTGCACTACGTCTTCAACATGGCCTCGCCGGCCTCGCCCATCGACTACGCGAAGCTGCCGCTGGAGACGATGCGGGTGGGCTCGCTGGGCACGGAGCACGGGCTCAAGCTGGCGCAGGCCAAGGGCGCCGTCTTCCTCCAGGCCTCCACCTCGGAGGTGTACGGAGATCCGCACGTGCACCCGCAGCGCGAGGACTACTGGGGCAACGTGAACCCCATTGGCCCGCGTGCCTGCTACGACGAGGCCAAGCGCTACGCCGAGGCGCTCACCATGGTGTACGCGCGCTCGTACGGTGTGCAGACGCGCATCGTCCGCATCTTCAACACCTACGGGCCGCGCATGCGCCTCAACGACGGGCGCGTGGTGCCCGCCTTCGTGGGCCAGGCCCTGCGCGGCGAGGACTTCACCATCTTCGGTGACGGCACCCAGACGCGCTCCTTCTGTTACGTGCGCGACCTGGTGGACGGCCTGGTGCGGCTGGCCCTCTCGGACACCCCCGAGCCCGTCAACATCGGAAATCCCCGCGAGATGACCATGCTCGAGTTCGCCGAGGCGGTGCGGGCCGCGGCGGGCGGGGGAGGGCGGATCGTCCACCAGCCACTGCCCAAGGACGACCCCAAGCAGCGCCGGCCGGACATCACCCGGGCCCGGCAGGTGCTCGGGTGGGAGCCGAGGGTACCCCTGGAGGAGGGTCTGCGGGAGACGATCGCGTGGTTCCGATCGGTTGCCGGAAGGGGCCCCACCCCCTAACTTTCGCGCCAAACTTTCTTATCTGATGGCCACCTGAGCGTGGCGGGAGCGGCACGTTGAAAGTCCTGGTGACTGGTGGGGCGGGATTCATTGGCTCGCACGTGTGCGACGCCTTCGTGCGCGCGGGGCATGAGGTCATCGCCCTCGACAACCTGTCGAGTGGCAAGAAGGAGAACCTGGATCCCCGGGTCCGTCTGGAGGTGATCGACATCCGGGCCCCCGAGGCCGCGCAGCTCATCCGCGCCGAGCGCCCCCAGGTGATGTTGCACCTGGCCGCCCAGATGGACGTGCGCCGCAGCGTGGAGGATCCCCGCTTCGACGCGGAGGCCAACATCCTCGGCTTCCTCAACCTGCTGGAGGCCTCGCGCCAGGCGGGTGTCCAGAAGGTGGTGTTCAGCTCGACCGGCGGGGCCATCTACGGCGAGCAGGACGTCTTCCCCGCGCCCGAGTCCCACGCGACGCGGCCGGTGTCGCCCTACGGTGTCTCCAAGGCGTCGGGTGAGCTGTACCTCGGCTACTACAAGGCCCAGTACGGGCTGAACTACGTGGCCCTGCGGTACGCCAATGTGTACGGCCCCCGGCAGAACCCGCACGGCGAGGCCGGCGTGGTGTCCATCTTCTGCCAGCGCCTGCTCGGCGGCCGCGAGTGCACCATCTACGGCGAGGGCAAGCAGACGCGCGACTTCGTCTACGTGGAGGACGTGGCCCGCGCCAACCTGCTGGCGGTGGAGAAGGACTACTCGGGCGCCATCAACATCGGCACCGGCGTGGAGACGGACATCAACCGGCTCTACACCCTGCTGGCCCAGTCGGCCGGGGTGGGCAAGCCCGCCCTCCATGCCCCCGGCAGGCCCGGCGAGCAGATGCGCTCCTGCGTGGACAACGCCCTGGCGCGCCGGGTGCTCGGCTGGCAGCCCACCGTGGAGCTCCCCGAGGGGCTGCGCCGCACGGTCTCGTTCTTCCGCGAGCACACCGCCCGCTAGCCTTCCCGTTCACCCCCCAGGGCAGGGGGGACGGCCCGGCGTCATTCTGGTTGCACGCCGGGCGCGCGGACGCATGGATTTTGGTGGGGTTCGGTGTTACTCAAGCCGGCTTCGACGTAGCCCGAGGCCCCCCTACCCATGCCGGCCGACAACGCTCACATCCGAAACTTCTCGATCATCGCCCACATCGACCATGGGAAGTCCACCCTGGCCGATCGCCTGCTCGGTGCCACCGGAACGGTGACCAAGCGCGAGGCGCAGGACCAGTTCCTCGACAACATGGAGCTGGAGCGCGAGCGCGGCATCACCATCAAGGCCCAGTCCGTGCGGATGAACTACACCGCCAACGACGGCCAGAAGTACGTGCTCAACCTCATCGACACCCCGGGACACGTGGACTTCGCCTACGAGGTGAGCCGCTCGCTCGCCGCGTGCGAGGGCGCCCTCCTGGTGGTGGACGCTTCCCAGGGCGTCGAGGCCCAGACGCTCGCCAACGTCTACATGGCGTTGGATCACAACCTGGAGATCATCCCGGTCATCAACAAGATCGACCTGCCGAGCGCCGACGTGGATCGCACGCGCCAGGAGATCGAGGACGTGATCGGCATCGACGCCTCCGTCGCCGTGCCGGCCTCCGCCAAGGAGGGCATCGGCATCAAGGAGATCCTCGAGGCGGTGGTGAAGAACGTGCCGCCCCCCGCGGGTGATCCGGCGGCCCCGCTCCGGGCCCTCATCTTCGACAGCTGGTACGACAACTACCGCGGCGTCGTGACGTTGGTGCGCGTGCTCGAGGGCACGCTCAAGCTCAAGCAGAAGATCAAGCTGTGGAGCAACAACAAGGTCTTCGAGGTGCAGGAGCTGGGCGTCTTCAGCCCGTTCTCCCGCCCGGTACCTCAGCTCATGGCCGGCGAGGTGGGCGTGCTGGTGGCCAACGTGAAGGAGCTCCAGGACGCCAAGGTGGGTGACACCGTGACGGAGGAGCTGCGTCCCACGGACGCGCCCTTCCCGGGCTTCAAGGAAGTGAAGCCCATGGTGTTCTCCGGCATCTTCCCGGTGGACTCCGAGCAGTACGAGGGCCTGCGCGACGCGCTCGGCAAGCTCAAGCTCAACGACGCGGCCTTCACCTACGAGCCCGAGTCCTCCACGGCGCTCGGCTTTGGCTTCCGCTGCGGCTACCTGGGCCTGTTGCACATGGAGATCGTCCAGGAGCGCCTGGAGCGCGAGTACAACCTGTCGCTCATCACCACGGCGCCCTCGGTGGTCTACCGCATCACCGACTCGCAGGGCGGGGTGCTGCTGGTGGACAACCCGGCCAAGCTGCCGCCGGTGCAGAAGATCGCCAAGTTCGAGGAGCCCATCCTCACCTGCCACATCCACGTGCCCAACGACTACCTGGGCGCGGTGCTCAAGCTGTGCCAGGACCGGCGCGGCGTGCAGAAGGACCTGAAGTACCTGGGCTCCAGCGGCACGCGCATCCAGGTGACGTACGAGATGCCGCTGGCCGAGGTCGTCTTCGACTTCTTCGACAAGCTCAAGAGCGTCACGCGCGGCTACGCCAGCCTCGACTACGAGCTGGCCGGGTACGCGGAGTCGGACCTGGTCCGGCTGGACATCCTCATCAACGGCGATCCGGTGGACGCGCTCAGCGTCATCGTCCACAAGGAGCGCGCCTACCAGCGCGGCCGAGAGGTGTGCCAGAAGCTCAAGGAGGTCATCCCGAAGCAGATGTACGAGGTGGCCATCCAGGGGGCCATCGGCGCGAAGATCATCTCGCGCGAGACGATCTCCGCCATCCGCAAGAACGTGCTCGCCAAGTGCTACGGCGGCGACATCAGCCGCAAGCGCAAGCTCCTCGAGAAGCAGAAGGAGGGCAAGAAGCGCATGAAGCAGGTGGGCTCGGTGGAGATCCCGCAGGAGGCCTTCCTCGCGGTGCTGAAGACGGAGGAATAGGCCATGTCCACCACCAGCGCGACCCAAGCCACCGCGGGGCTCGAGGCCACCATGGCCTCCCGCCGGACGCCGGAGCAGATCAAGGCCAGCCGCGCGCTGCTGTGGCGCGAGCTGCTCACCAGCCTGTGGGCGCCCCTGGTCATCCTCGGGCTGGCGCTCATCCCGTACATCATCCTCATCGAGTTCGTGCCCCCCTCCGCCGACTGGGCCCAGCCGCTGCTGCAGGGCCTGGCGGGGCTGATGCTGCTCTACTTCGGCGGGCTGATCGTGCTGCGGTTCGCGCTGCCCAAGCAGAGCCGCCTGCGCCACCTGCGGCACGAGGCGCGTGAGCTCATCGGGGAGATCGAGCGCATCCACAAGCGCGTGCCGGGGAAGATCTCCGCCGAGGCGTCCACGCGGCTGGCCGAGCAGGCCATGCAGGTGGAGGCCGCCTCGCTGGCCGGGGACGCGGAGCGGTTGGAGACGGAGACGAAGACGCTCGACACGCTGGCCACCCAGCTGCTGGGCGTCTTCCGCAAGCAGGACCTCTGGGACTTCTTGTCGGGCTTCGCCAAGGCGCTGGCCATCGCGGTCATCATCCGCGTCTTCATCATCGAGCCGTACCGCATCCCCTCCGGCTCCATGCTGCCCACGCTGGAGATCGGCGATCAGGTCTTCATCAACAAGTTCATCTACGGGGTGCGGCTGCCCTGGACGAACTATGTGCCCTTCCAGATCGTCCGCGCGCCGGCGCGTGGAGACGTCATCGTCTTCAACAACCCGGTGCAGCCGGAGCTGGACTTCATCAAGCGCGTGGTGGGCATCCCCGGGGACAAGGTGGAGCTCATCGGCGGCGAGGTCCACATCAACGGCGTGCCCCAGCCGCGCACGTTGGTGAACGAGGACCAGGTCGTCTACAACAAGCACGAGAACACGCCCTGGTACCCGGAGCACCTGCGGCTGTACCACGAGAACCTGGACGGCCGGGTGCACTCGGTGCTGCAGCCGGGCCGCGTGGCCCGCGTGGAGCACGAGGGGCCCTACACCGTTCCCCAGGGCCAGGTCTTCGTCATGGGCGACAACCGGGAGAACAGCCTGGACAGCCGCTATGGCCTGGGCGCCGGCCGCGGCGTGGAGTTCGTCCCGTACGGCCACATCAAGGGCAAGGCCATGGTCATCTGGATGGCGCTCGGGTACGGCGGCTGGTTCAGCAACTTCTTCGAGGGCACGGGCCTGCGCACCGACCGCCTCTTCGAGCCGGTGCGTTGAAACCCTCCCACGAGGCTTGACGCCCCGCGCGTGCCGCTGCTACGCGGGGGCCTCATGCGTCATCCCTCTGGGAAGATCAGCTTTGGCGGCCTGGTGCTCCTCACCCTCGTCGCGGGGGGCATCTACGCGGGCGTGATGTTCGTGCCCTTCTACGTGGACAACTTCGACGTGAAGGAAGCCGTCGCGGTGGCCTTCAACCGGGCCGCGCAGTCCTCGGACGACGACGCGCTGCGCACCCTGATCATCGAGCGCACCAGCGATCTGGGCAACCACTGGGAGCGGGATCGGTTCGACCGCGACGTCCTCGTGCCCGGGCTGGGGCTGACTCCCGAGCAGATCTCCATCGAGCGCAGCGAGGTCTCGGGGAAGGTCCGCATCCAGGTGGACTACACGCGGCGGGTGCGGCTCAAGCCGACCAAGAACGTGCACACGCTGCGCTTCCGCGTCGTGAAGGAAGGCATTCCCGGCACGTAGGACCCAGGGGCACGTATGAGACACCTGTTGGGAATCGAGGGCCTGCGGCGCGCGGACATCGAGGCGCTGCTCGGCCGGGCCGAGGCACACCTGCACGGTGGGCCGGATGCCTCGCATGTGCTGCGGGGCAGGGTGATCGCCAACCTCTTCTTCGAGGACTCCACGCGCACCCGTACCTCCTTCGAGATGGCGGCCCATGCGCTCGGCGCCGAGGTGCTCAACTGGACGACGGCGGGCTCCTCCGTGTCCAAGGGCGAGACGCTGCTGGACACGGTGCGCAACATCGAGGCCACGGGCCCGGTGGCGCTCATCATCCGGCACCGCTCCTCGGGCGCCCCGCACCTGGTGGCGCGCCACGTGCGCTGCGCCGTCATCAACGCCGGGGATGGCACCCACGAGCACCCCTCGCAGGCGCTGCTGGACGCCTTCACCCTGCGCCGCCGCTGGGGCAGCCTGGACGGGCGCACGGTGCTCATCGTCGGAGACATCCTCCACAGCCGCGTGGCCCGCTCCAACCTGCACTGCCTCACCACGCTGGGCGCCAAGGTGGTGCTGTGCGGCCCGCCCACGCTGCTGCCACCCGGCCTGGAGTCCTTCGGCGCCGAGATCGCCACGAACCTGGATGCCGTGCTGCCCCGCGCCGACGCCGTCATGTGCCTGCGCGTCCAGTCGGAGCGGCAGGGCGAGAACTTCTTCCCCTCGACGCGTGAGTTCTCCCGCATGTACGGGCTGAACGCCGCCCGCGCCGAGCGGCTCAAGCCGGAGGCGCTCGTGCTGCACCCCGGCCCGATGAACCGGGGGGTGGAGATCGCCCCCGCCGTGGCCGATGGGCAACGCAGTGTCATCCTGGAGCAGGTGGCGCATGGCGTGGCCGTGCGCCGCGCCATCCTCGAGGAGGTGTGCCGGTGAGCTCGACGATTCTCTTGAGCCGCGGGCGGGTGGTGGATCCGCGCAACGGCGTGGACGGGGTGCGCGACGTGCTGGTGCGGGACGGCACCATCGTCGAGGTGTCCGAGGCACCCCTGCGGGTGCAGGACGCGCGGGTGGTGGACGCCACGGGCAAGCTGGTGCTGCCGGGCTTCATCGACCTGCACGTGCACCTGCGCGAGCCGGGCGAGGAGGGCAAGGAGACGGTCCTCACCGGCTGCATGGCGGCGGTGGCCGGTGGCTTCACCGCGGTGGTGGCCATGCCCAACACCAAGCCCGTCAACGACAGCGTGCTCGTCACCGAGTACGTGAAGGCCAAGGCCCGCGAGGCGCGGCTGTGCCACGTGTACCTGGCGGGTGCCATCACCAAGGGCCTCCAGGGCGAGGAGATGGCGGAGATGGGGGCGCTCGCCAGCGCCGGCTGCGTCTGCATCACCGATGACGGCCGCCCGGTGATGAATGCCGGCCTCATGCGCCGCGCCCTCCAGTACGCCCAGCTCTTCAATCTCCCCGTCATGGTGCACGAGGAGGATCTGACGCTCTCGGGCAAGGGCGTGATGAACGAGGGCCGCGCCTCCACGCGCCTGGGCCTCATGGGCATCCCACCCTCGGCCGAGGTGGCCATGGTGGCGCGCGACATGGTGCTTCTGGAGGAGACGAAGGGGCGGCTGCACGTCGCCCATGTCTCCTGCGAGGGCAGCGTGCGCCTCATCCGTGAGGCCAGGCGGCGCGGGTTGAACGTCACCGCCGAGGCCACTCCGCACCACTTCATCCTGGATGACGAGGCCGTGGGCGCCTACGACACCCACGCCCGCATGAATCCGCCCCTGCGCACCCGCCGCGACATCGAGGCCGTGCGCGAGGGGCTCGTCGACGGCACCATCGACGCCATCGCCACCGACCACGCGCCCCACGGCGTGCTGGAGAAGCAGGTGGAGTTCGACAAGGCGTGGAATGGCGTGGTGGGCCTGGAGACGGCCCTGGGCCTCACCCTGTCCCTGGTGCGCGAGGGCGTGTTGAGCCTCTCCAAGGCGGTGGCCCTGCTGACGGACGGGCCCGCGAGGGCATTCGGGCTGCCAGGCGGCCATCTGGCCGCTGGGGCCCCGGCGGACATCACGGTGGTGGAGCCGGATACGGAGTGGACGGTGGATTCGGCGCGGTTCTTCTCCCGCAGCCGGAACACCCCCTTCCATGGCCGGCGTTTGACGGGCCGGGTCGCCCAGACGTGGGTGTCCGGGCGGCTCGTCTTCGAGGACGGTCAGATCAAGGAGTCCAGGTGATGAAGCGGGCAGTGCTGGCATTGGCGGATGGCACCACCTTCGAGGGACGTGCGCTCGGCGCCTCCGGCGAGACGGTCGGTGAGGTGGTGTTCAACACGTCGATGACCGGCTACCAGGAGATCCTCACGGACCCTTCCTACGTCGGGCAGATCGTCACCATGGCGTACCCCGAGATGGGCAACGTGGGCGCCAACCCCGGCGACCAGGAGTCCGTGAAGCCCCACGCCGTGGGCATGGTGGTCCGCAACGCCACCGAGCAGCACTCCAACTGGCGCGCCCAGGAGACGCTCGACGTCTACCTCAAGCGCCACGGCATCGTCGGTATCGAGGGCATCGACACCCGGCGCCTGGTGCGGCACGTGCGCACGCACGGCGCGCAGATGGGCGTCATCTCCACCGAGGACCACTCGGCTGCCGCCCTCGTGGAGCGGGCCCGGACGGCTCGCGGCATGGAGGGGCTGGACCTCGCCACCGGCGTGTCCACCCAGGAGTCCTATCTCTTCACTGAGCCCACCCCGAACCTGCTCGGCGAGGCCCCGCGCCCCGCTCCCGAGCTGCGCTTCGACGTGGTGGCCTACGACTACGGCCTCAAGCGCTCCATGCTCCACTTCCTCGTGGACGTGGGTTGCCGCGTGAAGGTGGTGCCCGCCGGCACCTCCGCCGAGGCCGTGCTCGCCGAGAAGCCCCACGGCATCTTCCTCGCCAACGGCCCGGGAGACCCGGCCGCCGTGAAGGGCGCGGACAAGGTCGTGGCCGGTCTGCTCGGCAAGGTGCCCGTCTTCGGCATCTGCCTGGGTCACCAGATCCTCGCGCTCGCTTTGGGCGGCCGGACGTACAAGATGAAGTTCGGTCACCGGGGCGCCAACCAGCCGGTCAAGGACTTGACCACCGGCAAGGTAGAGATCACCTCGCAGAACCACGGCTTCGCGGTGGATGATGCGAGCGTGAAGGGCAAGGCGGTGGTGAGCCACATCAACCTCAACGACGGTACCGTGGAGGGACTGAGCATCCCCGACGCCCGCGCCTTCAGCGTGCAGTACCACCCAGAAGCTTCGCCCGGGCCTCACGATGCCCGGTACCTCTTCTCGCGTTTCGCGAAGCTCATGGCCGGAGAGTAGGATTTCGCTGCCCCATGGACTCCCCCCTTTCGCCGCTGTCGTATCAGCCCTATCTCGACCAGCTCATCGCCTTTGGGAGCCAGGAGTCACGCAAGCCCGACCTGCTGGATGCCAAGGCGGAATACCTCCGCCTCACCGGCGAGGTCTTCGAGGACGACAAGATCTTCGAGCTGCGGATGGCGTCCTTCCTGGACTACTACCTGTTCGATAGGGTCTCGCCCATTTCCAAGCTGACCCCGGCCGCGGAGCTGTACCAGCTGCGGCTGCAGGGCGCCTCGCCCGAGGAGGCCAACGCCTTCCGCTGCTTCACGGAGACCGTTCACGGTCTCTTCGAGGTGCGCAAGCTGGGCAAGGGCCTCGTGCGGCTGCGTGAGCTGTTCTCCGGCAAGGACTTCGACGTCACCGAGCGCCGCCACGTGGCGGGCCTCGAGACGGGCGACGTGCTGGAGGCCCGGCTCATCCCCTTCGCCGGCCACCTGCTGTTCTCCTCCGCCTTCTGCTTCCACCCTCGCGTCGCCGTGAAGCCCATCAAGGCCGAGGTCAAGCGCCGCAAGAAGAAGGAGCCGGATCGTCCTCCCACGGAGCTCGTCTGGGAGTGCGCCCGCCGCGCCGTGAAGGTCGAGCGCTACAAGCAGATCGCCATCGAGCGCATCTACGACTTCTCGCAGACCACGCCCTGGCTGGCCTCGGCGAGCTAGGGCAGAGGACAGCTCACCTGGGGGGCCTCCTCTCCTCGAGCGCTCCACCGGCTTCACGTTCACCAGGGTCTGGATCCGGGCGTCCTGGAACGGGGTGTTGTCCATGAGCGGAACACCGTCCCCGGTGTCGTGGGAGAGCATGCACACCGGGGACGTCTTCCTGTCTGGAGTCAGCGCCTCGGTGAAGCGCAGGAAGGAGTTCCTCGCCAGGTCCTGCTCGATGGCGAGGTTCGTTCCGAGGACGAGCTGTCCCTTGAGCATGGTCCCTGCGGGCAGCCCGCCCATCGTCTTCCTCACGGCGACCACGAGCACCTGGCCATCTCGAACAGGGAGTTGGTAGCCAGGACCCGAGCTGCGTAGTACCGCTGTGTGACGAAGATCGCTGCGCTCTCTGGCGGTGCCGGGAGCTGGTGGAGGCGGCCCCATCCCCGTCGCCTTCAGTGGTGCTGGCACTCGATACCACAGTGGGCCTTCGGCCTCCCGTGGTGGGAAACCCCAACCGCTGGTGGGGTCATCCGCTGGCAGTCCCCACCTACGCGGACCCAGTCTTCGAAATCCCCTGGCGCAACTGGAAGCTCCGCGACCAACTCGCGCGGCAGAAGCACCCGCTCGGGTGCATGCTCCCGCCCGAGCCGCTTGAGAAGCACCACATCTTCCCGCAGCAGCAAAGACTGGCCAGATGGTTCAAGCGGAAGGGAATCGACATTCATGCCTTCACCATTCTCCTACCCAGGAGATTCCACCAACGGTTGCACAGTGGAGGAACCGCAGGCTGGCAGTGGAACGAGGCTTGGCGACAGTTCCAGGACAACAATGACGGGGCCACCACGGAGGAGATCTGGCGGTTCGCATTCGAGCTCATGTTCCTGTTCCGAGTGAATGGAGCGTTCGTGCCCTACTACTGCCCAGATTGAGCCGAGGACCACGCGGATGAGGTACTTCAGAATCGAAGAGGATAGGTCTTCCCGCTACACGGGCGACGTGGATGGTGCACACAAGTGGGGGCTCCCCGGCATCTTCGAATGCCCTGCTTGTAAAGCGACCTGGAGTGGCGGCTCGAAGATGTACCCCTCGGTAGACCTGACCCCGATCGCGGCCCTGGCGGACTTTGAAGAAGCCCGCGCCGAGCCCATCGAGGAGTACGAAAGACTGCGTGAGCTGGTACGTCCCTTCCTGCCTGTTGGCGCCATCGTGGAGCCGGGTTCGACCTTTGGCCCACTCATAGGAAAGGGACAGGGGCGCTTCGGATCATTCGTGACGCCCCTTCCCTCATGGCTGCTGGTTCAACGAGAGGTCTTCGAGAAACTCCAGGCCGAGGGCCTGCGAGGACTCAAGGGCTGCCGTACTCAACTGCGCTTCCGCCAGCGGGCCTCGCCCGAGCTGCTCGAGTTGGAGCTTTTCCCCGTGGGCCGAGCCCACCCGGACTGTCTGCCCCCGGATCGAAAGCCCCCTTGCTCCCGCTGCGGCCGCCATGGCATTCGCCGTCCCCAGGAACTCCTGCTGGACGCGGCGACCCTTCCCATCCACCTGGACGTTTTCCGACTGGAGGATTTCTCCACCACCCTCATCTGCACCGAGCGTTTCGCCAACGTGTGCCAGCGCCTGGGACTCGACGGGGTGAGCTTCCGGCCCCAACCCGCGAGGTGAACCGGCGGAGGCCTCTCCCTGACTCGCCAGGCGAGCCAGGGCAGGGGCCTCCGCGAGGGCAGTAGGCTCAGATGCGGTGCACCGACATCATGTTGGTGCGCCCCGGCTCGTTGAGCGGCACGCCGGCGACGAT
The DNA here is from genome assembly GCA_035645295.1 of Archangium sp. Lineage (GTDB taxonomy): Bacteria > Myxococcota > Myxococcia > Myxococcales > Myxococcaceae > Archangium. The sequence continues at coordinate 22,511 of DASQMW010000213.1, forward strand.
GACCACGGGCATGCCCACCTTGCAGATGCCCTCCTCGTTACACAGCCGCCGCACCTGTCGCAGCATCGCGTCCGTCGACTGCAGGCGGCCCACCTGCATCGCCTTCACCCCCCAGTAGAGCGCCATCCGGTTCACCGTCTCCGGGTTCGGCGTCAGCGCGATGATCTGCGCCGTTGGCCGGAACTCGGAGATGAGCCGCGCCGTCAGGCCCCGCTCCGTGTACGCCACGATGGTGCCGATCTTCATCTGCTCGGCCGCCGCGACCGCCGCCGCCGCCACGCCCGTGGAGATGTCATCCTTCGCGTCCGGGAAGGGCGGGTGCTCCAGGCTCCTCACCACCCCCGTCTCCGTCTCCTCGACGATCCGCGCCATGGTGGCCACCGCCTCCACCGGGTACTTGCCCGCCGCCGTCTCCCCCGAGAGCATCACCGCGTCCGCCCCGTCCAGGATGGCGTTGGCCACGTCCGAGACCTCGGCGCGCGTGGGCCTCGCGTTGTTCACCATGCTCTCCAGCATCTCCGTGGCGACGATCACCAGCCCGCCCATCCGGTTCACCGTCCGCACCATCCGCTTCTGGATGGCCGGCAGCTTCTCCAGCGGCATCTCCACGCCCAGGTCCCCTCGGGCCACCATGATGCCGTCCGCCTCGCGCGCGATCGCGTCCAGGTCCGCCACCGCCTGCGGCTTCTCGATCTTCGCGATGAGCGGTGTGCCTCGCTGCGCCACCAGCTCGCGCGCCTCCCGGATGTCGTTCGCCGAGCGCACGAAGGAGAGCGCCACGTAGTCCACGCCCACCTCCTGCCCGAACGCCAGGTCCTCCCTGTCCTTCTCGGTGATGGTGGGCACCGACACGAGCGCCCCCGGCAGGTTCAGGCCCTTGTGGTCCTTGAGCATCCCGCCCAGCTCCACCAGGCAGGTGACGTCCTTGCCCTGCACCTTCTTCACCCTCAGCCGCACCCGCCCGTCGTCCAGCAGGATGGGGTGGCCCGGCTCCACGTCCTTGGGCAGCGAGCGGATGGGCGTGGGGATGATGTTGTCGTGGCCCAGCACCTCCCGCGTGGTCACCACCACCGTCTGGCCCGTCTTCACCTCCAGGCAGCCCCCCTCGAACTTGCCCAGGCGGATCTTCGGGCCCTGGATGTCCTGGAGGATGGCCACGGGCACGCCCAGCTTCTTCGACGCCCGGCGGATCAGATTCACCCGGCGGCGGTGCTGGTCGTGCGTCCCGTGCGAGAAGTTGAGCCGCGCCACGTTCATACCGGAGCGGACGAGTTCCTCGATGACCTCGGCCGAGTCCGAGGACGGCCCCAGCGTGCAGATGATCTTCGCCTTGCGCATGGACGCACATCCTAGGCGCCCGGCGCCGCCTTGACAGCTTTGCGTCCTCGGGAATACTTGGCACCAACGCGGGCGACAGCGACGGCGTCGGCGGAAGCGGTCTTCTTTTTCAGGGCTCGTCCCTACTGTTGCGAGAAAGCCCGGCGTCCCTGGAGGGGGGGCCGGGCTTTCGCCTTTGCGGGGTCCTGTGTGCCTGGACGCTAGAGGCTGATCTCGTCCGTCCTGTCGGGCGCCAGCTTCGGAGCCAGGCCCGGAGGCGGCAGGCCGTGGTGCGGATCCATCGGCATCGGCTCGTCCATCATGTGCGGGTCCCCGCTGCCGCCCACGCCCGGGCCGCCCTCGCGCAGCGAGTCGATCTCGTCGCGGCTGATACCGGCCTCGTCCAGCACCTTGCGCGTCACCATGATGCGCGCCTCGCCATCCAGCGCCATGGCGATGGAGTCCGAGGGCCTCGCGTCCAGCGTCAACTTGCGCTTGCCCTGCTCGAGGAAGACGCGGCCCGTGTAGATGTCATCGCGCAGATCGTCGATGCGCACCTCGGTCACCTTGGCGCCCAGCTCCGTCACCACCGAGCCGAGCAGATCCTGCGAGAGCGGCTGCGGCGGCCTCAGGTGCGCCAGCCGGAAGGCGATGGCCACCGCGGCCGACTCGTCCACGAAGATGGGCAGCACCAGGGCCCCATCCTCCGTGGTGAGCACCACCGCGTGCGTCTGCGCCTCGACGAGCGGGATCACGTCCCGGACCTCGAGCCGCACCAGCTCCTTGCAGGCAGCGGGATTTCCTCCCTGCTTTGGCACGCAGGCCTCGCTGTCCTTGGGCGCCGCGGTCGCGTGCGCGGGTGGGGCGCCAAAGCCGGGGAGAACCAGCACTCCCAGGGCGAGCAGCGCAGCGGACAGCGGGGCCAGGACGAAAGCTGCAGGGATGGACGTTTTCACCCTGCAAACGTGTGCATGTGCGCTGGGGCCGGGAGGGCACTGATCCGTGCCCGCCTGCTCCCCAGCCTCACACCGTCCGCGCTCCGGAAAAACCGAACGGCCAGGGTAGACGGGCGAGCTTCAGCGCCCCTCTTCGTCGTCGTCGTAGTCCTCTTCGTCCTCGACGTCCTCGTCCTCGTCGAAGTCGAGCTCCTCGTCGTCGGACTCCTCGTCCTCGTCGGACTCCTCGTCCTCGTCGAGCTCGTCCTCCAGATCCTCGGTCTCCAGCGCCATCGAGACGGCGAAGCGCTTGCCGAGCGCGGCCACCTGGGTCCTCATCTCGGTGAGCGCCGCGACGAAGTCCTCCTGGATGTTCGTGGGAGCCTTCTGACTGCAATGAGGGCAGGCGAGCTTCTCCGTCCCATCAATGAGATCCTGAACATCCAGCTCGAAGGTGCCCTCGCACTTCTGGCAAGTCAGATCGATGGTCATGTGCGTCGCGCGGAATACATAGGGCTCCGGTGACCTGTCAACGCCCGTGGCGAGTAGCGCCCCGGTTTCAGTAGCCTCGGATTCCCTATGGACACTCCCAGGACGATGGTGCATGCGCTCCATGATCAAGCCAACCGGCGGCAGCATCGTCCGGCGCTGTGGACGCGCAAGGGGCGCACCTATGTGCCCACCTCGTGGCACGACCATGCCGTCCGGGTGAAGCGTTTTGCCCTGGGGTTGCTCTCGCTGGGGTTCCAGCGGGGAAGCCCCTTGCCCATCCTGTCCTTCAACCGCGAGGAGTGGGTGGTGGCGGACCTGGCCTCCATGGCCCTGGGCGGTGTGCCCGTGGGCATCTACACCACCAGCAGCCCGGAGCAGGTGGAGTACCTCGTCGACCATTGCGAGGCGCGCCACCTGGTGGTGGAGAACGAGAAGCACCTGGCCACCGCACTCGCCGTGCGCGAGCGGGTGCCCCGGTTGCGCCACATCATCGTCCTGGATCCTCCTCCGGCCCCGCTGCCCGAGGGCGTGCTGACCTACGCGGATGTGCTGGCGCGCGGCACTGGCTCCGATGAGGGGCCCTACTGGAACGCCGTCAACGAGCTCCAGCCCGACGGGCTCGCCACCCTCATCTACACCTCGGGCACCAGCGGCCACCCCAAGGGCGTCATGCTCAGCCACCGCAACCTCGTGTGGACGGCCGGGCAGCTCAAGCGTGTCACGCGCATGTCCGAGGACGACGAGGCCCTCCTGTCATACCTGCCGCTGGCGCACATCGCCGAGCAGATGCTCAGCATCCACGCGCCCATCCTCGTCGGCGCGGAGGTCTACTTCGCGCGCTCCCTGGAGTCGGTGCCCGAGGACCTGCGCGACGCCCGTCCCACCGTCTTCTTCGGCGTGCCCCGCGTCTGGGAGAAGTTCAAGGGCCGCCTCGAGGAGGCCCTCGGTGAGCTGCCCGCCGCCCGCCAGACCGCGGTGGGCTGGGCCCGCGGGGTGGTCGTCCAGCACAACGCGCTCGCCCTGCGCCACGAGCGGGTCCCCCTGGCCCTGGAGGGCCAGTACCAGCTCGCCCGCCGCACCGTCTTCCCGGCCCTGCTCGCGAAGCTGGGCTTCGAGCGCACCCACTTCTTCTGCAGTGGCGCCGCCCCCATCGGCCGCGACGTGCTCGAGTTCTTCGCCTCGCTCGACATCGTCATCCGCGAGGTCTACGGCCAGTCCGAGGTGTGTGGGCCCACCACGCTCAACACCCCCGACGCCACCCGTCTGGGCACGCTCGGCCGTCCTCTCCTGGGCGTGGAGGTCCTCATCGCCGACGACGGGGAGATCCTCGTGCGCGGCGGCGGTGTCTGCCAGGGCTACTTCAAGGACCCCACCGGCACCGCCGAGCTGCTCCAGGCTGGCTGGTTGCACTCGGGCGACGTGGGCCACCTCGACTCCGAGGGCTACCTCCACATCACCGGCCGCAAGAAGGAGCTCATCGTCACCTCCGGCGGCAAGAAGGCCTCGCCGGCCCAGATCGAGCTGCTCCTCAAGGCCGTGGCGCCCGTGGGCCATGCGCTCGTCATCGGCGAGCGCCGCAACTACCTCGTGGCCCTCCTCACCCTGGACCCCGAGCGCGCACGCTCCCTGGCGCGGCAGAATGGTTGGCCCGAGGATCTCTCCGCCCTCGCCGCCGATCCCCGCCTGCGCCAGCACCTGCACGAGGCCATCGAGCGCGAGGTCAATCCCCGGCTCGCCCGCTTCGAGACCATCAAGCGCTTCGCCGTGCTCGCCGAGGACTTCACCACCGCCACCGGCGAGCTCACCCCCAACATGAAGATGCGCCGCCACGTCATCGAGGCCCGCCACAAGGCCCTCATCGACTCCCTGTACTCCGAGGAGCCCACGGTCCCGGCCCGGGCGGGGTAGGGGGCCTGAAACGCCAAGAGGGCCAAGGCGTGGGTCCACTGACCCTCACCCCGGCCCTCTTTGATCGGAACCCGATGGGGCTCGATACCCTCACCCCGTCCCTCTCCCGGTGGGAGAGGGGTGGTTGCTACTTGCGGTCCTTCATCGCCACGTAGTCGCGGCGCTTGGAGCCCGTGTAGATCTGACGCGGACGCGCGATCTTCTGCTCCGAGTCCTTCACCATCTCCTCCCACTGCGTCACCCAACCCACCGTGCGCGGAATGGCGAAGAGGACCGGGAACATCTCCACCGGGAAGCCCATCGCCTCGTAGATGAGGCCCGAGTAGAAGTCCACGTTCGGGTACAGCTTGCGCTTCACGAAGTACTCGTCCTGCAGCGCGATCTTCTCGAGCTCCACGGCGATCTCGAGCAGCGGGTTCTTGCCCGTCACCTCGAAGACCTCGTCCGCCACGCGCTTGATGACCTTGGCGCGCGGATCGTAGGACTTGTACACGCGGTGACCGAAGCCCATCAGCTTCTTCTCACCCTCGCCCGTCTTCACCGCCTTGATGAAGTCCGGCACCTTCGACACGTGGCCGATCTCGCGCAGCATGCGCAGCACGGCCTCGTTGGCGCCGCCGTGCAGCGGGCCGTAGAGCGCCCCGATGCCCGCCGCCACCGCCGAGTACGGATCCACCTCGGAGGAGCCCACCGTGCGCACCGACGTCGTCGAGCAGTTCTGCTCGTGGTCCGCGTGCAGGATGAAGAGCACGTCCAGTGCCTTCTCCAGCGTCGGGTGGACCTTGTACGTCGTGGTGCCGATCTTCCGGATCATCGCCAGGAAGTTGCCCACGTAGGACAGATCGTTGTCCGGGTAGACGTAGGGCAGGCCCATGCTGTGGCGGTAGGAGAAGGCCGCGATGGTGGGCATCTTCGCGATGAGCCGCGTCATCTGGATGCGGCGGCTGCGCTCGTCCTTGGTGTTCTTCGCGTCCGGGTAGAAGCCCGAGAGCGCCGCCACCGTGGAGGACAGCATGGACATGGGGTGCGCGTCGTAGCGGTACCCGTCCATGAAGGTCTTGATGTTCTCGTGCACGTACGTGTGGTGCGTGACGAGATAGTTGAACTCCTCGAGCTGCTTGGGCGTCGGGAGCTCGCCGTTGAGCAGGAGGTAGGCCACCTCGATGAACGAGGACTTCTCCGCGAGCTGCTCGATGGGGTAGCCCCGGTACTCGAGGATGCCCTTGTCACCGTCGATGAAGGTGATGGCGCTCTTGCAGTTGGCCGTGTTCAGGAACGCCGGGTCGTAACCCATCAGGCCAAAGTCTTCCTCCGAGACCTTGATCTGCCGCAGAGCGTTGGTGCGAATGCAGCCGTTCTCGATCGGGACCTCGTACGTCTTCCCGGTCCGGTTGTCCGTGATCGTCAGCGTTTCCTTTGCCATGGGCGGGACTTTTCACAGGCGGCAGAGCGCTTTCAACAAAAAAGAACCGCACCCGGGGAGGCCGCGTTTCCCCCCGGGCATCGCCCGTTTTTCAAGACGTGAGACGGACCCCTGTGCGCTCCAACTGCCGCCAGAAGCCCGGGAAGCTCTTCTCCACGCATTCAGGCCCGGTGAGGGTGAGGGGTACACCGGACAGAACAGAGAGCGTAGCCGCGACCATTGCCAGGCGGTGATCATCCCGGCTGTTCATCGAGAAGCGCGGCGGATGGGAGGTAGGAGGGTGGATTGTCAGCGTCTCGCCCTCCAGCTGGGTGGTCCCTCCAAAAGCGGACACCAGGGTGCGGATACCGTCCAACCGGTCGCTCTCCTTGAGGCGCAGGACGCCTACATCCGTGAGGGTGGAGGGGCGCGGCAGCACACACGCCAGCGCGGCCAGGGTGGGCAGCAGATCCGGGCACTCCGTCCCCGAGGCCACCAGCCCGTCCCGGGCCGTCCCCGTCATCCGCAGGGTGTTGTCGGGGCCGGCAACCGCCTTCAGGCCCGCGCGCTCCACCAACCGCACCAGCGCCTGGTCCGGGTGGGCGCTGGAGAGGTCCGCCCGCTCCACGCTCCCTCCGGTCTTCCAGGCGATGAGCAGCAGGTAGCCCAGGGAGGACCAGTCGCCCGGCATCGCCGGGGTGCGCTCGGGGGCCCGGTAGTCCGTCACCTCGAAGCGGCCCTCCTGCTCCTGCACCGTGAAGCCGAAGCGGCGCAGCCAGGAGACGGTCAGCTCCAGGTAGCCCGCGCTCGTCAGCGGGCCGATGATCTCCACCCGCCACGGGCGGCGCTCGCGCAGGTACAGGGCCGCACAGCCCAGCAGCAGGCTGGAGGCGTACTGGCTGCTCTGCGCTCCCGGGACGCGGAAGACGGGCTCCCCGGTGCGATCCGGTGCCTTGATCTCCACCGGCCAGGGGCGGCCCTCGGTGAGCACGAGCCCGGAGGGGCCGAGCGCCTCGCGCAGGGACTCGAAGAGGGGGCCATGGGGCCGCTCGCCGAGCCGGGGCGTCCCCGTGACGCGCACGTGCGTGCCGGGCGTGACCGCGGCCTGGGTGACGAAGATGCGGAAGGGGGCGCCACCATCCGCGCAGTCCACGTCCCGCACGGTGCCGGGCGGCTGGCGCAGGGTCTCGATGCCCCGGGTGAGCACGTGCACGTCCGCGGGCAGGTAGTGCGAGGGCTCCTGCTGGAGGACGGGCAGGGGCCAGGCACCCGTGAGGTGGGCCAGCACCAGCGCCCGCTGTGCGTCCGACTTGGAGATGGGCGGCGTGAGGACCGCGGGGGAGAGCTGACTCGGATCGACGTGGAGCTGACTCATGGGCGAAATCCTCGGGTCCAGACCGGCCACAGCGCGCGCCACACGTCCGCGGAGACGTCACGCACCTCGGCACGGCCTACATCGGTGAGCAACACCATTCGCAATTCGCCCGCGCTGCCGGTCTTCTTGTCCGCGGACAGCAGGGCCACCACATCCTCGAGCGCCGCGCGCTCGAGCAGGGCCGCCGTCCGCTCCCGGCCGAGGACTCCCGGTCCCAGGTGCAGCGCGTCCTCCACCTGGGCGGCCACGTCCTCGGGGGTGACGCCCATGGCGCGCCCCACGTCCAGCGCGCACAGCATGCCCAGGCCCACCGCGTCCCCGTGCGACAGCTTGAAGTTCGAGATGCTCTCCAGCACGTGGCCGAAGGTGTGGCCGAAGTTGAGCACCCGCCGCAGGCCCTGATGCTCGTACGGATCCTGCGCGCAAACGGACTCCTTGAGCCGCCGCGCGTCCTTCACCATCCGCTCCAGCGCGGGCGCCCGGCGCGTGTAGGAGCGGAAGAGCGCCTCGTCGAGGCTGGCCACCATCTTCCAGGCCTCGAGCGAGCCCTCGCGCCGCTGCGTGTCCGAGAGGGTCTCGTAGAACTCGGGGCAGATCCATGCCTCGTCGGCGTAGTGGAAGACGCCCACCGGGTTCTTCACCACGCGCCCGCGCACCGTCATGTCCACCGCGCCCTTGCCGCCCAGGCTGCTGTCCACCGCCGCCAGCAGCGTGGTGGGCACCTGCACGAGCCGCACGCCCCGCTTGAGCAGGTGCGCGGCCACCGTGGACACGTCGCCGATGGTGCCTCCGCCGATGGCGATCAGCGTGCCCGAGCGCGGCATCGCCAGGCCCGCGGCCATCAGCTGCTCCAGGGCCTCGAAGGTCTTCGCGCCCTCACCGCCGGTGAGCTGCACCACGGTGTGGGGCTTGCGCGCCTTGAGGGCGGGAATCACCGCGGGGTGCAGGCGGGCCACCCGGCGATCCACGACGGCGAAGCTGCCCTCGGGGAGGGTGGCACACAGGCGCTTGAAGGAGCCCCACCGGTCGGTGGCATGACGGTAGGCGCCAGGAGAGAGCTGGATCATGCGGAGTGGGGCCGGGCGTTGAGTTGAAGGACGAGGTCCGCCAGCACGAGCGAGACCATGGACTCCAGCACGGGCACGGCGCGGGGCATGATGCAGGGATCATGTCGCCCGCCCTTCGCGTGGTCCGCGAGCGTGGCCGGAGGCTTGAAGAAGACGCGCAGGGCCACGGGCTCGCCATTGGCCAGGCCACCCTGGATGCCCCCGTAGGTGTCCTTCTGGGAGTGGAAGACGCTGCCGGGCTGCTCGATGCGCGCGAGCAGATCCGGCGGGCCCCAGACGACGCCGGTGACGGCGCCCACGCTGCCCAGCGCGAGCGCGAACAGCGACTTCATCTTGCCGAAGATGGGCTCGCCCAGGCCCACGGGCACGCCTTCGACGCGGATGTCGATGCAGCCCCCGAGGCTGTCTCCGGCCTCCTTGGCGGCGAGGATCCGCCTGGACATCTCCTCGCGGGCCACCGGATCCGGGCAGCGGGTCGGGTGGGCGTCCACCATGGCGCGGGTGAGGCCGGGCTCGGGAATGGCGGACACCAGGTTGCCCACCTGCGACACCCAGGCGACGGTGCTCAGCGCCGGGAAGGCCTGGGCGAGGTACGCCTCGGCGACGGCGCCGCCGATGACGCGGCAGAGCGTCTCCCGGCCGCTGGTGCGCCCACCTCCGCGGTGATCCCGGTGCTTGAAGCGCTCGCGCCAGACGGCGTCGGCGTGGCCGGGACGATCCTCGGACTTGAGCTTGTCGTAGTCCCCGGAGCGCTGGTTGGTGTTGCGGACGATGGCCGCGATGGGCGTGCCGAGCGTCTTGCCCTCGAAGACGCCGGAGAGGATTTCCACCTGATCCGGCTCGGCGCGCGCGGTGGTGATCGCGGACTGGCCGGGGCGGCGGCGGTCGAGCGCGGCCTGGATGAACTCACGCTCGAGGGGAATGCCGGCGGGGCAGCCATCGATGATGGAGCCGAGCGCGGGGCCGTGGCTCTCGCCGAAGGTGGTGAGGCGGAAGAGGGTGCCAATCGTATTCATGAAGCGGTCTCCCAGAGGGCGCGCTGCTGTCGGGCCTGAGCGATGAACCAGGCAGCGCCGAGGAGCAGCGGCGTCCCCCCGCGGCGGGTGATTTCCGTGGCGATGCGGCGCGCCGGGGCTCCGTAGGCGATGACGGCGATACGGGCACCCTCGAAACGCAGGGCGTCGGGTGGGGTGATGCGATCCGGCCAGGTCCAGATGCCGGAGCCGGACAGGGGCCCGGAGATCTCCGCGCGGCGCAGGAAGCGGAGCTGACAGCCCATCTCGGCGCCCACGACGCGGATGGCGGCACTGGCACCGCCGTCACCGAGCACGAACACCTCCCGGGCCCCGAGCCGCTCGAGGACGGTGCGAGCGCCGGCGGTATCGGTGTTGAAGGACTCCCAGTGGTCGCGGCGGCGGACGAGGGTGTTGATGGCGTCGAGCGGCGAGCCGGTATGCCGGGCGAGGCGGATCTTGAAAGGGCTGGTGACGGCGAAGCCCCGGTAATGAGGCAGCAGCGCATCGACAAGGGCCTCGACAGGAGCGTCCTCGGGGATGTCGATGCGGTCGAAGGGTTGGCGGTGGATGCGAGGCGAGCGCGAGTGGATGATCGACGTCCCCAGAATCCCCAACCTGCCCAACATCCCCTCGCCCTCCGGGAGAGGGACGGGGTGAGGGTGCCGCGCCTCCCGGGTTGCATCCGCGAGCAACCTCTGTCCCGGCGCCGCCTTCCAATCGCCACCCACGGCGACGTAATCGAGCACATTGCGCCGGGCGAGCACGGCGCGAACGGGAAGGGCGGTGGGCCCCATGGCGAGGACCGTCACCCGCCCCTCTCCAAAACGGGCCCGCAGCCGCGCCTGGGTCTCCAGCAGCACGGAGATCCGCTCGCGGGACCCCTGCCCGAGCGGCTCGATGTGCTTCACCAGGGCGCCGGGAGGAAGCGCCACGTCCCACAGACGAAGGGCCTCCTCGGTGGAGAGGGGCCGCTCGGCGTGGTGCGAGGCCAGCAGCTTCCCAGCCGGAGCAGCCAGGTCCCCCGCATGAACCACATCCCGATCCACCCACCGGGCGGCGGCCACCCAGGCGGGAGGCAGGGGCGAGCCGCGCTCGGACACGAGCAGCTCCATCAGGCCCGCGAGCGCCGAGGCATCCACCGCGTCGGCGGGATGCAGATCCGTGCGCACCTCCAGTACGTCGGCGCCCCGGCTCCGGGCGTCGGCGGCGAAGCGCAGGGCCTCGGGGCCGCGGAGGCTCGGGGGGAGGGTGACGACGCGGCGGGCGGGCGTCATGGCTTGCTCCCGGGCGAGGCGAAGGCGCGCAGGAAGTCGACGAGGCTCACGGTGGGGACGCGCGCGTGGAGCACCTGCCGCTGGTGGTAGACGGAGTGGAGTTCCTCCTCCAGGGTCATGCCGGGGCGCAGCCGGGGGCGCCGGGTGTCCCGGAGGAGCCGCTCGCGGTAGGTCTCGAAGGAGATGGGGATGAGCAGGGTGTAGCAGGGCTCGAGGGCTTCCGGATGATGGGACAGGAAGCCGCCGCCCAACGCGACGACGGAGCCGCGAGGCAGCTCCAGGAGCAGGGAGCGCTCGGCCTCGCGGAAACCGTTGGTGTCCTGCGCCACCCACTCGCGGAGGCTCCGGCCCGAGCGGCGCTCGAGCTCGACATCCAGGTCCAGCCCCCGCCTGCCGAGCAGCGCGCTCACCAGGGGGAGCATGCGCGTCTTGCCCGCGGAGCGGTGCCCGGCGATGGCGACGGTCTGCCCAGGCGCGGGGAGCGGCTGGGGACCGGGGCGGGCAAGCTCCGCCCTCAGCGCAGGCGCGAGCCGGGGATCCACGGACTCGAGGATGCGCTGGACCAGATGGTGCTTCTGCTCAGCGGACGGTCCCGACATAGACGTAGGATGTCCCGAACGTCATCGGATGGGCCACCCTTTCCTTGTAGGAACCGGACTGATCCATCAATGCCAGGAACTTCTCACCGGCCGGGAAGGCGGCCGAGGTCCGGGGGAGGTACTCATAGGCCGCCCGGTTGCCGGTGAGCAGGCCACCGATGGTGGGCATGACCACCTTGCTGTAGAAGCGGAACAGCCCGCCGAACAGGCCCGTGGGCTGGCCGAACTCGAGCACCACCACGCGGCCGCCGGGGCGGACCACGCGGGCCATCTCCTTCAGGCACTTCACCGGGTCATCCACGTTGCGGATGCCGAAGGCGATGGAGGCCACGTCGAAGGTGGCGTCCGCGAAGGGCAGCGCCATGGCATCGGCCACCTGGAACTCCACCTGGAGCCCCTCGCGGGCGGCCTTGGCCGGAGCGTTGTCCAACATCTCCTTGCAGAAGTCGGTGCCCATCACCCGGCCCGAGGCGCCCACCTTGCGCTTGAAGGCCAGCGCCAGGTCCCCGGTGCCGGTGGCACAGTCGAGGACGGCGTTGCCCTCCTGGGCGCCACTGAGCCGCACGGCCGAGCGCCGCCACAGCCGGTGGATTCCAAAGGAGAGAACCTCGTTCGTCACGTCGTACCGCGTGGCGATGGAGGAGAACATCTGCCGGACTTCGGTGCTCATCGAGCCCTCACGACATGCGCCGGAAACTCCGGCATCCAAAGGTGACGGTCCACGGCGCTCAGCACGCCCGGCAGCCGCCGCATCAATTGTTGGAAGCGCTCCGGCGTGAGGGCCTGCTGCCCGTCACACAGGGCCTGCTCGGGCCGGGGATGCACTTCGATCATCAACCCGTCCGCCCCGGCCGCCGCCGCCGCCAGCGCCATGGGCTGGATGAGGTCCGGCTCGCCCGTGGCGTGCGAGGGATCCACGATGACCGGCAGGTGGGTGCGCAGCTTCGCCACCGCCACCGCCGCCAGATCCAACGTATTGCGCGTGGCCGTCTCGAAGGTGCGGATGCCGCGCTCGCAGAGGATGACCTGATCGTTGCCGCCCTCCAGCACGTACTCGGCCGCCAGCAACCACTCCTGGATGGTGGCCGCGAGCCCCCGCTTGAGCAGCACCGGCTTGCGCACCTTGCCCAGCGCCCGGAGCAGCGAGAAGTTCTGCATGTTGCGCGCGCCCACCTGGAGCACGTCCACGTAATCCTCCATGAGAGGAAGCTGCGTGGACTCCATCACCTCGCTGACGATGGGCAGGCCCACCTTGCGCGCGGCCTCGGACAGCACTCTCAGACCCGGCTCTCCCATGCCCTGGAACGAGTAGGGGCTGGTGCGAGGCTTGAATACCCCACCGCGAAGGATGTGGGCACCGGCGGCGGCCACGGCGGCGGCGGTCTGCTCCGTCTGCTCCACGCCCTCCACGGCACAGGGACCGGCCATCACCACGAAACCGGGGCCACCCACCTCCACCTGTCCTACACGGACACGGGTGCCCTCGGGCCTCCAGGCCCGCGACACCCGGGGGGTGCCTTCTCGGGGTGTACCCCCACCATCCTGACCTGGCTTGCCGCTCACGGGCGCCTCCCATCCCATGTGGAGTTCACGTTGTTTTGAACCCCGTGATGCTTGTATAGCCAAACCGCCGTACAGAACAACAAGAGGTTGCTGCCTCGGCTGGTGGCGGAGCCTCGTGAGGACCGGTGATGACGACGCTCGGACGCGCTGACGGAGGCCGCTGGGTGGCGGGGACGATGTCCCTGCCGGCCGTGGATCCGCTCGCGGGGGCGGAGGTGTTGGGGGAGCCATCCGTCTATTGGGAGCGCCCGCTGGCGGGCGAGGCGATGGCGGGGTGGGGCGAGGCGGCATCCGTGGAGGCCACGAGCGGTGCGCGGGCCCAGGCGGTGCTGCGGGAGCTGTCGGCGCCGGACTCGGTGCGGTGGTTGGGCGAGGCGCCCTCGGCGCTGCCAGGCCCCTGGTTCGGCGGCATGCGCTTCTCGCAGGCGGGCGGGGATTCGGGGTGGGGAGCGTTCGGCTTCGGGCGGTGGACGTTGCCGGAGGTGGTGGTGTGGCGCGAGGGCCCGGGACTGATGGCGGCGGCCTTCGCCCCCGAGGGTCCCGGAGCCGAGGACGTGGTGCGCTCGGTGCTGGCGCGGGTGGGCGGCGTCTTCCCGGTGGGGTTCCGGCATGCCCGGAGCGGGGCCCAGGCGCTGCGGCTGGCCTCGTCGCGGCCGGACTTCGAGGGGCGCGTGGAGCGCGCGGTGAAGACGATCAACACCGGGGGCCTCCAGAAGGTGGTGCTGGCCCGGGCGGTGGAGGTGGAGGGCGAGCACTCCTTTGATCGCGTGGAGGTGCTGGCCCGGCTGCGCGAGCAGAACCCGCGCTGTGCCACCTTCCTCTTCCGGGCGCCGGACGGGGCGGCCTTCCTGGGCGCCACGCCGGAGACGCTGTGCCGGGTGGAGGGGCGCCGGCTGGAGACGGAGGCGCTGGCCGGTTCCGCGGCGCCCGCGCAGGCCGGAGCGCTGGAGGGGAGCGACAAGGACTGCCGCGAGCACGAGGCGGTGGTGCGCTACATCCTCCGGGCGCTCAAGCCGCTGACGGAGCACGTGGAAGCGGACGCCGAGCCGGCGCTGCTCACCTTGAAGAACGTGGCGCACCTGCGCACGGGCATCCGCGCCGAGCTGCGCGAGGGGGTAGGGGTGGCCGAGCTGGTGGCGGCGTTGCACCCCACACCGGCGGTGGGAGGAACCCCCCGGGAACGCGCACTGGAGTTCCTGGTCGAGCACGAGGCCCTGGACCGGGGCTGGTATGCGGGACCGGTGGGATGGGTAGGACCCGGGCGGGCCCACCAGATGGTGGCGCTGCGTTCGGCACGCATCAAGGGATCTCAGGCCCGGCTCTTCGTGGGTGCTGGTATCGTGGCGGGCTCCAGCGCCGAAGCGGAGTGGCGCGAAACGGAGATGAAGAGCCTGGCCATGCTGCGTGCGCTCGGAGGAGGACATGTCTGACGCCAACTTGAATCAATTGTGGGCGCGGGCATTGGTGGAGGAGTTGGTTCGAGGAGGAGTGCGGCACGCGGTGGTGTGCCCGGGCTCGCGCTCCTCGCCCCTGGCGCTGGCGTGTGCCCAGACCGAGGGATTGCGGACCTGGTCCATCATCGACGAGCGCAGCGCCGGCTTCTTCGGGCTGGGCCTGGCCAAGCAGTCGCGCGCGCCGGTGGTGCTGGTGGCCACGAGCGGCACGGCGGGGGCGCACTTCTACCCGGCGGTCATCGAAGCGGCCATGTCGCAGGTGCCGCTGGTGGTGCTGACGGCGGACCGGCCCCTGGAGCTGCAGGGGTGGGGCGCGCCGCAGACGGTGCCGCAGGCGCGCTTCTTCGGGGAGTTCGCGCGGCTGTTCGCGGACGTGGGCCTGCCGGAGGCGGACAACGGGGCGCTGGTGCACCTGCGCGCCACCGTGGCCCGGGCCGTGGCCGTGGCCTCGCGGGCGCCTCGGGGCGCGGTGCAGCTCAACGTGCCGTTCCGCGAGCCGCTCGCGCCCACACCGGGCAGCTTCGACGCCAAGCACCTCTCCTCGTTGGCGCGGGAGGGCAGGCCGGGAGCGCCGCTCACCACCCTCGTTCCTCCGGCGCGCCAGCCAGACGCCCGGGTGCTGGAGGAGCTCCGCGCGCGGGTGGCGGCCACCGAGCGGGGGGTCATCGTCTGTGGGCCCCGGGACGAGAACGACGGTTTCGCGGAGGCGATCGCCTCGCTGGCCGAGGCCACCGGCTACCCGGTGCTGGCCGAGGCCACCTCCCAGGCGCGCTATGGCGGCGGCCCGGCCACGGTGTCGCTCTATGACGCGATGCTGCGGCACGAGCCCTTCGCCCGGGCTCACCGGCCGGAGCTGGTGCTGCGCTTCGGTGGAGGCCTGACGCCCAAGGGGCCGCAGGCGTGGATCGACGGCTCGGGCGCGGAGATCGTGGTCTTCAGCGACGAAGGCGGGCTCTACGATCCGGCGCACCGTGCGTCACGGGTGGTGGAGGGCTCGTCGGTGGTGGCGTGCGAGGCGCTGCGGCAGGGGCTCTCGCGGGGCCTGGGCCCGTGGGCTCGGAGCTTCCTGTGGGCCGAGCAGTGGACGCGGGCGGCCCTGGAGTCGGCGTTCTCGGAGGACCCGGCGCTCACGGAGATGCGCATCGCGCACGACGTGGTGGCGGCGATGCCGGACGAGGCGAACCTCTTCGTGTCGAGCAGCATGCCCATCCGGGACGTGGACGCCTTCGCGCCGTCCATGGGCCGGGGGCTGCGAGTGCTGGCCAACCGGGGCGCCAACGGCATCGACGGAATCATCTCGAGCGCGCTCGGGGTGGCGGCGGCCTCGGAGCGTCCCACGGTGCTGCTGACGGGAGACCTGGCCTTCCTGCACGACGTGGGCGGGCTGCTGACGGCGCGCCGCTGCGGAGTGCCCCTGACGGTGGTGGTGGTGAACAACGACGGAGGAGGCATCTTCTCCTTCCTGCCCATTGCCCAGGCCGAGGGAGCGAAGTCACACTACGAGCCGCTGTGGGGCACGCCGCACGGGGTGGACCTGTCGCATGCGGCGGCGCTCTACCAGACCCGCTTCCGGCGGCCGGACTCGCCCGCGGCGCTGCGCTCGGCCGTGGCCGAGGGGCTCAAGGGCGGGGTCCACCTCATTGAAGTGAAGGTGGCGGAGCGGGCGAGGAACGTGGATCTGCACCGGCAGCTGTTCGCGAGGATGGCGGCCGCACTGGGAGAAGGCCCATGGCTCTGAAGATGGCGTACGAGACGTGGGGAGAGGGTCCGTACCCGCTCCTCCTCCTGCATGGCTTCACGGGAAACCGGTCCGCGTTCGACCACCTGCGCCCGCTGATGAGCGACAAGGTGCGGGCCATCGCGGTGGATCTGCCGGGACATGGGGAGACGCCGCTGCCCACGAAGATGGGCCGCGACGGCTT
>DASQMW010000214.1:0-8360 GCA_035645295.1 Archangium sp.
AGCACCCAGGTGCGCATGCACGCGCTCACCTCCACCGGCTACGACTCGAAGAAGATTCCCACGTATGACCGGGACGTGCTGGCGGGCCGCGGCTACATGCAGGCCGCCAACGACTGGAAGAACGTGGAGATGACCGGCTTCGTCAAGGTGAACGCCGCCAGCAACTGGAGCGACAACTTCGCCTGGTACGCCCGCGGTGGCCGCCACACCGACTCGCTGGCCTGCGAGGGCTCCTCGTACAAGGGGGGCCTCCACTACGACGGCCGCGTCCGTTGGGAGAAGGAGTCCTGGCACGTGAGCTACGACAGCCTGCCCTACAAGACCGGCACCAGCTCGCTCAAGGGCCGCTGGGTGGGCTTCAAGTCCATCATGAGGAACACCACCGCCAACGGGAAGCCCGCGGTGAAGCTCGAGCTCTGGCTCAACGAGAATGCCGACAAGGTGACGTGGAAGAGGGTCTACGACACGACGGATTCCGGCCAGATCGGCGGCGATGCCTCCAACTGCGGTGGCTCCGTGGCTGCCATGCCCATCACCTGGGGCGGCCCCCTGGCCACCTTCCGCTGGGACAGCGCCTCGGACGTGGACTTCAAGTGGCTGAGCGTGCGGGAAATCACCCAATAGGTTGGGTGGTAGGACCCTACCCAGAATAATGGGAAAGGCGCGGGGGGTTCCATCCTCCCCGCGCCTTTTTCATGCACGGTGCGAGACTTCTGCTCGCCGCTGAACCCTGGCCTCGTACTTCGGGGCCGATGGCCGCAACTGCCCCCCCATACCAGCCTTCCGGCTCCACCAGCCATGCAGCCGGATGTCCGGTGGCATCACTCCGGGCTTCGTCCGTGGGGCCCGGATCTCGCGGGGGATCCTTCCATGCAGATCACGTTCCTTGGGCACGCTGGCTTTCTGATCGAAACCCAACATGCCCTGGTGGTCGCCGACCCATGGTTGTCCCCTCATGGCGCGTTCGACTCGGCATGGATGCAATTCCCGCGCAACCATGACCTCGCGCCCATGGTGCGCGAGAAGTTGGAGCATTCGCCCAAGGAGCGTTTCCTCTACATCAGCCACGAGCACAAGGATCACTACGATCCCGACTTCCTGCGCACCCTGACGAAGAGGGACTTCACCGTCGTCGTCGGCCGCTTCCGCCGCATGGCGCTCCGGGACGAGTTCGTGGCCTATGGGGCCAAACGCATCATCACCTGCGAGGACTCGCAGGAGGTGCCCTTCAAGGGCGGCTACCTGAAGCTGTACCTGACGGACTCGGGGACCAACCGGGACTCGGCGCTGCTGGTCCAGGCCGACGGGAAGTGCTTCCTCAACCTCAACGACTGCAAGATCCATGATCGGCTGCCGGCCGTCGTCGCGGAGGAGGGGCCCATCGACGTCTTCACGGCCCAGTTCTCGGGCGCCATCTGGCACCCCACCTGTTACGACTACTCGCGCGAGACGTACATCGAGCACTCGCGGCAGAAGCGGGCCAGCAAGTTCGAGGCGGTGGCGCGCGCCATGGAGACGGTCCAGCCCCGGGTCTACCTGGCCTCGGCCGGCCCCGCCTGCTTCCTGGATCCGTCGCTCTTCCACATCAACCTCGAGCCGGTGAACATCTTCCCCCGCGCCTCGGAGCTCTTCACCTTCCTCCAGCACCGGCTGGCGGGACAGACGCCGCGCCTCCTCGAGCCCATGCCCGGAGACGTGCTCGACGCGGGCCTCGGGGACATGGTGTCGCTGGCGCCCGAGCGCGTCACCGACGAGAACGCTTCGCAGTACCTGCGCTCCTACGCCGCGCTCCAGACGCGCGTCTTCCGCGAGCGGCGGCGCAACCTGATGCTCGAGGAGGTGGATCGCATCCACCTGCGGTTGCGCGAGGAGATGCAGCAGAAGCTGGACGCCTTCTCGCTGGCGGACCGGGTGATGACGCCCCTGTACATGGCGCTCATCGAGCTGCCCGGGCAGCTCATCCGCGTGGACTTCCGCTCGCACCGGGTGGAGGTCGTCAGCGAGGTGCGCGACCTGAGCCGGTACATGTTCATCTCGAGCGCGGCGGACATCGTGCGCGTGCTGGATCGCAAGCTGAACTGGGAGGACTTCCTGCTGTCGTTCCGTTTCCGGGCCTCGCGTACGCCCGATATCTACGACGCCAGCCTGCACAACTTCCTCGCCGCCGAGGTCGAGGATCTGCGCGCCATGTGTGACAACACGCTGGCCACCGAGTCGCGCAAGGAGCGCACCGTGGTCACCGCTGGCGGGCAGCGCTACGCCGTCAACCGCTTCTGCCCGCACCAGGGCGCTGACTTGCGCGAGGGCTGGGTCGAGGAGGGGCGCTACCTCGTGTGCCCCCGCCACCGCTGGCGCTTCGACCTGCAGGAGGGCGGCGTCTGCGCCACCAACGGGTGCTCCGTCAATGCGGAGTGCCTCGGCAGGGAGAAGGAGGAGACGCGAGAGGCTTCGGCGGAACATCCGCCCGCGATGTGAGGCCTTCTGTCCATCCCTCCCGCCACTCGCCCATCCCTCCCTCTCCCCTCGGGAGAGGGTCGGGGTGAGGGTATCCGTCACCGTGTCCCAAATCCGTGTGCGGTGGGTCACGTGTTGGGAGCCGTGAGTGGGTGGGAACCCGGGTACATCCGATACCCTCACCCTTTCCCTCTCCCGGAGGGCGAGGGGATTTGGGCGGAGTGGGGATGATTTGGGCGGAGTGGGGGCGGGAAGGGTGTTGGGCTCGGAATTACGGCGTGGAGAGCAGCTCCACGTCGAACCTGCCGTTGTCCGTGCGCAGGCCCACTGGCCCATCGAAGGTGAGCGCCTCCGCTGGCAGCACTCCCTCCCAGACCGGCTTGCCGTCCACCTGTACCTTCAGCTCCGCGCCCTGGAGCTCCGCTCGCAGGATGTGGCTGCTTCCCGGTTCGAGCCCGGGCACCGCTTCCTTGCTCCGCGGTTTCACCGTCCGGTAGCCGCCGTTGCCGCAGTCGTCCGAGCGGGACATCCCCGGGTTGTACTTCATCGACACCACCAGGCCCGCCTTCGGCTCCAGGCGCCACATCACGTAGACGACGTTGCAGCCGTCCCGCGCTCGAAGCTTCAGCCCCACCTGCCGCCGCAGCTCGCCCGAGCGCAGCGGCTTCTGCTCGCGCGTGGCCCCCAGGTAGGTGAAGCGCAGCTCCGCTACCCGCGTCTCCGCTCCCACCGCGGCCATCAGCGCCCGGGCCTTCGGCCCGTCACTGGAGGACACCACCGCCCGCACCTTCGGCTCCTCGATGCGCAGGCGGCCGCCCGCCACGGGCTCCAGCTTCCCCTGCGTCGCCTTCATCCGCTTCGCGGTGAGCGGGCCTTCCTCCTCCGTCTTCTTCATGGCTCTTCCCGGAGTCGCCGGTGGCGCGAGCAGCCCCAACAGCGAGGCCAGCAGGAGCGGCCGGCCGATCATGGCCGCTCCTCTCCCAGGAACCGGCCCAGCTCCGCCACGTGGGTCTTCAGCCACGCCTGCTCCGCTCGCAGTCGCGCCAGCTCCAGCACCAGGTAGTCGCGATAACGGCGCACCTTCGCCGTCTCCATCGCCTGGATGTCCCGGAGCTGTCCCTCCAGGTCCGTGACCAACACCGATACCTCGCGCAGGCGCGCCTCTTCCGCCGTGTGTCCCGCCCGCAGCTCGCGCAGCAGCCGGGCCACGTCCTGGCTCACGCCCTCCACATCCTCCTCGAGCAGGCGCTGGCGTCCCTCCCTCGCCCGTGCGTTCGCCGACGGCTGCCACAGGTTCCCCAGGTTGTACGAGACCGTCAGCGCGCCGAAGAGCGGCACGTCCTGCCGCACGTTGATCAGCTCGTCGTACCCGCCCCGCAGCCGCACCCTCCATGCCGATGCGCTCCGCAGGCTCGCGGACTCCGCTTCCACCCGATCATCCGCCGCGCGGAAATCCTTCAACCACATGGACAGTGGGCGCTCGGCGGGGCGGGGCAGGGCGGCGAGCCGCTCGCGCTCCTTCGCTGTCTCGTACGCCAGCGCCCGCAGACCATCCAGCCGCAGCTGCAGCGCGTTGAGCTCCTCGACGGTGGCCCGGCCCTCCTTCACGTCCTCGCGCAGCGAGGCCAGCAACTGCCCGGCCTCGGGCAGAGCGGCCTCCAACACCTGGGCCCGGGCGGCCAGCGCGGCCTCGGCGCCCACGTCCGCGCCCCGCTTCGCCGCCGCCTGCAGTGCCGAGAGCGCCCGGTAGCGCTCGCACTCCGCCTCCGCCCGGCGGCGGATGGACAGCCCCCGGTACAGCCCCACGAAGTCGTAGTCCACGCCCGCCGTGAGCCGCGGTGTCGGGCCGCCCAGGGGCACACCTCCGCCCCCTCCGGCCTCGCCCGCGTTCACCACTCCGGCGCTCGCGAATACCTCCGGCGCGAGCAACATCGCCGCCTCGGCATCCCCCACCCCGCGCACGAAGGCGCAGTAGCCCGGGTCACGTGCCTCTCCCTCGGGTTCCTGGGCTCCCGCTGCTCCCGCTCCGAGGCCGGCCAGCACGCTCCATGCAACCGCCCACCGCATGCTCGTCTCCTTCCACGTCCGGCCCTACAGCAGCAGCGGCGGCCGCCCCAGCAGCAGCAGCTCGTCGCGAGCCCAGCGATCGTCCCGTAACTTCAGTTCCACCATCACCCCGCGCAGCAGCGTCTGGCGCACCGGGTGCTTCACCGTCACCTCGCCCTGCAGCACCTGGCCCACCATTCCCACTTCCCGGCACCACACCAGCTTCAGTGCGCACCGGTAGAGCGGAGTGCCCGGCCCCGCGTTCTCCAGGTTCTCGTACGGGACGAAGCCCACCGTCAGCCCCCGCTCGATGGCCTCCAGCCACGGCGAGCTCCGGATGGACGCCAGCAGCGCGTCGTAGCGCGCCACCGCCTCGTCCAGCGACTTCAGGCTCTCCTTCAGGTGCTGGCGCTCGCTCTCCGCCCGCGCCACCTCCAGCTCCGAGCGCGTGTACTCCCGCTCCAGCAACAGCACCTCGGTGGTGAGGCCCGCGCTCTTGCCTCCCAGCGAGGCGTCAAAGCCTTCCAGCTCGCGCTTCACCGCCTCCAGCTTCGTCTGCAGTTCCGCCGTGCCCTGCGCCAGCGACAGGTTGCTCTGCGCCATCTGCGCCAGCTGGTGGTTGGCCGTGAGGTGCTCCTCGCGCTCCAGCATCCGCGCGTTGTAGAGCGCTTCCGTGCGCGTGCGCGCCATGCCCGCGTAGGCCCGGTTGGACTCGGTGATCTCCTGGGCCGCCTGCTGGTACTCCTGGCGCAGCGTGGCCAGCCGGTGCACCGCCTTCGCCCGGGCCGTGCGCTCGCTCCCCAGCGCCACGCGGAAGCGCTCCTGGAAGTCCTTCTC
Source organism: Archangium sp. (assembly GCA_035645295.1). Classification (GTDB taxonomy): domain Bacteria; phylum Myxococcota; class Myxococcia; order Myxococcales; family Myxococcaceae; genus Archangium. Next base: position 5,338 of record DASQMW010000214.1, read on the forward strand.
CGAGCCCAGCAGCCGCTCGGCCTGCTCCATCCGGGCTTCCAGCTCCCTCCGGTCCGCCAGCAGCTTGTCGCGCGACGCCGCCTGCTGCGCCAGCTGGGCGTTGAGCTGGAGGATCTCCGGATCCGTCGGAGACACCACCGTGGGCGTCAGCCACGAGTGGTTCACGAAGAAGAACACCTGGACGCCCAGGTACGAGACGAGCCCGCCCAGGATGAGCGCCAGCAGCACCGAGCCAAGCGCCTTGTAGGCATTGACCGCGACGGTGTTGAGCTTGTTGACGATGCGCTGATTCATGGTGTCGAACCCCCTCCAGCCGCCTGGGTGGGAGCAACGGTGTCGGCAGTGCCATCCGGAGGCGGTGCGCTCTCGGGGGGAATGCCAGGCGCGGCGCTCGGCTTGCCCCGGGTCTCCCAACTGCCCGAGTCCAGCGTGAACAGCGCCAGCGGGGTGAAGAGCGCGTAGGTGACGGGCATCAGCAGCGCCATGGGCAGGAAGGAGATCGCCGGCACGCGCATGTCCGGGGGCAGGTCTCTCTTGTCGATGCGGTAGACGAGCCCCATGGCCCCCATGACGAGCATGTGCAGCAGGAGCACTCCCCAGAACTGCCCGTTGAGGACGTTGTGGACGATGATGACCGGATAGGAGAGCAACAGCGCCAGCTGTGACACGTAGTGGACACCCACCACCGGATGCAGCCGCCAGGCGTGGCTCAGCCCACAGATCATGTCCACGAGGTTGGAGCGCCGCCACCGCAGCTGCTGCGAGAAGTAGCCCGCCAACGTGGCCGGCGCGGCCGTCTGGCACCAGGCCGCCGTGGTGTAGACCGTCTCGTAGCCCGCCTTGACGATCTGCCGCGTGAGGAACCGGTCCTCTCCGTACTTGATGGGGACGCCCGCGATGTTGCGTGCCTCGAGGATGGGATCCAGCTCCAGCAGCACCTGGCGCCGGTACGCGGTGAGACACCCGGACAGGCACAGCACCGTGCGGAAGCTCCGCTCCAGGTCCTTGAGCCACTCCTGGGCGAAGTAGAACTTGATCTCGATCATCCGCGTCATCCAGTTCTGATGACGGTTGGCCACGTAGGTGCGGCCGCCCACCGCGGCGATGCGCGGACTGACGAAGCGCCGCACCAGCTCGCGCACGGCGCTCGGGTGCACCACCACGTCCGAGTCCACCGAGACGATGATCTCCGCGGTGGCCTCGCGCACCGCCCGGGCGATGCCCTTGCGCTTGCCCATGTTGTGCGGGTTGCGCATCACCTTCACGTTCGGATGGCCCTCGGCCGCCTTCAGCGCCCAGGCATGGCTGTCGTCGGTGGAGCAGTCATCCACCACGCAGATGCTCAGCTTGTCGTGCGGGTAGTCCTGCTCCAGCAGGCTGCGCACGGCGTGGTAGATGCCCTCGCCCTCGTTGAAGAGGGGAATCACCACGGTGACGGTCGGCTGATAGCCATCGTCCGTGGCGTCCACCCACCGGCCACGCACCCGCCGCAGCAGCGGCCCGAGCACGTACCGGTTCATCATCACCACCAGTACCAACAGGTGAACGGGGAACAGTTCCATATCCCAACCTGGCGCCGCGGATGAGCCCGGCGCGTCCCAACACACACCTCGAACGCTCGCCCCTGGCCTCGTCCCGCTCCGTTGTCCCCCCTCGTGCCCTGATCCGCGCGCATTCCGGCACGGTGCTTCGGGGCGGCCTGAAACTCGGCCCGTGCCAGACCTCTCACAACTGCCCCATGGGGCAGTTGGAGTGTCCTTCCCCCCCGGATCTTTCTCCTCCTATGTCGGATGCTGGGACACACCGCCGCCCTGAGGTGTCCTCCGTTGATCTCGAGGTATGGACCGGCGCACCGCTTGGCAACCTCCGCGCGGGTCCTACGTTGACTTGCCACATTGATGGGATGGGGCGGTGGTGGTGGAGGAGGGGGACGGATGGGGCGAGCGGCCTTGAGGGCTTGGGGGAGAGGTCTGTTATTGGCGGGGGCGTTGCTGGCGGTGGTGCCGCCCGTAGCGGAGGCCGCGGATCCGAAAGTGGCGGGGGAGTGGTCGCCGATGTCGGCCTTCCCGGTCTCACTGACGCACGCGCACCTGCTGCCCACCGGCAAGGTGATGTTCTTCGGCGAGTTCGAGGAGGGGCTGACGCCGCCGCGGCTGTGGGATCCCGCCACCAGCACGCTCACGAATCTGCCGATGCCCGACTACAACATCTTCTGCTCGGGCCACTCCTACCTGGCGGATGGGCGCCTGCTGCTGACGGGCGGTCACGAGCTGTCCCACGTCGGCTACCCCTACGTGAGCATCTTCGATCCCTTCACGCTTACGTGGAGCCGCACGGAGAACATGAATGACAACCGGTGGTACCCCACCAACACCACCTTGCAGAACGGTGACGTGGTGGTGCTCTCGGGCGAGACCCACGCGGCGGGCACCAACAACCCGCTGCCGCAGGTGTGGGAGGCCAAGACGGGCAAGTGGCGCAACCTCACCACCGCCATCCAGGATCTGCCCTACTACCCGCGCATGTTCCTGGCGCCCAACGGCAAGCTGTTCTTCGCGGGCCCCTGGCGCCGCTCGCGCTGGTTGGATCCCGAGGGCACCGGCACCTGGTTCGACGGCCCGCTCAGCACCTACAACGGCCGGGCCTATGGCGCCGCGGTGATGCTCGGCTCCAAGGTGCTCATCATCGGCGGCGGCTCGCCCGCCACGGCCACCGTGGAGGAGATTGATCTCTCGCAGCCCTCGCCCACCTGGGTGGCGCGTGCTCCCATGGCCTGGCCCCGGCGCCAGCTCAACGCCACCCTGCTGCCGGATGGCAAGGTGCTGGTGACGGGCGGCAGCAGCGGCGAGGACTTCGATGACGAGACGCTGCCCGTCAAGGTGCCCGAGCTCTACGATCCCGACACCAACACGTGGACGAAGCTCGCCCCCGCCGTGGACTACCGGGGCTATCACTCGACGGCCCTGCTGCTGCCGGATGGGCGCGTGCTGACCGGCGGTGGCCGCAACCAGCGCACGACGGAG
>DASQMW010000215.1:0-2682 GCA_035645295.1 Archangium sp.
GCCCTCGTGCGTCAGGTGTACCAGTCCTCGCGCGTGCAGCGCCTCTACAACCTCTACGGGCCCTCCGAGGACACCACCTACTCCACCTTCGCCCTCATGCGGCGCGAGGAGGCCTCGCCCCCCATCGGCAAGCCCCTCTCCAACACCCAGGCCTACGTGCTGGACGCCTCGCTCCAGCCCGTCCCTGTCGGTGTCTCCGGTGAGCTGTACCTCTCCGGCCTCGGCCTGGCCCGCGGCTACCTCGGCCGCCCGGAGCTCACCGCCGAGCGCTTCCTGCCCAACCCCTTCTCCTCCGACGGTGGCCGCATGTACCGCACCGGCGACAAGGTGCGGCTGCTGCCCGACGGCACCCTGGAGTACCTCGGCCGTCTGGACCACCAGGTGAAGGTGCGTGGCTTCCGCATTGAGCTGGGCGAGTTGGACGCCGTGCTCTCCCAGCACTCCGCCGTGCAGGACGTCATTACCCTGGCGCGTGAGGACGTGCCCGGCGACAAGCGTCTGGTGGCCTACCTCGTGGCCCGTGAAAGCCAGCACCTGGACGCCTCCGAGCTGCGCTCCTTCCTCAAGAGCCGGCTGCCGGAGTACATGGTGCCCTCGGCCTTCATGGTGCTGTCGGCCCTGCCCCTCTCGCCCAACGGCAAGGTGGACCGCAAGGCCCTGCCCGCCCCGGAGACCACCCGCTCCGAGGCGCGCACCTACGTCGCCCCGCGCACGCCCACCGAGCAGCTCCTGGCGTCCATGTGGAGCCAGTTGCTGAGCCTGGAGCGCGTGGGTAGCAGCGACAACTTCTTCGAGCTGGGCGGCCACTCCCTGCTGGCTACCCAGGTCGTCTCCCGCGTCCGCGCCTCCTTCGGCGTGGAGCTTCCCCTGCGCGCCCTCTTCGAGGCTCCCACCGTGGAGTCCCTCGCGCTCAAGGTGGAGGCCGCCGTGCACGCCGGACAGGGCCTGCAGCGGCCTGACCTGCGGCCTGTGGCGCGCACTGGCCAGCTGCCGCTGTCCTTCGCGCAGCAGCGGCTGTGGTTCCTGGAGCAGCTCGAGCCGGGTCTGCCCACCTACCACATCCCCCTGGCCATGCGCCTGGAGGGAGCCCTGGACGTCTCCGCCCTGGAGCGCAGCTTCCAGGAGCTGGTGCACCGTCACGAGTCCCTGCGCACCACCTTCCGCTCCACCGGCACCGAAGCCATCCAGGTCATCCACGCCGAGGCCTCGCTGCCTCTGCCCCTCGTCGACCTGAGCGCTCTGCCTCAGGCCCAGCAGGAGGCCGAGGTGCGTCGTCTGGCGGAAGAGGAGTCCGCGCGTCCCTTCGATCTCATTCGCGGTCCGCTGGTGAGGGTGACGCTGCTCGAGCTGGCCGACACCCAGCACGTGCTGCTGCTGACGATGCACCACATCGTCTCGGACGGCTGGTCCATGGGCGTCCTCATCCGTGAGGTGGCGGCCCTCTACCAGGCCTTCACTGCCGGTCAGCCCTCGCCCCTGCCCACGCTGCCCGTGCAGTACGCCGACTACGCCGCCTGGCAGCGCGACTGGCTCCAGGGTGATGCCCTCGAGACGCAACTGGCCTACTGGCGCCAGCACCTCACTGGTGCGCCCCAGGTGCTGGAGCTGCCCACCGACAGGCCTCGTCCCGCCGTGCAGTCACATCGTGGAGCCAACCTCTCCGTGCGCCTGACCGCGGACCTGTCCCGTGCCGTCAACGCGCTGGCCCAGCGCGAGGGCGCCACACCCTTCATGGTGCTCCTGGCGGCCTTCAATGCCGTGCTCTCCCGTTACTCGGGTCAGCAGGACATCACCGTGGGCTCGCCCATCGCCGGCCGCACGCACGCGGACACCGAGGGCCTCATCGGCTTCTTCGTCAACACGCTCGTGCTGCGCACCCGTCTGGAGGGCAACCCCTCCTTCCGTGAGCTGCTCGGCCGCGTGCGCCAGTCCACGCTCGGCGCCTACGCCCACCAGGACATCCCCTTCGAGAAGCTCGTCGAGGAGCTCAAGCCCCAGCGCAGCCTGAGCTACTCACCGCTCTTTCAGGTGATGCTCGTCCTGCAGAACACTCCCGTGGGGGCCATCTCCGGCTCCGAGGGCTCCCGCCCCTCGTTGGAGATGCGTCCGCTCGAGGTGGAGGGTCAGACGGCGAAGTTCGATCTGACGCTCTCGCTCTCCGAGACGCCCGAGGGCTTCACCGGCTCGCTGCAATACAACACCGATCTGTTCGAGGCGGGCACCGCAGACCGGCTGCTGGGACACCTCCAGGTGTTGTTGCAGGCGGCCACGTCCAACCCCGAGCTGTCCCTGTCCGCCCTGCCTCTGCTCACCGAGGCCGAGCGCCAGCAGGTGCTCGTGGCTTGGAATGACACCCAGGCCGAGCGTCCGTGGGCCGGCTGCCTCCATGAGCTCATCGAGGCCCAGGCCGCCCGGACTCCTCAGGCCGCCGCCGTCGTGTACGAGGACGGTCAGCTCACCTTCTCCGAGCTCGACCGCCGGGCCAACCAGCTCGCCCACGCCCTGCGCTCGCGTGGCGTCGGTCCCGAGGTGCGCGTCGCTCTGTGCATGGAGCGCTCGCTGGACATGGTGGTGGGCGTGCTCGGCATCCTCAAGGCCGGTGGCGCCTACGTCCCCATGGACCCGGCCTACCCCGCCCAGCGCCTGGCCTTCATGCTCCAGGACTCCCGCGCCCGTCTCGTC
>DASQMW010000216.1:0-7563 GCA_035645295.1 Archangium sp.
CAGCTCGACTTCGCGCTCGATGCCTTCCAGCGGGCGATGGACGTGCTCCAGACGGCCTCCATCTTCGGTGGGCTCCCGCCGCAGGCCACGCTCTTCACCATGAGCGACTTCGGCCGGACGCTGGTGGAGAACTCCGATCGCGGCACGGACCACGGCTGGGGCAGCCACATGCTGGTGCTCGGCGACCGCGTCCAGGGACGCCGGCTCTACGGCACCTACCCCAGCCTGGACCTGTCCAATGGGGGAGCGAACAACCCCAACACCGTGGACACCAAGGGGCGCTGGATTCCCACGCTGAGCGTCGAGCAGTACGCCTACTCAATCGCCTCGTGGCTGGGCCTCTCGACGACGGCGGAGCGGGACTACGTGTTCCCGAACCTCGCGGGCTATCTCTCCGCCGCGGTAGCGGGCGGCTTCCCCGCGTACGCGCAGGCGGCCCGCATCGGCTTCATGCTGCCGGACGTGTAGTCAGGCGCTCCCCGACGCCCAGGGACCCCCGGTCCCTGGGCGCGAAGGGGTCTCCCGGCTCAGGCGCTCCGCACGCCCGGCGCCAACGGGGCGTTCTCGCCCGGCGTGGGCTCGGGCGGGCCGTCGCGCAGGCTCCACTGCCCGAGGGTGGACTTCGGAGTTTCGTGGGCGCCTGGCGGTAGCGCGTGCCCTGTTCGGGCCGGTGACGGAGCTGAAGGTTTCGAGGGTTCTTCCAGGATATCTTGGAAATCTGTTATGGCGGGTCTTCTATTTCAAGGAGCCCCCGCATGGACCCTTCCCTCCGTTCCTGGCCCCGTCCGCGTACGCTGTCGCGCTTCCTCGTCCCCCTGCTTGGACTCGCGCTGTCCGCGACGGAGGTGATGGCGGCGACGCGGCCCTCCCTGGTGAATACGCGCATCCCGACGCCCTTCGGCTCCAACGGCCACACCTCGAGCCTCGATGGCCGGCTCTTCATCGGCAACGTGGGGGAGGATCACACGACGACGACCACGGCCTGGAGGGCTCGCGTGTTCCGGCCCGAGGCGGTGACCTACGACGCCGAGGGGAAGCCGGGCTTCTCGAGTGCCTTCTCCCCGGGGAAGACGATCCAGGTGAGGAACGGAGAGAACGCGCTGGCCTTCTGCTTCCTCGACCCGGCGCAGCCCTACACGCTCAGCAGCGGCGTCGCCGTCTACCAGCCGTTCATCTTCGACTCGATGATGTTCAACGGCCCGAACCGCTTCCGCCGCCGGACCGCGGATGTCCGGGTCAACCAGCCCTTCACGGTCCAGGCGGAGATCGCTTCCTTCTCCACGGGGCCGCTGGAGGAGCTGAAGACCGTCTCGGGCGCCCCCATCCTGGGCATCGAGCCGACGATGACCTCGGACGGGCGGCTGCTCCTCTTCCAGGGCGGTCCCCTCAACAACGGCGCCATCGATCACCTGATGTACAGCTACAACTCCACGCCCTGCGCCGCCACGGGGTGGAGTGAGCCCCGGCCGCTGTCCATGATGTTCAACGACCCCAACCCGGGCCTCAAGCGCTACCCGTTGGCCTGGCAGCGGATGAAGGCAGCCACCGGCGAGGAGTTCGGTGACACCGTGGCCGGTGGCAACCTGATTCGTGCCGCCTATCCCTGGGTAGACCACGAGGGCCGCAACGTCCTCTATGCCGCCGTCGGGTTCACCGGGGCCGCGGGCGGGCGTCGCGAGGCGATGAGCCTGATCGGCGCCGACACGGGGTGGATCGCCCATCACATCGACGGGAGCCTCAACACGGACCGGCAGGACATCGCGCACCTCTTCTACTCGGGACCCATGTGGAACTTCGAGCAGGAGCGCGCTCCCTCCCAGAACTTCCCGCCGGGCTCGAGCAACGAGACCCGCTTCCTCCCCGTCACCAAGACGCACGACGTGCTCGCGCTCTTCGGCAGCAACACGGCGGATTACAACGAGGTCGACCTGGGAGAGCTGCTCAATCCCTTCCAGTTGATCTTCCTGCCCATGAACGAGCTGGTCACCCGGACCGGAACGTATGATCTCACGCGCACGCCCGATGGCGCGGGCCGCTTCTTCACGGGCACGCTCGTGGGCACGGCGCGGATTTCCGAGAAGAACGACGTGACGCAGCCGCCCTCGGGCTCCTTGTGGGAGCCGCACGGCAAGGGCAAGGCCCTGGTGGTCTCCGGCGGAGGCGCCGCCAGGGTGAACCTGATCGACTCCAGCAACAGCATTCCGGGCGTGGGGGCCCTCGTGCGTGGCTTCACCGTGCAGCTCGCCATCCGCCCGGACCCCGCCATCAACCAGGGCTGCACGGGCAATCCCTACCGCTACCTCCTGGCGAAGCCCGGGGGCCTGGATCTCATCTACGAGGCGAACGGCGCGGTGCACATGTCGTTCGTGCTCAATGGGCAGCGGGTGCGCCTGGGGTTCAGCCAGCCGCTGCCCAAGGGAGTCTGGACGCACCTGGCCTATACCTGGGATGGGGCCACGGGACAGTTCGGTGAGTACATCAACGGCAAGGCCACGGGGCGCGCGCTGCCCACCGCACCCGGCTCCTTCCGGTTGGGCACGGGGACGCTCTCCATTGGCGCCGGCCCCAACCTCGATACCCAGAGCTGCCCGGCCACCGGGGAGGGCTCGTTCACGGGCTTCATCGACGAGGTGCGCTTCTTCACCCATGCGCGCTCCAACCGCAGCATCTGCCTGACGACGCACGGAGCGGACTGCAAGGAGGCCGCCATCCAGGAAGAGCCCACCGGAGGCCAGTTCGTCATGAATCAGCAGCACCCCTCCTGCAACAGCCTGTCGGCGCTGGGCTCGCAGGCGTGCGCCGTATCCATGCACCGCGTCTGCGCGCAGCGTGGGGCCGATGACGCGTTGAGCAGCGCCACCAACTTCTACGAGACCCTCCAGCAGGTCATCGGCAACCGCCCGCCCATCTCCCTGCTGGGAGTTCCCGCCTCCGCCACCAGCACGGAGGTGGGTGTGGCGTGTGCGCCCATCCAGCACCAGAGCCTGGGGGTGACCTTCGAGGAGCTGGCGCGCCGTCACGCGGGCTGCACCGATGAGCGGGTCTCCCTGTCCAGTGACTGCACCGCCGCCGCGCACCGGTGGTGCCGGGGCCTGGGGTGGACGAGCGGAATGATCTTCGAGATGACCTCCCGGCCGTGGGTGGGCTGCTTCAATTCGGGGCTCATCCAGGATGTTGCCCGGTCGCAGCTCGGGCCCGCCTCCATGGGCAGCCTCACCTCGGCGGAATCGCGGCTGGAGGTCAGCAGGTGGTGTCAGGCGCGGGGTTACGGAGCGGGAGTCGTCCAGGAGGTGCCCAGCACCACTACCGCCCACGTCCACTGCTTTCAGCCCGCGGTGACCCAGACCTGGAAGTTCGTTCCCTGACCCTTCGTTTCAACCCCGGAGAGGGACCCGATGCATTCGACTCCAGACGTGATGGCGCTCGCGCACCGCATGAATCCCTATCCGTTGTACGCGGAATTGAGACGTGAGCGTCCGGTCTGCCGTGTCGATCCCGGCGGACTCGTGGCCATCACCCGGTACAAGGACGTGGAGTACGTCCTCAAGAATCCGGAGATCTTCTCCTCCCAAGGTTTCCGGGTCGCATGGCAGCCGGAGTGGGCGGGCGACAATCCACTGGCCCAATCCCTGGTCGCCTCCGACGGCGAGGAGCACGGCCGCCTGCGCTCCCTGGTCAGCCGCGCCTTCACCCCCGCGGCCATCAACCGCCTCAGTGAGAGGGTCCGCGCGAACGCCGCCCGGCTGGCGGATGGATTGCTCCTCCAGGGCCAGGCGGATTTCATGGAGGCATTCGCCGCCCCGCTGCCCGCTCGTGCCATGAGCGACCTGCTGGGGTTCGACCCCGCGCTCGAGCGCCACTACAAGCGCTGGACGGAGGTGATCGTCGGAGTCACGCCCGTTCCCGAGAACGAGGAGCACGTGACCCGCACCCGCGACACCATCGCCGAGATGAAGCGCTACGTGCAGCAGGTCATCGACATGCGGCGCACCCAGCCCGCCGATGATGTGATGGGCCTCATCGTGAAGGGAGGCCCCGATGGCCAGCGGCTCAGCGACCCGGAGATCATCGGGCTGGCCTTCAACCTGCTCGCCGCGGGGCTCGAAACCACGAGCTTCCTTTTCGCCCACGCGTTGCGGTTGCTGGCGGAGCGCCCCGACGTGTTCGCGCGGCTGCGCGCCGACCGCAAGCTGTTGCCGAAGTTCATCGAGGAGATGCTGCGCTACGATGGACCGGTACGGGGACTGCCCCGCATCGTCATGAGCGAGGTGGAGCTGTCAGGCGTGCGCATCGAGCGCGGCGCGTGCGTCCTCCCGCTCATCGCCTCCGCCAACCGGGACGAGGCCCGGTTCTCCCACCCCGACCGCTTCGACCTCGATAGGGAGCAGACGGGCATCTCCTTCGGGTATGGCAGCCACTACTGCCTCGGGGCCTTCCTGGCGAAGCTCGAGGCCCAGGCGGGGCTCGACGCACTGCTCGACCGGTTCAGCGGCTTCTCGCTCATCCCCGAGGGCGTGGTGTGGAACCGGGGGCTCATCACGAGCGGTCCGGTGAAGATGCCGGTCCGCTTCCTGCCGAGCTGACCTCGAAGCGTCCAGACAGGAGGGGAGGACAGTGCCTGTAGAATGCGCCTCTCCCCAGTCGCTCCTCTGGTCCGAATGAGCTGCCTCGGCAGCTCGGCCGGCTTGCCGCTCACGAGCCTGGGGCTACGTCGGTGAGCCGCTCGGGACCGCGGCGATCCGGCGGGTTCCGAAGGCCTGCCATCCGCCGAAGCCGCCGCTGGGCGCCACCTGGACCCGCTCGCGCACACTGCCGTCGGGGGCGACGAGGAACACGTGGAGCAGGCCCCCGGCATCCAGCGCCGCGCTGGGCGACGAGGCGATGGGCCCCTCGGCGAATACCTCCAGCTCGTGCCAGCTCCCGTCGGTGGTGTTGTTCTGCCACCGGTGGGTGAGCTGCGTGCCGCCCGGCTGGACGAGGAACGATTCGAGCCGTCCGTCCTTGCTCGCGACGACCGTGGGCGGGCGCTCGGACCAGGAGCCGAACTGGCTCCACCCCGCCCAGCCCCCCGAGGGTTGCGCCTGCGGGCGCATGTGCACGCCCACGCCGACCGGCGCCAGGGCGAACACCTCGAGGATTCCCCGCGGATCCCTCGCCACGGTGGGGGACGTTGCCACCGGACCTCCAAAGGTGGTGTCCCAGGCGCTCCAGCTTCCATTGGCCGTGTTCTGCCAGCGATGGGCGAGGTAGGCGCCCGCGGGGCCTGGCACGAAGACCTCGAGCCGGCCGTCCAGGTGGGTGCTCACGACGGGCGGCGCTCCCGCGGCACCACCGAACTGTGCCCAGGCGCTCCAGTCGTCGGCGGCCGCGTTGGCGCTGTTCTGCCACCGGTGGACGATGTAGTCACCGGCCGGTCCCAGCACGAACACCTCCAACCGGCCGTCGAGGTTGCGGCCGATGGCGGGTGCCGCTCCGGCCGGGCCTCCGAAGGACGTCCACGGGCCCCAGGTGCCATCCGCCAGCTGGATGCGGCGTGACAGCGTCGTGTCCGCGTTGACCGCGAAGACCTCCAGCCGTCCATCCTGGTTGCGCCCCACGGTGGGCACCGCGGCGGCAGGCCCGCCGAAGACTTCCCACTCCCCCCAGGTGTTGGTGGAGGGATTCGTCTGGGCGCGCCGCAGGATGCTGCGATCGGCCGGATCGAGGGCGAAGACCTGCAGCCGGCCCTTCACGTCGAGCGCGACCTCGGGGTTGCGGGGGCTCTGCCACACCGGCGGGGTGCTCCGCCAGTGCAGCGGTGCCAGGTAGACGCCTCGGGAGAAGGAACCCGCTCCCGTCACCCACCACGTCGTCCCGTCCTGGATGACCTCGGCGGCGTGTGCCGGCACGTGGCCAGCGTAGTTGCCGAGCGGGAAGGACATCGGGTCCAGGCTGGCGTAGACGTCCGTGCCCGTGTAGCCGTTGCGCGGCCCGATGAAGAGGTACCACCAGTCCCCGCGATTGACGACGAAGGGGGACTCGGTCACCGAGGGGGAGTTGCGCTCGGTGCTGGGGTCGGTGAAGACCGTCCGGGGCGCGCTCCAGTTGATGAGGTCCGTGCTCGTCCGGCAGGCGACGATGTGGTTGGACCCCGCGGCCGCCACCTCGCAGTAGTACATGACCCACTGGGTGCCAATCCGGATGACGTACGTGTCACGCGCCGCCAGTCCCCGGAACAGCGGACCGGAGGGCAGCCGTGTCCAGTTATACAGGTCCGTCGAGGTCGCCAGGTTGATGGCGGCGCCCGTGGTGCCACCCGCCGAATAGAACATGTAGTACTTGCCGCCGCTCTCGACGACATGCGGCGCCCACAGGTGCTGCTCCCCGTAGTAGTTGGGATTGAGGACGAGCGCGTCCGTGGCGTTGGTCCACGGTCCGCTCAGGCTCGACGCGGTGGCGTGGGCGAAGCGGATCTCCTTGGAGCCATCGGGAAACTGGCCCGGGGGAGCGGAGTCCCCCGTGATGCCGTACAGGTGCCAGCGGCCATCCCGGCCCCGGATGAGGCAGTGGTCGTTGATGTAGCGGCCCAGGGTGACGCCCGGCGTTGGATCGTAGATGTGCCGGAAGGTCCCGGCGCCCACCCACTCCCTGGGGGTCGCGGCACGCGCCGTGGGCAACAGCCAGTCCGGCGCGGCGGCGGCAGCGGCCGTCACCGCCCCCCCGATCAGCAGTTGACGGCGTCCCAACCCCCCCAGGGTCTTGTCATCCCGGCCTTCGCTCATCGTCTCTCCAGTATGGCGGGTTTTGCCTGTTAATACAGGCTGGAGAGGCTCGCCAGGGATAAATGGGGAGGCCGCCTGCCGGAGGTTGGCCTCACCGCCCCGCGTCGCGCTGACCCGGGTTGACGGGATCGATGAAGGGCACGTCCATGCCGACCGCGACGATGGCCTTCTGGGCGAGCAACTGCACCGCGTCCGGAGCGAGCCCGGGCCCCTGCGAGTAGTACGCACCCGCCACGTCCGGGTCCTGCCAGAGCTCCTCCCGCGGGGGAGGTGTCAAAGGACTCGTTCCGAGAGGGGAAGACGAGCGAAACCGGGGCCAGAAGCGAGCGGCCCCGCGCCCCTTACTGCCCGAGCGACGAGGGCGGCGGCTTGGCACTGAACGAGGGCAGGTAGCACTTGCCCTGGTACTCGAAGAGGGTCTCCGGGCACGGGGCCTTGAGTTCGTGAGGTGCCCAGCAGGCGCCGACGAGCTCGACCTCGACGTAGCGAGTGCAGGGGGGGCGCTTCTGTCCCTTGAAGGGCTCTTTCGGCAGAGGCCGGGCGAGCACGGGTTGCCCCTGGGGAGTGGTGTCCGCGAGCCAGGCGTTGAAGTCCGACGTCCCGGGAGCCGTGGGCACCTCGTGGCTCAGGGGCGCGGGGAGGGTGCTCGGGGGTTGGGTCCCGGGGGCCAGACGCACCAGCGCGAGGAGCAGGGCGCCTCCCGTGACGGCGCTCGCCACGCCCCATCCCAGACGCCACCGGAGGCGGGGCTCCTGGGGGCCGGACACGGCACGGCCCATGCGCTGCACTTCCTCGAGCACAC